>NZ_JANKOG010000024.1:0-110874 GCF_024656005.1 Burkholderia sp. SCN-KJ
AGATCAGCTCGCGACCATCAAGCGCCCACACTTATCGGCTGTTAATTTTTAAAGAGCATTTCTTCGAGAAACTTCGTGTTTCTCAGCAGCGCTGCGTTTTCAGCAGCAGAGAAGCGAGATTATCAACCGTTTTTTAAAACTCGTCAACAACTTTTTTAACTACTTCGTTGCGACGACTGCGGTTTAATTTCGTATGCACTGGAGTCGATAAAACCGACTTCAACAGCACCGCTTCCCTTCTTTCCCCCGCGCTGCGTTTCCGTTAGCGCGAAAGAGGCGTGATTCTAAGCACCTGCCCCGGTCTCCGCAACCCCTTTTGTGAAATATTTTTGACGTGCTAGGCCGGGAGCCGCTGAGCCACCCTAGTGGTCATATATAAGCGGCACGGCAAGAGCAGCCTCGGTCGCCCGTGAACAGCCCCGCCGTCGCGAACTCAACCTTTCGTCGATTACCGCCCAACCATCGCCCTCACCACGCCGTCCCGTCGAATCAGTCCGTGATACAGCGCCGCCGCGAAGTGCGCGAGGAACGTCAAGAAGAACAGATAGGCCAGCACGCGATGCGCGACCCGGAGCCAGGCGAACGCAACCGGATCAGCCGCAACGATCGCCGGCAACTGCACGCCGCCGCCCAAGGTCACCGGATACCCGCCAGCCGACAGCATCGCCCACCCGATCAGCGGCATCGCCAGCATCAGCGCATACAGCACCAGATGCGACCCATGCGCGGCAACCTTCTGCCACCAAGGCAAATCCTCAGGCAGCGCCGGCGGCTTCGACGACAGCCGCACCACTATCCGCACACACACCAGCACCAGCACGGCAATCCCCAGCGGCTTGTGCAACGCCACCAGGAAATCGTGCCGCCCGGAAACCGACGCCACCATTCCTACCCCGATGAACAGCATCGCGAGGATCATCGCGGCCATCACCCAATGCAGCAGCCTCGCCGGCAAGCCAAACGTCGTAGCAGCCTTCATCATCGTCCCTCCGCACTCAATCGCGCCGCGCCGGCCACGCCGGCCTCTTCACTCGTCCTGCGCAGATACGAATCCGCATAAGCCGCCGACCGCGCCGCCAGCAACGGATCCCCCGACACCTGAATCCCCTGCGGCAGCACCGTCGGGTCGTAATTCACGTCCCGGCACGGCCCGCTGTCCTGCGGCTCCACGCGATCGAGCACGAGCGTGCCCGCGTCGATCGTCATCCGCTGCGCGGGCCAGGTCTTCGTCGCGTCGTCCACCGGGTCGCCGGGTTCCGCCAGCGTGACCAGCAGCTTCCACTTCTGCGCGCCGTCCGCGATGCGCCGCGTCAGGTCCTGCTGCAAAACGTTCGGATCCGCGGCCGTCGCGACGTCCCCGGCGCCCGCCGTCTGCTCCGGCACGACGCGCCACCGCACCGCCTGGCGCTTGCCGGCCGCATCGACGAAGTAGAACGCGTTCAGCCCGTAATAGCTTTCGGTGACGTAGCTCGCGCTCGGCTTCGCACCCTTCACCCAGGCGCGGAACGCGGCCGTCTCCGGATGTGCGCCGAAAAACGCCTTCACCTTCGCCGGATCGGGCTTGCCCGTCGCCGGATCCGGCCGGGTCGCCAGCAGCTGCGCGTAGAACGCCTTCGGCGTCGCCACCGGAAACACCGGCATCGCGTTCATCCCGGTCCGCCATTGCTGGCCGTCCGGTGCGGTGAGCTTCAGCGCGAGGCTGCGGATCGGCACGCTGCTGTCAGGCGCATACGGATTCCCGCCCGGCAGCGCGAAGCGGCCGACCACCGGCGTGCGCACCGCCTTGAAGAACGGCGCGACCGAATACGCGCTCGCGGCGCCGTTGCCTTCGAAATAGCCGGTCACGCACACGCCCTTCGCGTGATTGCGCCGGAAGCCCGGATGCTCGCCGCCAGCCGTCTGCAGCGCGTCGACGAGCCGGTGCGGGGTCAGACGCGCCGGCGCGAGCCAGCCGCCTACATACCCGAACGCCACGGCCACGCCGGCCACCGCGCCGCCGATCACGGCCCAGCGCCACCATCCGCGCCCAGGCTCGCGCGGCGGTGAAGAAGAGGATGATTGCTTCATGGATGCACTCCCGATTGTCAGATCATTGTCGAACGCGTGTAGGACGCCACCCGCGCCGCTTTATTCCATGAAGAAATTTTTCGTATGCTGACGGAATAAGCGGCGCCGACCGGCGTCCTACGCGGCATCTCCACGCTTATCGGCTCGCGCCCCCGGCCATGCCCTCAAACGCCCCCGACGACGACGCATTGCGCGAACTCATCCCCAGGCTGCGACACTTCGCGCTCTGGCTGGCACGTGATGTCCACGCGGCCGACGATCTCGTCCAGTCGACGCTCGAGCGTGCGCTGTCGCGCTGGGCGAGCCGCCGCGACGACGCGTCGCTGCGCAGTTGGCTCTTCACGATTCTTTACCGGCAGTTTCTCGACGGCAAACGCAGCGCGAAGCGCTATGCGTGGCTGCTCGGCCGCATTCGCGACGACGACGAAGCGCACTGGCCGTCCGCCGAACGCGAGGTGGCCGCGCGCGCGACGCTCGAAGCGTTCGGCCGTTTGTCCGACGAGCAGCGCAGCCTGCTGCTGCTCGTCGCGGTCGAGGGCTTCACGTACCGGGAAGTCGCCGACCTGCTCGACGTGCCGATCGGCACCGTGATGTCGCGACTCTCCCGCGCCCGCCAGGCGCTGCGCCAGCTCAGCGACGGCGAGCTTCCCGCTCCTTCTCTCCGTTTGATGAAATGAATACGCTCCGTCCCGACGAACATGATCTCCAGGCCTATGTCGACGGCCAGCTCGACGACGATGCGCGCGCCGCGGTCGAGCGATATCTCGCGCTGCATCCGGAGAGTGCGGAACAGGTGAAGCAATGGCAGCAGGATGCGCAGCGGTTGCGGGCCGCGCTCGAAGGCGTGCGGATGCCCGGCGAGAATCCTGCGCTGGATCCGGCGGTGATTCGTGCGAAGCGTGCGGAGCGCTCGCGGATGCGGTTCGCGATGGCGGCTTCGTTCGTGTTCTGTATCGGGCTCGGGACGTTTGGCGGGTGGCAGGCGCGTGGGTGGAACGCGGCGCCGCCGATTGCGCCGATGAGCGATGCGGTCGAGGCTTACCGGATGATGGTGGTCGATCAGGCCGCGAAGGTGGATTTCCGGCCGAACGGTGCGGGCGATTTGCAGGGGTGGCTCACCCGCCGCGTCGGGGCATCGGCGAGGCTGCCGGATTTGAGTGCGGCGGGGTTCAGGCCGGTCGGCGGACGGTTGTTTACGACGGACAGTGGGGCCACGGCCGCGATGGTGCTCTATGAGGACGACGCCGGGCGGATGCTGAGCTTCTATCTCCGGCCCGCGGAATCGAAACATCGGCTGCTGCCGGCCGGGCAACGCGTGGATGGGTCGTTGCTGGCGCGGTATGGGTCGGTGAATGGGCTCAACTTCGCGGTGGTCGGGCCTGTGGATAGTCTTGGTGAGCACGCGGTCGTGAGGGCGCTCGATCAGCAGATTTGAGCTGGACGATATGCTGTCAGTTGGTGGCCGTTGTGCGCTGACTGCGGTCCGGCCGATGCGGTTCGACAAGCCTGAAAGCGCTCACGTTCACCGTTCGGGGCCACAGCGTTCAAATTCGCTTTTGTGGTGGTTGTCCACACCGCGAACCTCGTCGCGGTGCGTTCCCGGATGGGTAGACCCTCTTCGGTTCCGACGTCACAGGGTTTGGCGTCTTCTGGACGCAGGATATCCACATCGGCCGCAGCGGCTCGGCATGCCGTTTCTGGTTGAATCACTCACCTTCGGCCCGCACAGCATTTCGAGTGTCTTTGGGTCGCGATATCCACATCGTCCTCGCCGAGCTGGTACACAGGATTTCGTTTCGGCCGCTCACGGGTTGTTCGCATGCGCGTGAGCGCTTCGAATCAATGTGTCCCCGGGGAGCTGCACAGCGTTCCTGATTGTTTTGCGTGCCGGTTGTCCACACGCGACAGTCGGGCGCTACGGTCGCACGGACATCACTTGGTCGAGTAAGCCCCGAGAATCTCGCCGGTTTCCGGGGAGATCACGTACTTGATCGACGTCCCGAGCGGGCTTGCATTGCCGAGCCCACGCATGCCGGGAGGCATCTTCGCCACGATGGTCATGCTGATTACGTGGTCCTCAGGCCCAGGATCCATTCTGGCCGCACTTTCGTCCGTGATGCAGATCCTGAAGTTTTTCAGATCCTGCCCGGTCTTTGCAAACTCCTCATAGGCAGCCCTCAGACCGAGCAGCGCCGCGGTATCGAGATCGACGGAACACCGGCCGATGGTCCCGAAATTCAGCTTGGCCATCCGTCCTCCTGAGACATTCTTTTCATCTTGCCCTGCTCTCTGCACGGCCACTAATTCACTCAGGCAGTCTGCACACGTTGCCGTCAGCAATCCGATGATTGCTTCCATCGACGCATCGTCGTCAAAGAGTAGAAGCCGCCTCTTTCGTACTTGCCACCCAGGAAGCAGTCAGAAGATCCAGCGTCATGTCGTACGACGGTGGCGTGGTTGTCATAACGGATCCTTGTGCAGCCGCATCGGTCATGAGCACCCACGACGCAGCCAGCAATATCCATCACCAGCATCTCATTGACGGGAGCCTTCATCGATCGTCGGGATCGAACTTCACGTTGAATCGCTCGCCCTTGAACCGACAACGATCCCGAACCCTGGCGATTCTACCGATACGAGCGTTCGAGCGGTCACCGGCTTCGGCTTCGCTTGATCCATCCACCGCACGCAGTGCATATCCCGCCCGGATCACAGTCGGCGGACTGTGCTTATCCAAAGGTGTTAACAGAGTTCGTATATATACGTAGTGATAGTTAACAAGCCCGCAGCCTCACAGTGGATAACTTCCGTAACGCCCTGAATTTTCAGCATGAAGTGGAATGCATAACCACAGGCGATGCACAGGAAAATCGCTGTGCATCACAGAACAACTTTCCGCCGATTCACAGTCGCGTCGACATATCCTCAATCGTTCCACTGTGAATCCATAGGCTTGCCGGACGGTTATCCATAGCGCGCTGTGGATAAGTTGCAGCGCCAGTCCGCCCGCTATCGAACCATGGCAATCAGATACAGCCCGCCGAGGATCATCGCGACGCCTCCCCATTGCGCATACGACACACGCTCGCCGAAGAACACGATTCCGGCCAGAAAGACGAGCACGAACGTGAGCGCGGTAAACGGATACACGACAGTGAGCCCGGTCTTGCTCAAAGCGAAGATCCAGAGCACCGTGCCTGCGCCGTAGCAGAGCAACCCGAGCGCGACCCACGCATTGATGAATTCAGTCAATGCATGGCGGCCGTCGGCACCGATCTTGAACGCGACCTGGCCGGTTGCCGCGAGGAACACGCCGGCCAGAATGAGCACGTAGACGGACAGTTTCACCGGTGTTCCTCGTGGCGCTTCAATCGGTTGGCGACCATCCGGCTCTTCAGCATGGCGATGCCGGTTTTCACGCGCACCGGCAACCAGCGCAGCAGCAACTTGCGCGCCTTGTAGCCGGGTGGCGACACGTCCGGTATGCCCGAACGGCTGTCGATGCGGTGTTGTCCGATCGCGTCCGGCAGCCATTCCGCTTCGTCGGCGGCAACGAAAAAGAGCAGGTTGTAGCGGTACCACGGCTCGATGCGCATGTCTGCGGCGATCATCGGCCGGACGAAATCGAACAGCTGGTAGCCGTGGCGCGCGAACAGGTCGCGCCAGAATTCGTAACGCTGTTCGTTGATGTGGTTCTCGCCGCCCTGGCCAGGCACGGCGGCGGAAAACAGCACGCGCTTGCCGTGCCGGACGAGATTGTCGACGAGTGCCTCGCTGGATGCCTTTGGCACGTGCTCGCCGACTTCGAGGCACTGGACGAGATCGAACGATCGCCCGAGATCGAAGCGCTTCGAAATATCGGCCGGTACGAAATGGGCGGGGTCGATCATCAGCACCGAACGATCGACATAGTCGCCGTCGATGCCGGTGATGTCCTGCACGCCGAGTTGGCGATGCACGCTGAGCCACGCTCCGGCACCGCAACCGACGTCGAGGATACTCGCAGGCTTCAGCAGCGCATTGACGCCGGGCAGCACGCCATGCGCCGACCGCGCCGATCCTTCGCGCTGGTACCGGTAGAAGATCTCGTCATACGAGCGCGGCGTATCGTCCGCGATGAATCCAGGTGACATCGCAATCTCCCGATGGCGCGATCGGTGCACGACGTGGCGCGACGCATCGCACCGCATGCGACGCAGTGCAATCAATCGCCCCGACAAGCCTGCTTCTCGTACACCGACCATTCGCCCGCCGTCTTCACGCGCACGACGCGACAGTCCGGATTGGCGAAAAACGCGTCCGGCAGCGGCGTCTCGGCGCGGACGATGAAATACCTGTACAGGCGCCCCTGGTGTCGCTGCCAGTTGAAGTGCTGGTACAGCGGCAACGGCGCGACGTCGGACGGCCCCACGCCGGGCAGCCGGTCGAGCCGAAAGCGGACGATCTGCGGCGGGAACCGCGCAGCATTGAAATCGACGAACCCGCGATGCTCGGCCTGGTACCAAAGCGCAAAGTTCTCGTAGACATACGGATTGTCCGCGGCCGCGCTCGCCCGGTCGATGATGATCGCGAGGCCGCGCTGCGCCGGTTCGATCGCGTTGGCGACCGTGTCGAAATCGGCGCTCTCGTCGGCAAAGCGCAGTACCCGCATGCTTTGCTGCGCAATGAAGCCGATGCAGATCGCGGCAAGGATCAACTGCGTCGCGCGTGAGAGCCATGGCGTTCCGACTCGACCGGGTTCCCCCGGCACGGGCTCGCGGAACATCAATGCATAGAACGGAAGCAGGAACAGCGCGAAGCGCGGAAACAGGAAGAACGTATTGATCGCAAACCGCGGCACGCCGAACCAGACGATGGTCACAACGATCGCCGGTACATATGCGGTGATGTTCCGGTTGGCCTTCGATGCCAACAGGAGCGGTGCCGCGACGATCAGCAGGAACACCAGCACTGAACTGTCGGCAGCGGTGATACCCCATGGATAGATCATGGCCGCAAACATTCGGACCAGTGGATTGATGGTCCAGATCACGGTGAACGGATACATCGGCGCCAGATCGACGTCACGATGCAACAGCGCGTACAGCACGGTGACGAACGCGAGCACCGCATACGGCCACGCGGCGAGCAATGCGCGCGAAAACGTGCGGGGCCGGCGCACGAGCAGGAACAATCCGCCGATCGCGTTCGCGAACACGAAGATCAGCCCATGCGAGAAAAACAGCGCAAGATTCACGAGCGCCAGCACGGCGCCGCGGCGAAAGGTCGGCTGCTCGGCATAGTCGAGCGCGAGCGCGAGGAAGATCATCGCGACCGGCGCGGCGACCAGGTACGAATAAAGGCCGAACTCGTACGCGAAGCCGAAGAACCCGGGTACGCACAGCCAGTCGAGGCGCGGGTCCGAACCGAGACGCCGGCGCAGCGCGAGGTACGCGGCGACGAAACCATAGAACGACAGGGTCAGCATGACCTTGAACGCAGCCGCGACCGGCATCACGAACGAAAGCAGCGCCGCCGCGCCATAGCCGAGCAGGTAGGGCGTAAACAGGTTGATCCGCAGCAATGGCGCCCATGGCGACTGGCCGCGCAGCATGTCGCGCAGCGTGGCGACCTGCGCCGCATGCTGCGGAAGATCGACCATCGGCGGGTGTGGCGCGAGCCAGAACAGCAGGCCGGCCGCGGCGACCGTCGCGACGAACAACGCGCGCAACGCGCGATCGGCTGTGCGATATGGCCACGCACGCGGCAGGCTGCCGCTTACCGTGCTGTCATCCATTGTACGAAGCCCCCCGTGAGATACCGCGGCCGGCCTGGTACCGGGTCGTTGCGTGGCAGGACCGATGGCCCGTCATAGCGTCTTCTCGACGATGAAGCGCGGGCGCTGCTTCGTCTCCGAATAGATCTTTGCGACATAGCCGCCGATCACACCGAGGAACAGCAACTGCAGGCCGCCGAGAAAGTACATCGGGATCACGGTGGACGCCCAACCGGGCACCGAACGGTCGGTGAACAGCCGGATCGACAGCGCCCAGATGCCGAACACGGTCGAGGCCAGCGCAAGCAGGGCGCCAACGTACGCGCTCCATTGCAGCGGCTTCGTCGAAAACGACGCGACGCCGTCCGATGCGAGCAGGATCATCCTCGCCAACGGGTACTTGCTTTCGCCGGCGAAGCGCGGCTGCCGGTCGTACCGGACGATCGCGGTACGGAAGCCCAGCAGCGGCACGATGCCGCGCAGGAACAGGTTGACCTCGCGGAAGCCGCGCAATTCTTCAATCGCCCGGCGGCTCATCAGGCGGAAGTCCGCGTGATCCGGCAAGATGTCGACGCCGAAGCGGCGCAGCAGCCGGTAATAGCCGCGCGCGCTGACGCGCTTGAAGAAGCCGTCGCTGTCACGACGCTGCCGCACGCCGAATACGATCTCGGCGCCGGACTGGTATTCGCGCAGCATGCGCGGAATCGCGTCGAGGTCGTCCTGGAGATCGGCGTCGAGACTGATCAGCACGTCGCCGTTGACTCTCATGAGCCCGGCAAGCAATGCGTTCTGGTGCCCGTGGTTGCGCGACAGCTTGAGGCCGTGGATACGTGGATCGGCGGCATGGAAGCCTTCGATGAGCGACCAGGTCCGGTCGTGCGAACCGTCGTCGACGAAGGTCACGCCGCTCGCGCCGTCGATGATGCCGTCGCGGGTAAGCTGGTCAAGCAGGATCGTGAGCCGGCGTACGGTTTCCGGCAACACGGCTTCTTCGTTGAAGCAGGGAATTACCAGATTGAGCGCGACCATACCCACCCCGATATCGTTACGCGTGCGTTGCGGTGTGCCGTCGTCACGAGGCGCTACTGGTTCGTGCAAGGTGGCGGGCGGATCGTGCATCGCGCGCGCCTGTTCCCCATGACCGGATCGGGCCGGTTCCTGCTCTTGATTGTCGTTCGCAACCCCCGGCCCCGGATTCGCGACGAATCCATTATGACGGAACGTACGCGGGCCCGGTGAGACGTTGCAGTGAGGATGAACCCGGATGCGATTGTGGTCAGTGCTCGAGCGCCGGACGATCCCCCAATGCATCCTCCCCGATTCAAAAAATTTTCACGAAGGGACTTGCGCACCTCCAAAACCCTCTCTATAATTCGCGGCTTCTTAGGCTCGTAGCTCAGTTGGTTAGAGCACCACCTTGACATGGTGGGGGTCGTTGGTTCGAATCCAATCGAGCCTACCAACGAACAAAATGAAGGGGTCTGGCAGCTCGCATTGCCTACAGGCAATCCGACTCGCCAACATACAAACGCCACGCGGCAACATCGCGTGGCGTTTTTCTTTTTGCGGCCGAAACTGCGCAGGCATGTGCCGATGCGTTGCATGCGATCCATGCGCAACAATCAGCCCGCATTCGACAAGTCAGGTCGCAGAGCAGGGAAAGCGGGCGCAAAGCGCCCACCCGCCGAGCATCAATGCAGATGCCTCAACTTGTCAGGATTCCGCACGACATAGATCGCGACGACCTTCTCGCCCTCGATCTCGAGAGCCGTCGTCTGCAGCTCGCCATCCGCTTCCAGTGTGACGAACCCCGGCAGCCCGTTGATGAACCCCGCGCGCACGAGCTTCGACGCATGCGTGGCGAACAGCTCGGCGAGGTACGCGTGCACCTTCATCACTCGCTCGAAGCCGAACACCGGCTTGCCCGCAGCCGAGCGCTTGCCGCCGCCGTCCGAATGCAGGCTCACGTCCTCGGCGAGCATCGCGCCGAGCGCGCGCATGTCGCCGCTGCGTGACGCCGCGAAAAACGCCTCGGCCAGCTCGATCCCGCGCTGCTTCTCGACATGAAACCGCGGCCGCGCCTCGCGCACATGCGTGCGCGCCCGCGCGGCGAGCTGTCGGCAGGCGGCCGGGTCACGCTGGATCGTCGTCGCGATCTCGTCGAACCCGAGGCCGAACACGTCGTGCAGCAGGAACGCCGCACGTTCGAGCGGCGACAACCGTTCGAGCGCGAGCATCAGCGGCAGCGTGACGTCCTCCTGTTCATCTTCCTCGACGACCGGCTCGGGCAGCCACGGGCCGATGTAGGTCTCGCGCCGGTGCCGCGCGGACTTCAGCTGGTCGAGGCACATGCGCATCACCATGCGGCGCAGGAACGCCTCGGGCACGCGCACCTCGGTGCGATCGACGCCCATCCAGCGGATGAACGCCTCCTGCACCATGTCCTCGGCGTCCGCGACGGAACCGAGCATCCGGTACGCGACGCGCATCAGCGTGCGACGCAGCGGGTCGAAGCTCGCCGCGGCGTCGGCCCGGTCTGCGGCGCTGCCGGCGGCCGGATCGAGGTGGGTCATCACGCCACCATCTTCGCGGCAGCGGCCTTCGCCTCGGCCGGATCGATCCACAGCCCGAAGCCGACGGCCAGCCGGTTCCAGCCGTTGATCACGTTGATCATCACGGTGAGTTTCACCTGTTCCTCCTCGCTGAAGTGGTCGTTCAGCGCCGCATACGCGGCCTCGTGCGCGCCATGGCCTTCTGAAAGCCGCGTGAGTGCATCGGTCCAGCCGAGCGCTGCGCGTTCGCGGTCGGTGTAGCAGGGTGCTTCACGCCATGCGGCCAGCAGGTTGATGCGCTGCTCGGTCTCGCCTTGCTCGCGCGCCTCGACGGTGTGCATGTTAAGGCAGTTCGCGCACGCGTTGATTTGCGACGCGCGGATCTTGACCAGCTCGATCAGCGTCGGCTCGAGGCTCCCGGCAGCGGCGACCGAGACGGCCATCCAGTTCTTCATCAATGCGGGCGCGGCGGCAAACGGATTGAGTTTCGCAGTCATGGTTCCTTCTCCTTTCGTGTGGGTTCCGGCGATATGACGAGCGAGCCCTCCGCGCCTGTGACATCGACGCAAAAAAATTTTCAAATGCGGGGAAGCGCGCGGAGGGCAGAGCGGTTGAACGGCGATGTCGAGGTCCGCGACACCGACGCGCGGACCCATGCCCATTTCGATTCCATGGCGCCGCTCCCGTGGCGAACCCGTGTCATCCGATCTTTCATGACGCCGGTGTGCATGTCATGAGGCGTCGGCATGGCGAACCCGCGGGCATGCACATTGCGTTCACCCTCCGAGCACGCGTCATGACGGGCATCGACGGTTCGTCACGCCGCCGCCCCGCGCATGATCGATGCTTTCATTTTTCTTTCTCGCTCGTTTCACCTGAAATCCGATTCGCGACGTTCACATTTCTGGCCCATACTGTTCTGCACGGGCAGATGAAGTCACGCCGCACCAGCGGCCCGGCGCGCGCGCCGGCTGCCCGACGACGCAGCAATGAAGGTCGCACGTCAGCCGCGCGCATCCGAGCGCAAGGCTTTCCTTTTTCCGGCAACGCAACGCAGCGAATCGCGACGTGAACGGTAAACCGATGAGCCTCCTTGCATCCCAGCTTCAGCGCCGTTACCAGGACGTGCGCGCCCATAGCATCGCGTTGACCGCGACGCTGTCCGCCGAAGACCAGGCCGTGCAGTCGATGCCCGACGCGAGTCCCGTGAAATGGCATCTCGCGCATACGACCTGGTTCTTCGAAACCGTCGTACTGATGCGTCGCGTGCGCGGCTACGCGCCGTTCGACGACGCGTTCCAGTTCCTCTTCAATTCCTATTACGAAGCGCTCGGCCCGCGCCATCCGCGGCCGCAGCGCGGGTTGCTCACGCGTCCGTCGCTCGATGAGGTGCACGCATATCGGCAATACGTCGACGACGCGATGCTGCGCGCGCTCGATGGCGCCGACCCGGCGTTGCTCGCCACGATCGCGCCCGAGATCGAGCTCGGCCTGCATCACGAACAGCAGCATCAGGAACTGATCGTCACGGACATGCTGCATGCGTTCTCGTGCAACCCGCTCAAGCCCGCGTTCCGGCCGCGCAGCGGCGCCGATGCTCACGCCGGGCACGCCGCTCTGGCCGCGGGCGATGCCGGCCCGCTGCGCTGGCTGCATCAGCCGGGCGGGCTCGTCGAGATCGGCCACGATGGCGCCGCGTTCTCGTTCGACAACGAACGGCCGCGCCATACGGCGCTCGTGCGTCCGTGCGAGATCGCGAACCGTCTCGTGACGAACGCCGAATTCGCGGCCTTCATCGCGGACGGTGGCTATGCACGCCCCGAATACTGGCTGTCGGACGGCTGGGCGACGGTGCAGCGGGAAGGGTGGCAAGGGCCCGCGTACTGGATTCCCGGCGACGACGGTGATCCGGCAGCCGCACACGCCTGGCGTGCGTTCGGCCTGCACGGCGTGGAGCCGCTCGCGCCCGATGCGCCCGTGTGTCACGTGAGCTTCTACGAGGCGGCGGCGTATGCGGAATGGGCCGGCGCACGCCTGCCGACCGAATTCGAATGGGAGGCCGCGTTCGGCGCGGATGGCATCGCGCAGATGCTCGGGCACGTATGGCAGTGGACGCGTTCGTCCTACGAGCCGTATCCGGGCTTTCGGCCGCTCGCAGGCGTCGCCGCGGAATACAACGGCAAGTTCATGGTCGGCCAGCAAGTCCTGCGCGGCAGCAGCATCGCGACCCCGCCGGGGCACGAACGGCCGACGTACCGCAATTTCTTTCCGCCGGCCGCGCGCTGGCAATTCACGGGAGTGCGACTTGCGCGAGACGTCTGATCTGACGGCCACGAGCGGTGGCCTGCAACCCGCCCGCGATGCGCGGCCCAGCGCGTTCGAGCGCGACCTGATCGACGGGCTGTCGCGCACGCCGCGCAGCATTCCGCCGAAATACTTCTACGATGCGGCCGGCTCCGCGCTGTTCGATCGCATCTGCGAATTGCCGGAGTATTACCCGACGCGGACCGAACTCGGGATCCTGCGCGATCGCGCGGCCGAAATCGTGCGGCGCGTCGGCCCGCATGCGGACATCGTCGAATTCGGCGCGGGCTCGCTCGAGAAGATTCGCGTGCTGCTCGACGCGTGCGCAGACAACTACGCGAACGCGCCGGCGCGCTACGTGCCGATCGACATCTCGGCCGACTACCTGCACGGCGCGGCCGCGCGGCTGCGTGCCGCGTATCCATGGCTCGACGTCGCGCCGCTCGCGGCCGACTACACGAAGGCCGAGCAGCTGGCCGAGCTGACCGGCACGCCACGCAGGCGCATCGGCTTCTTTCCCGGCTCGACGATCGGCAACTTCTCGCCGGAGGAAGCCGATACGTTCCTGCGCGACGCCGCGCGGTTGTTGCGCGGCGGCGGCCTGCTGGTCGGTGCGGATCTCGTGAAGGACGAACGCACGCTGCATCACGCGTACAACGACGCGCAGGGCGTGACCGCCCAGTTCAACCTGAACCTGCTCGCCCGCGCGAACGCGGAGCTCGGCGCGGATTTCGATCTCGACGCGTTCTCGCATTGCGCGTTCTACGATCGCGAGCGGCAGCGCATCGAGATGCATCTCGTCAGCGATATCGCGCAGACGGTGCACGTGCGCGGCCACGCGTTCCGCTTCGAGGCCGGCGAACGCATCCACACGGAGAACTCGCACAAGTTCACGATAGACGGCTTCCAGGCGATCGCGCGGCGTGCGGGCTTCGAGCCCGACACCGTGTGGACCGACTCGGACCAGCTGTTCAGCGTGCACTGGCTGCGCAGCGTCGACGATATCCGCGCGTAACGTCGTCGCGATCCGCTCGCACGGCGTGCGCGGCGTGTGCGCGGACGCGTGCGGTCTGCGTCGCGGGCCCGCGCGCCGGCAAGATTTCCCGACTCTTCCGATTCGATGCGTCGTTGCAACGGCGTGTCGAATCGCTCGTCCCCCTTGTCCCGCAAGGCTCCGCGCCCATCCGTAAACGTCCGTTACCGGTCTCGCATACCGGTTTCACCTGTGTCCGCCCGTGGTGCCTAGACTCCGAACCGTAGTCACATGACGCACGACACGTGCAGGGAGTCGCGAAATGAGCAAGAAACTTATTCTCGGTGCAGTTCTCGGCGTAGCGGCGCTGGCAGCTTCGGGCGTCGCATCGGCCCACGTCGACCTGTCGGTCGGCATCGGTGTGCCGGGCGTCTATGCGGCGCCGGCGCCGGTCTACGTCGCGCCGCCGCCGCCAGTGATGTACGCGCCGGTGGGCTACTATCGCGATGACGACTGGCGTGCGCGTCAATGGCGCGAACACGAATGGCGCCGTCGTGAATGGCGCGAGCACGAGTGGCGTGAGCGCGGCTGGCGTGACGGCGACGGCTGGCGCGGCCGCTGGAACTGAACCGGGCAACCGGTTCACGAGGACACCGAGCACGACGACGAGAGGAGCGTGATCGCATGATGCCCATTCGACACATCAGGTATAGCGCGGCGGCCGCCGTCGTCGCGCTCGCAACGATCGGCAGCGCGCACGCGGCGGGCTGCATGAAGGGCGCGGTGGTGGGCGGCGTCGCCGGCCACTACGCGGGACATCACGCCGTGGTCGGCGCGGTCGGCGGCTGTATCGTGGGCCACCACATGGCGAAGAAACACGAGCAGGAACTGGCCGCGCAGCGCAAGGCCGCCGCGCAGGGCGTGCAGCCGGCGCAGTAAGCGTAGCCACCGGCGGAACGGCGCGATCGCGCCGTCTCCGCCTTTCATTTCCCTTGTTGGGTGGCGGCCGGATGGACGGTTCATCAAGTGTGCCGAACGCCGGCGAATTGATCTGACAAAAGCGCGCCGCGCGCGCGGTTACGATCATTTACAACGCCGCGCCGCACGAATCGCGCGCGTTCCTAGAATGCAGTCATTCGAACACGCTCCAGGGAGCAAACAATGAAAACGCAACGATATCTGTCCGTATTGGCAGCCGCGCTGCTCGCACTCGGCGCTGTTTCCGCGCAGGCGGCGGGCGGCGGCAATGGCGGTGGTGGTGGTGGCAACGGCGGCGGCCATGGTGCCGGCGGGATGGGCGGGATGGGTGGTAATGCGGGCGGCATGTCCGCCGGCCACATGAGCGGTGAAGCGCTGAGCAACTCGAACGGCATGCACGCGGGCGACCGCGACAAGGGCCTCGCGCGCGCGGCCGACCGCTCCGACACGATCGCCGATCGCGCGGGTACGCAGCCGGGCCATGGTCATGGCCGTACGCACGGTCATACCGCGCATGCATCGACGTCGACGCATCACGCACATCGCAACGCGTTCGGCCGCACGCTGTAACCGAGGCGTACGCACGCGGAAAGAAGGGCGCTTCGGCGTCCTTTTTTCATGGCGGCGGCGCAATGGACGTGTCGCGCGCCGGCATCGCGTCGACCCCGATTTGCAACCAGCCGTAACCACGCCCGCGAGCGCGCGGGAATACGAATCGCTTTCATGGAAATGACAGGCGAATTCGTCCCCGCGGCGCCCACCATCGCAGCAGCATCGCGGCCCGCGCCATGAAAAAAGGGCGGCTCGTCGCCGCCCTTCGTTTCAGCGCCCCGCGCCCGCCAGCGGCGCGACGGCTGCGACAGGCTCGAACAACGCGTCGGCCTGCCTGACGCGCACGAACCGCGCGGCCGCTCCGCCGTCCACCAGCGCCCGGAAATGCGCTTCGCCGCACGCGAGCTTCGCGCGCTCGTGCTCGCTCGTCACGTTGCCGTCTGCATTCGGCGTATCGACGACGAAGTACAGCCGCTCGCCGCCATCCTGCTCCGCGAGCACCGCCCAGTCGGGGTGATAGCTGCCGAGCGGCGTCGGCACGCGGAACCATGCGGGCAGCTTCGCGTACAGCTTCACGCCGTCGTGCGCTTCCAGCGCATCGGCGAACGCGCGCTCGGCGTCGGTCTCGCACACGACGGCCTCGTGGATCGACTTCCGCGCATCCGGCCGCAGGTTGCGCAGATAACCGGTCAGCGCCTCGCTTTCGAACGACTCGAGCGCATGCACGTGGCGCTCGCCGAGCTTCCGGTACGCGATGCCGGCAACCAGCGCGAGCCGCTTGCAGCGGTTGATCGCATCGGCGGCCAGCGCGATGAACTGCTGCGGATTCACGCGGAAATCATCGAGCCGGCCGCTGTCGGCCAGGATCGTCGCGAGCGAGCGGCGCGTGAGCTGCGTGCGGTCCTGCAGTTCGGTGAGCAGGTCGGGCAGCGGCAGCTCGCCTTCGTCGATCAGCACCGTGCCGGCGCCGGCCACCTCGATCGCCTCGATGCCGGCCTTGCCGATGTCGATCTCGGCCTTGCGCCACTGCAGCCGCGCGCGCGCGATGTCCGGCGCGTCGCGCAGCGCGGCCGTGCAGTCGCGCACGAGCTTCGCGTTGTCGAACTCGACGCTGTACACGGTGCGATGGCGGATGCGGTCCCACAACGCGCGGAAGTCGTCGCCGAACACGACGGCCTTGCCCGACGCGTCGCGTCGCAATGCGATCGCGCGCCGCTCGTCCGCGTTGCGCACCGCGAAGCGGCCCGACAGCTTGCGCAGCGTCGCGACGATCGGCGCGCGCAGCGTCTCGAACGCCGCAGGCAGCACGAGCGCGCTCTGGCGCAGCGCATCCTTCAGCCGGTCGAGCACCTTGCCTTGCGCGTCGACGTAGCCCTGCTCGTGCAGATGCGTCCACAGCACGCGCGACAGCTCGATGCCGAGCGCGTGCGCGGGCCCGTCGCCTTCCTGCACCGGCAGCGCCGCGAACTGGTGTTCCTCGACGATCCCGAAACGGATGCCCGTATCGGCCTCGATTTCCTTCTGCAGGTTCTCCGCGAACGACTCGTAGCGCTCGGTCGCGATCACGGTAAGCGTGTTTACGCCCGGATCGCGCACGCGTTCACCGTCCTGGTCGACGGCGAGGCGCAGCCCGCGGCCGAGCGTCTGGCGACGCTCGCGTTCGGTCTGGATGTCGCGCAGCGTGCAGATCTGGAACACGTTCGGGTTGTCCCAGCCTTCCTTCAGCGCCGAGTGCGAGAAGATGAACTTCAGCGGCGTGTCAAACGACAGCAGCGCTTCCTTCTCGCGCATGATGAGGCCGTACGCGCGCTCCGCGTTCTCGCGCGCCGCGGCGCTGCTCTCGCTCGTGTCGGTCCAACCGCCCTTGCGGTCGATCGAGAAGTAGCCGTTGTGTGCGCGCTCGACTTCGAGCGCGACATCGACGCCGTCGAACAGCGCACGGTAGGCCGGCACGCGCGCCGCGCGCGCATATTCTTCTTCGAAGATCAGCGCGTAGTCGCCCTTCACCGGCATCCCGTTCTCGTCGTAGCGGCGATAGCGTTCGACCGAATCGACGAAGAACAGCGACAGCACCTTCACGCCGCGCTCGGCGAGGCGCAATTCCTTGTCGAGATGCTCGCGGATCGTGCGGCGGATCATCTCGCGCTGCACGGCGAGCGTGTCGATGTCGCCGAACGCCTCGCCGAGCGACAGGAACGCCTCGCCTTCCGGATGGCGCAGCTCGACGTACTCGGCGCCCTTCACCGCATGCACTTCGCCGACCCGCAGCCCTGCATACAGCGCGCGCTTGGTCAGGCGTTCGAGGTCGTCGCCGTCGGTCGCCGTCACGATCTGGCGCTTCACGCCGGCCGCCGTCGCGACGTCGAGCTCGACGCGCGCGCTGATCGCGCCGCGCCGGTTCGACACGCCGACGAGCCGCACGTAAGGCTTGTTGTGCGCGTCCTCGACAATCGCCGACGCGATCTCGATCTGCTTGACGAGCTTGCGTTCGTACGCGTCGACCGCATCGAGCCGGTACACCATGTGGTGACGGTCGACGTGCGTGGCCGAATAGCGCAGCGTGCAGAGCGGCGCCATCGCGGCGAGCGCTTCGCGGCCGCGCCCCTCGAGCCCGCCGTCGACGCTCTGCGGCTCGTCGACGATCACGATCGGCCGCGTCGCGCGGATCAGGTCGATCGGCTTCTCGCCGCCGGTCTTCTCGCTGTCTTTATAGAGGTTGTTGATCTCTTTCTTGTTGATCGCGGCGACCGTCATCACCATGATCTGGATCGCCGCGCTCGCCGCGAAGTGGCGCACCTGGCCGAGCTTCGCGGAGTCGTACAGGAAGTAGTCGTACGGCACGCCCGCGTACAGCGCGCGGAAGTGATCCTCGGTGATGGACAGCGTCTTGTGCACGCCTTCCTTGATCGCGATCGACGGCACGACGATCACGAACTTCGTGAAGCCGTAGCGGCGGTTCAGCTCGAAGATCGTGCGCAGGTACACGTAGGTCTTGCCGGTGCCGGTCTCCATCTCGACGGTGAAGTCGCGCGAGCCGGGCAGGCCGGACGGCGGCAGCCCGCCGCGCAGCTGCACGTCGGCGAGGTTGCGCGCGAGCGCGTCGTCGGTCAGCGACAGCCGGTTGCCGACGCCTTGCTCCGACACCGCGAAGCCGAGCGAGCCTTGCGCCGCGGCCGTCGTGCCGGGCGCGGCGTTCGCGAGCACGCTGAAGTCGCCGCGATACGATTCCTGGCCGCGAAACAGGTCGCAGACGGCGTCGATCGCCTCGCGCTGGTAGTCGAGATCCGCTTCGAAATGCAGCCGCATCACAGGCTCCGCACGCGCTTCACGCCGTGCTGTTCGAGCAGCGCGGCGAGATTGAGCTTCGCGACGTCGTCGACGAAGCCGCTGTCGCGGAACAGGCACGTGACGTCGCGCGTGGCACCCGTCGCGTCGAGCAGCTCGACGATGCCGTCGGCGAGCGGGCCCGCGTCGTCGCGCGCGATGCGCGCGTCGAAGCACGCGACGATCGAGCGGCCGATCAGGTGCACGGTCTTGCCCGCGACCGGGTGATGTTCGACCGGCGTGCACAGATCGAGGCCGAGCTTCAACGTGAGTTCGGCGAGCAGGTCGTCCTCGCTGCGGCCGGTCTTCACGTGCTCGACGGACGCGAACAGCGCGTGGTCGAAGTCGTCGCGGCGCGGATCCCATTCGATCACGTTGGTCGTATCGAGCCGATAGACGCGGAAACCGAGGTCGCCATAGCTTTCCGGGTAGTCGCGCGCGACCTGCTGCGCGGTGCGGCGCAGGCGTTCCTTGGTGATTTCCGCGAGGGTCAGCGGCTTCTTCAGCTTCGCGCAGAAATCGGCGGCCGCGAGCTGCGTCTTGTCGCGGCGGTCGAGCGCCTCGGGCAACTGCACGAGGATGTAGCGCCGCGCGCCGCCGTCGGTCGCGTTCACCTGCATCACCGCGTGGCCGGTCGAGCCGGAACCCGCGAAGCAGTCGAGCACGATGTCGTCGCCGCGCGTGCACCAGCCGATCACCGCCGCCGCGAAATCCACCGGCTTCGGCTGGTCGAACGGGATGCCGAGCGTCTTCAGCAGCGCGTCGTCGGAGCCGGCGAACGGCAGCACCGACGGCACGTTCTCGTACATGTTCTCGTCGAGGTAGTAGATCCGCTGCGGCTGCGTGGTTTCATCCGGACCGAATTCGATCTGGCCGCGCTCGATCAGCGCCTGCATCGTCGCGGGCGGGTTGCGCCAGCCGCGCGCCGGCATCGCGCACGGCTTGCCGGTGACCGGGTGGATCAGCGGCGTGAAATACTCGTCCGGCGCCTTCTTCTTGTTCGGCCACGCCATCGACACGAGGCGGTACACGCGCCCGTCGGCCGACAGCCGGTCGTACATCACCTCGCCGCCGGACAGGTTGGTCTGCGCCTTCATCCACGCGCGGTAGGCCTTCTGCGCGTCCTTCGCGTTGCCGCTGCGGTACACCGCGTCGTGCGCGGCATCCAGCATGCGCTGCGCGTTGCGCTTCGGGCGCTTCAGCGGCGCCTGCTCGAGCAGCGTCTCGGCGTTGCGCGCGAACAGCACCAGCGATTCGTGCTGGTACGCGACGCCGCGCGCGTCGCCCTTCGGGTTGCGCTTGTCCCACACGGCGACGCCGAGCTCGTTCTCCTCGCCGAAGATCTCGCGCAGCATCAGCACGAGCGCATGCACCTCGTGCTCGTCGATGTGCACGGCGATCAGCCCTTCGTCGGACAGCAGCGCGTGCGCGAGTTTCAGGCGCGGATACATCATGTTCAGCCAGTCGGTGTGGAACCGGCCGTTCGCCTCGGTGTTGGTGCTGCGCTTCACGCCACCGTCGGTCTGGCCCGTCATCGCCAGGTAGTGGCGGATGCTGTCGCTGAAGTCGTCCGGATAGACGAAATCGCTGCCGGTGTTGTACGGCGGGTCGATGTAGACGAGCTTCACCTTGCCCGCGTAGCTCTTGTGCAGCAGCTTCATCACGTCGAGGTTGTCGCCCTCGATCACGAGGTGGCGCGTGTCGTCCCATGCGACGCTGTCGGCAGGGCACGGACGCAGCGTGCCCGTCGACGGCGTGAGCGCGGCCTGGCGCGCGCTGCGCTTGCCGTGCCAGTGGAAGCCGTAGCGCTCGTCGGCGTCGCCGACGGTGCGCTCGCCGACCAGCGCCTTGAGCACGTCGACGTTGACCGACGCGCCGTCCGGGCCTTCGGTCACGAGTTCGGGGAACAGCGCCTTCAGGCGCGCGACGTTGTCGGCGGTGAAATCCGTCGACATCGCCTGCGGGCTCGCCGCATCGAGTTTCTGCATCGTTTTTTCCATCGGAGCCCGGCCGCGTGCGCCAGGACGTCGGGCGCACTCACGGCTCCGGCGGCAATGGCCACCCGGGCAAACCCGAAACGCTAGCGAGTCGGTCGGCGCAGGTCAAGCACCGATGTGAGGCGATCGTGCGCGCATCGGCCGCGATCGCCCGCCGGACGGGCCGCAAGCGGCTTCGGGTTGGTGGTCGCGGCGGCGGCCGACGGGCGCTCCTCGAGGGCTCTGCGCACGCCGGAAACGACGAAAAGACGACGAAAAAAAGGGCACGGTCAGCGCGATGCGCCGCCGTGCCAGCATGGAGAATCCCGGACGGAGAGGGTGGCGGAGCCCGGCGGGCCCCGCCCCGATGGCCGGCCCTCCGGTCAGAAGCGTGTGCGGATGCCCGACGTCAGTTCGAGCTGGTTCTTCGCGCCAAACGTCGACGACACCTTGTAGCCGCCATGCAGCTTCATGTAGTCGCCGGCGAGGTACAGCTCGGTGCGCTTGCTCAGATGGTAGAACACCGACCCGTAGATCGTCTCCTTGAAGCCGTTGCCGACGCCGTTGGTCAGGCTGAACGAGCCGAGGTTCGCGTTCGGCGTGAAGCCGTCGGCGTTGTACGCGGCGTTCTTGATGCGCATCTGCTGATAACCGAGCTCGTAGTCGAGCGCGCCCTTCGGCGCGATCTTCATCGACACGGTCCACGAATCGTCGTGGCGCTGGCCGAGCGAGCCCTGGTCGCCGTTGTAGCGGAAGTAGCCGGCATTCAGGCGCACGATGCTGAACGAGTAGTCGCCGCCGACCGAGAACGTCTGGTTCCTGAAGCCGTTGTGGTTCACGTGGTTGTAGAAGCCCGACACGGCGAACGGCCCGCCGTTGTAGCCGAGCGCGACCTGGTATGCGGAGCCGGTCGCGAACGAGGTCGAGTTGCTGAACTGGTAGCCGGCGCTCGCGAAGATGCCGTTGCTGAACAGCTTCTTCCACGCGACGCCGTTGTTGTAGCGCGTGCCGGTCGGGCCGGCCGCGTAGAAGATCATCTGCTTGAAGTTGTTCGAGTTGGTCCAGCCGCCTTCCTCGGTCGTCAGCTTCGCGGAGCCGTACGCGTCGCCGTAGATCGCCGACGCGTCGCGCGCGATCGTGTTCTGGAAGCCGGCCGTCAGCTTGCCGAAGCGCTCGTCCTCGACGCCGACCCATGCGTCACGGTCGAAGATCTGGCCCTCGTCTTCCATCTGGCCGTTCGCGACCACGAATTCGCTTTCGAGGCGGAAGATGATCTTCGTGCCGCCGCCGATGTCCTCCGCGCCCCGCAAGCCCCAGCGGCTGCCGCTGAACCACGGCTCGCCCTCGTTGCCCATGCCGATCACATGGTTGCCGTTGGCGTCGGCGTGGGTCCGGTAGGTCGGAAAGCTCAGGTCCATCAGGCCGTAAAGCTGCACGCTCGACTGCGCCTGCGCCTGGGTGCCGGCGCACAGGCCTGCCGCCGCGATGGAAAGGGCAAGGGTTTTTCGTTTCAAGATCGTCTCCTCCGAGCTGCCGCATTGAAATCTGTTTGTTGGCAGTACGTAATGTATGCCGGATGTTGCCGACCACAGCGAGAGGGCCGACGCATGGCATCGTAGAGGGGGCAATCCTTCACGCCGCTTTCCCGGAGGAAAGAATCGGATCGGTGAAAACACCGAAATCGCAATAATCGGGATTCGGGCAAGCCGACAGCCCGCGGGCTGTCAAAACAACATTACGTGCTGCGAATCGATGCCGCGGGCCGCGCCGTCAGTCCTGAGAGGTCTTCGCGCGCAGGATATAGCCGAGCCCGCGCAGCGTGATGATCTCGGCCGTGCTGAGCGCGAGATGCTTGCGCAGCCGGTGGATGTAGATGTCGATCGCATCCGCGCTCGGCTCGTCGTCGAGCGCGAACACGCTGTCCATCAGCCGCGCCTTCGATACCGTCTTGTTCTGCTGCAGCATCAGCGTTTCGAGAATCGCATGCTCGCGGCGGCGCAGCGCGAGCACCGTGTCGCCGCAGCGGAATTCACGCGTGCCGAACGCATAGACGAGATCGCCGCACACGAGCTGCGTCGTGCCCACGCCGGCCTGCCGGCGGATCAGCGCGCGGATCCGCGCGACCAGCTCGCGCGATTCGAACGGCTTGACCACGTAGTCGTCGGCGCCCGCGCCGAAGCAGTCGACCTTGTCGTCGACCGAGCCGTGCGCGGTCAGCATCAGCACCGGCACGTTGTCGTTGCGGCGCCGCAATCGCGCAAGCACTTCCTTGCCGCTGATGCCAGGCAGCCGCATGTCGAGCAGCACCGCGTCGTAGCGCTCCGTTTTCAGCACCGTATCCGCGCGCTCGCCGTCACCGACGCAGTCGACCGCGAAATCCTCGCCGCGCAGCAGGTTCACGATCCAGTGCGCGAGTTCGGCGTTGTCTTCGACCAGCAGGAGTTTCATGACGACTTCATCTCTTCAAGGAAACGCGGGGCCGCCCCAAGTTTCCCGCCCGGCAGGAAGTCCCCTTGGCGGGCCTGGCGCGCAGCGACAGGTTTGGGCGCACTCTTCAATCGTACGCGGGCAGCCGCACAGTCACGACGATACCGCGATTGCCGAGGCCCGGCGCGAGCGACGCGCTGCCGCCGTGCGCCTGCGCGATCTCGCGGACGATCGCGAGACCCAGGCCCGAGCCTTCGGTGTCGGCCGACACGCGGTAGAACCGCTTGAACACGTGCGGCCGCGCTTCGGCCGGAATGCCGGGGCCGTTGTCGACCACCTCCAGCACGACCGCGGCGCCGTCGCGCCGTGCCGCGACCGTCACGCAGCCGCCCGGCTGCGTATAGCGCACCGCGTTGTCGACGAGGTTCATCACCAGCGCGGTCAGCAGGCTGTCGCTGCCTGCGACGTCGAGCCGTTCGCCGAGATCGGCGCCGAGGTCGATGTCGCGCTGCTGCGCGAGCACGATCGTTTCCTCGAGCACGCTCGATACCACGGCCGCAAGATCGACGCGATGCGTGAGCAGCGTCGACGGCGTCGCTTCCGCGTGCGCGAGCAGCAGCAGCTTGTCGGTCACGTCGGCCATCCTGCGGCTGCTACGCTGCATGCTGTCGAGCACCGACGCCAGCTCTCGATCGTCATGGTCGCGCTGCTGCGCGTACTGGATCTGCGTGTCGAGCACCGCGATCGGCGTGCGCAGCTGGTGCGCGGCGTCGGCGATGAAGCGACGCTGCGTGGCCGTGTGCGTATTGAGCCGCGCGATGCACTGGTTGATCGCGTCGACGATCGGCCGCAGCTCGTGCTGCAGCCGCTCCGGGCGGATCGGCTCCAGTTCCATCGGCCCGCGGTCGGCGACGTCGTCCTTCAGCTTCATCAGCGGGCGCAACTCGAGCGTGAGGCCGAGATAGACGAGCACGATCGCGAGCACCAGCATCAGCGACAGGCGCACGAGCTGCGGCCGCCAGATCGTCGCGACCATCGCGTCGTACGAGCGCGTCGTCTTCGCGACGATCACCGTGACCGTCTCGATCTGCCCCTCGTCGTACAGCTGGCGATCATAGGCGGCCGCGCGCAGCCGCACGCCGTCGAGCGACGTGTCGTACAGCGTCGGCTCGACCCCGTGCCGCCCGGGCACCGCGAGCGCCGGGTTGCCCGCGAGCAGCCGGTCGTGACCGTCGATCACCTTGTAGAACACCGAATCGCCCGACGGCGATTCGAAGATCTCCAGCGCGGCCGGCGGCACGTCGGCCGCCGGCCGCCCGTTGCGCCATTCGACGTCCTCGCCGATCGTGCGCGCGGACGCGACGAGCGCGCTGTCCTGCACGAGCCCGGCCGTGCGCCGCGCGGTGTCGTACGACATCGCGCCCGCGATCAGCACGAAAGCCGCGAGCGGCAGCAGCAGCCACCACAAGAGCCGCCCGCGCAGGCTGTGCGCCATTCCGTCTCCTCAATGCCGAACCGCGCCGGGGTAACCGGCGCGGTTCGGGCGTGTCATTCGATGATGCGTGCGTTGCTCAGAACGCGGCGGGGCGCCACTTGAGCAAGCGCTTCTCGAGCCAGGTCAGCAGATAGTCGGCGGCCAGCGCGACCACGGCCAGCACGATCATCGCCGCGAACACGCCGCTCGCGTTGAACGCGCCCTGGGCGGTGGAGATTAGCAGGCCGATGCCCTGCTTGGAACCCAGGAATTCGCCGACGACCGCGCCGACCAGCGCGAAGCCGAAGCTCACGTGCAGGCTCGCGAGAATCCACGACAGCGCGGATGGAATCACGACAGATGTGGTGATCTGCCGGCGCGACGCGCCGAGGATCTGCGCATTCGCGATCAGGTAGCGGTCGGCTTCGCGCACGCCCTGGAACGCGTTGCCGAATACCACGAAGAACACCATCACGACGGCCAGCGCGATCTTCGACGCCATGCCGAGGCCGAGCGCGATCACGAAAATCGAGCCGAGCACGACGCGCGGGATCGAGTTCGCGATCTGGATATAGAGGCCGAACACGTCGGACATCAGCTTGTTGCGGCCGAGCACGATCCCGCAGAGCACGCCGGCGACCGAGCCGATCAGGAAGCCGATCGTGGTTTCCTCGAGCGTCACCCAGACCTGCGTAAGCAGCGGCCCTTGCGACGTGCCGTTCGCGAACCAGTCCTGGAGCTGCGCGAAGATCAGCGTCGGCTGAGAGAAGAAGAACGGATCGATCCACTTCAGGCGTGCGGCGAGTTCCCAGCCGCCCAGCACGACGACGAGCACGGCGATCCGCAGGCCGATGATCAGTTGCCGGCGGCGGCGCAGCCGGGTTTGAGCGGCACGCGACTCGTCCTCGAGCGACGTTGCCGGAATGGCGGTGGGGGGAAGCGTCATGTCGGTCATGCTCCTGTCCTGTCCTTGCTGCTGTCAGCCGATCTGCACTTCTTCGCGCAGGTCGTGCCAGATGTCCTTGGAAATTTCGATGAAGCGCGTGTCGTAGCGAATCTCCGACGTGACGCGCGGGCGCGGCAGGTCGATCTCGTACACGCGCTTGAGCGTCGCGGGGCGCGCGGTCAGCACGAACACGCGGTCGGCGAGCGCGATCGCCTCCTCGAGATCGTGCGTGACGAACACGACCGAGCCCTTGTTCGCGGACCACAGCTGCAGCAGCTCGTCCTGCATCAGCGTGCGCGTCTGCATGTCGAGCGCGGAGAACGGCTCGTCCATCAGCAGGATTTCCGGCTGGTTGATGAAGGTCTGCGCGAGCGCGACGCGCTTTCTCATCCCGCCGGAGAGCTGGTGCGGGTAGTGTTTCGTGAACTTGTCGAGGCCGACCTTGCGGATCCATTCCTCGGCCTGCGCGTAGGCGACGTCCTTCGAGCGGCCGCGAAACAGCGGGCCCGCCGCGACGTTGTCGATCACGTTGCGCCACGGGAACACCGCGTCGGCCTGGAACACGAAGCCGATGCGCGGATCGATCCCGTCGACCGGGCGGCCCATCACGCGCACCTCGCCGGAAGCCGGCTTCAACAGCCCGGTGATCAGGTTCAGCGTGGTCGACTTGCCGCAGCCCGTCGGCCCGACGATCGCGATGAACTCGCCGCGCGCGACGCTCATGCTGAAGTCGCGCAGCGCGACGGTGGCCTTGCCTTCCGGCGAAATGAAGCGGCACGACACATTGCGAAACTCGATCGCCGGTGTGCTCGGAGAAACTGCCTGGGTCATCGCATTCGTCCTGCGGGTGAGGAGGGCGCCGCATCGTGGCGGCGCCGGGCCGGTCAGCCGGGCCGGAACGGGGAACGCGCGGCGGCGGGATCGCCGCCGCCGGCGCCGAGATCGATTACTTCGCGTTCACGAAATCGTTGGTGTAGGTGCGCGCCAGGTCGATGTGCTTGCCCTTCACCGACGGGTTGAACGCCGACAGCACCTTCAGCACGGTCGCCGGGCCGTCGGCCGGCATCTTCGCGTCGGCGGTGTACATCGGCAGCGATGCCTTCAGCGCGGACACGTACAGCGCCTTGTCCTTCTGGTAGTCGGCCGGCATCTTCGCGGCGATTTCCTCGGCGCTGTGCGTGTGGATGAACTGCATCGTCTTCGCGAACGCGTGCGCGAGCTTGGTGGCTTCGGCCTTGTGCGAATCGGCCCACGCCGACTGCACGTACAGGCTCGCGGCCGGATAGGTGCCGCCGAGCGCGGCGCGCGTGCCTTCCAGCGTGCGCAGGTCGACCAGCACCTTCGCGTCGCCCATCTTCTCGAGCGCGGACACCGTCGGCTCGGTCGTCATCCCGGCGTCGATGCGGCCCTGCTTGATCGCGGCGATGAAGCTCGCGTCGGCGCCGACCGGCAGCATCGTGTACTGCGTCGACGGCACGCCGTGCTGCAGCGCGAGATATTGCGTGAGGAAGCTCGTCGACGAGCCGAGGCCCGTCACGCCGAGCGTCTTGCCCTTCGCGTCGGCCATCGACTTGAAGGTGGGTGCCGCCTTGGTCGACACCATCTCGACCTCGCCCGGCACCTGGCCGAACACGGCGATCGCCTTCACGTCCTTGCCCTTGCTCTGCAGGTCGATCGTATGGTCGTAGAAGCCGACGACGCCCTGCACGGCGCCCGCCAGCAGCTCGTTCTCGGCGTCGACGCCGGCCGGCTGCGACAGCAGCTCGACGTCGAGCCCTTCGGCCTTGAAGTTGCCGAGCTCCTGCGTGAGCCGCGCGGGCAGGTAGATCAGCTTCGCGATCCCGCCGACCATGATCGTGATCTTGCCGCCGTCGTCGGCGAAAGCGGGGTGAGCGGCGAGCGCGCAGCTCAGGCTGGCTGCCACGGCGAGGGTGCGCAGGATGGGTCGCATCGGGGTCGTCTCCTTCGTTGTATTCGTATGGCGCGATGCTTGGTGCATCGTCCTGACGAGTATAGGAAGGCGAAACCTTCTGCAACCTTTCGCGGGGTGGCGGTTCTTTTAGGGGTTTTCCAGCAATCGGCGGCTCATGCGGCCTGGCGCCACCCGATCAACACCCGCCCCATCGCATCCAGCCCCATGTCGAACAGATGCGACACGAACGGCACGAGGTTCGGGATCATCAGTTGCACGAGCAACAGCCCGACCAGCATCGTGACCGGAAAGCCGATCTGGAAGATGCCGATCTGCGGTGCCGCGCGGTTCAAAATCCCGAGCGCGAGGTTCGCGATCAGCAGCGCCGCGACCACCGGCAGCGCGAGCAGCAGCCCCATCTCGAACACGGTCGCACCGAACGCGGCGAGCGTGCGCCAGCCGGGCGCGTGCAGCAGGTCGGCCGACACCGGCAGCGTCTGGAACGACGCGGCCAGCGCCGCGAACACCTGCAGGTGGCCGTCCACCGCGAGAAACGCGAGCATCGCGATCGCGTTCAGGAAGCGGCCCATCGCCGGCGTCGCGCCATTCGAATGCGGGTCGAAGAAGGTCGCGAAACCGAGCCCCATCGACAGGCCGATGAAGTCGCCGGCCGCCTCGACGGCCGCGAACACGATCTGCATCGTGAAGCCCATCGCGGCACCGATCAGGAACTGCGTGACGACGATCCAGATGCCCTGCGCGGAGAACACGGTGACGCCCGGCATCGCGCCGAGCGTCGGCGCGACGACCAGCGCCAGGAACGCGGCGATGCCGATCTTCACGCGCACCGGCACGGCCGCATGGCCGACCACGGGCGCTGTCGCGACGAGCGCGAGCATCCGCACGAACGGCCACAGGAAGGCCGTCAGCCAGCCGTTGAGCTGCGCGTAGGTAACCGAGAACATCGTGGCGGAACGGAGCCGGACGCGCCGCTCAGCCGGCGCCGAGCGTCGCGACGTGCAGCAGCGTCTGCCGCAGGTAGTCGAGCATCGTCGTCAGCATCCACGGGCCGGCGATCACGAGCGTCGCGGCCACCGCGAGCAGCTTCGGGATGAACGACAGCGTCGATTCGTTGATCTGCGTCGCGGCCTGGAACAGGCTCACGACCAGGCCGACCGCGAGCGCGACCAGCAGCAGCGGGGCGGCCAGCAGCAGGCCGACCATCATCGCCTGGTGCGCCAGCGTCATCACCTGTTCGGGTGTCATCGTGCGCTTCCTCCGCTTACGTGAAGCTCTGCGCGAGCGAGCCGATCAGCAGCTGCCAGCCGTCGACCAGCACGAACAGCATCAGCTTGAACGGCAGCGACACGGTGGACGGCGACACCATCATCATCCCCATCGACATCAGCACGCTCGCGACGACCATGTCGATGATCAGGAACGGGATGAAGATCGTGAAGCCGATCTGGAAGCCGGTCTTCAGCTCGCTCGTGACGAACGCGGGCACCAGCAGCGACAGCGGCACGTCTTCCGGGCCCTGCATCGGCGCGGCCTTCGAGATCTTGGCGAACAGCGCGAGATCGGTCTCGCGGGTCTGCTTCAGCATGAAGGTCTTGAACGGCGCGACGCCGCGCTGCACGGCCTGCTCCATCGGCATCGAGCCGTCGGAAAACGGCTTGTAGCCGTCGGCGTACGCGCGGTCGAGCACCGGCGACATCACGAAGAAGGTGAGGAACATCGCGAGGCCGACCAGCACCTGGTTCGGCGGCGTCGTCGCGGTGCCGAGCGCCTGGCGCAGCAGCGACAGCACGATGATGATGCGCGTGAAGCTCGTCATCATCAGCAGCATCGCCGGCAGGAACGACAGCATCGTGAGCAGCAGCATCGTCTGCACGCTCAGCGAATAGGTGGTGCCGCCGTTCGGGCCCGGGCTCGTGTTGAACGCGGGCAGGCCGGCCGCCTGCGCGCACGCGAGCGCCGGGGCGACGCAGAGGATCAGCACGGGCGCGAAGCGCGCCGCGCGACGCAGGAATTCGTGTTTCATCGGAATGCGAGTACGGAAAGAGGGCGCGACGCCATGTCAGCGGTCCTTGCCGCGTCCGAAGCGCTTCGCGGCTTCGCCCGCGAGCGCGTCGCGAAACCGCGCGCCGAACGTGCCGGGCTGGCCGCCGCCGGATGCGGTGCCGCCGGCGGGTGCCTCGACCGTCGCGGTGGCCGCCGCCGAGCCGGCCGGCAGCGTATGCAGCAGCCGCACGTTGCCTGGCGCGACGCCGAGCACGAGCCAGGTGTCGCCGATCTCGACGATCGTCGCGCTTTCCTTCGCGCCGAGCGCGACGCTCGACACGACCTTCAGCGGGCCGCCGCGCCGCGCGGGCTGGAACCCGAAGCGGCGCGCGAGCCACGCGCAGCCGAATACGAGGCCGATCACGACCGCGAGCCCGACGAGCGTCTGCAGCACCGCGCCGACGCCGAGCGACGGCACGGCCGAGCCGACCGTCACGCTCGATGCGATGGCGCCGGCGTTGTTCACCGCGTTCATGTCGGCGGCACCGGCCGGCGCGCACGCAAGCGACGCGGCAACGGCAGCCGCCGCCGCGATCGCGAACAGGCGCGCGCGGCGGCCGGACGTCACGACTTTCATCGATTCAGCTTCCGGATCCGTTCGGCCGGCGTGATGATGTCGGTCAGCCGGATGCCGAACTTGTCGTTGACCACCACAACCTCGCCCTGCGCGATCAGGCAGCCGTTCACGAGCACGTCCATCGGCTCGCCGGCGAGGCCGTCGAGCTCGACGACGGACCCCTGCGCAAGCTGCAGCAGGTTGCGGATCGCGATCTTGGTGCGGCCGAGCTCCACGGTCATCTTGACCGGGATGTCGAGAATCATCTCGATGTCGTTGTGCGTCGAGCTGGCCGCGGCCTTCGACAGCGGCTGGAACACGCCGGCGCCGGTCGCGCCCGCCTGCACCGGCTGCTGGTTCTGCTCGGCGAGCGCGGCGGCCCAGTCGTCCATGCCCGAATCCTCTTCCGCGGCGGCGGGTGCCGCCTGCACGGCCGCGGCCGATTCCGCGAGGGCCGCGTCGGCGAGTGCCTGCGGGTCGAGTTCGGTCGTCGGGTTCAGCTCACTCATATCCACCTTCCTTCATCGTGTCGCCCGCGCTGATCATCTTCTGTACGCGCAACGCATATTGACCATTGAAAATGCCGTAGCCGCACTCCATCACCGGCACGCCGTCGACCTTCGCGGTGATCGTGTCCGCGATCTCCAGCGGCAGCACGTCGCCCGTGCGCAGGTTCAGGATCTTCTCGAACGTCGACGGGATCTCGGCGAGATCCGCGGTCAGCTCGACCTCGGCCGACTGCACCTGCTGCGACAGCACGCGCACCCAGCGGCGGTCGACTTCGAGCGCCTCGCCCTGGATCGGCGACGCGAGCACGTCGCGGATCGGCTCGACCATCGAATACGGCATGCAGATGTGCAGCGTGCCGCCGGTCGGCCCGAACTCGATCGAGAACTGCGTGACGATCACGATCTCGTTCGGCGTCGCGACGTTCGCGAACTGCGTGTGCATCTCCGAGCGCACGAATTCGAACTGCAGCGGCCGCACGCTCTTCCACGCGGTCGTGTAGTGCTCGAACACGAGGTTCAGCAGCTTGCCGATGATCCGCTGCTCGGTGGCCGTGAAGTCGCGGCCTTCGACGCGCGTGTGGAAACGCCCGTCGCCGCCGAACAGGTTGTCGACGACGAAGAACACGAGGTTCGGGTCGAACACGAACAGCGACGTGCCGCGCAGCGGCTTCACGTGCACCAGGTTCAGGTTCGTCGGGATCGGCAGGTTGCGGGTGAACTCGCTGTACTTCAGCACCTTCACCTGGCTCACGGAGATTTCCGCCGTGCGCCGCATGAAGTTGAAGATGCCGATCCGCAAGAGGCGCGCGAAGCGGTCGTTGATGATCTCGAGGCCGGGCATCCGGCCGCGGACGATCCGCTCCTGCGTCGCGATGTTGTAGGGGCGGACGCCCGACGTATCGCGCTGCTCGTCGATTGCGTCGGTTTCGCCCGTGACGCCCTTGAGGAGGGCATCGACCTCCTCCTGGGACATGAACTCCTGGTGGCCCATGCGCGCTCCTTTTCCGGCCGCGTTACTGGACGACGAATTCGGTGAACAGCACGTCGTCGACCTTCGCGCGCTGGTTGCCCGGCTGCGTCGGCTGTTCGATCAGCTCCTGCAGCTCCTTCGCGACCGAACGCTTGCCGTCCGGCGTCGCGAGATCCTCGGGATGCTTGTTCGACAGCGCGAGCAGGATCCGGCTGCGGATCTCCGGCATGCGCGCGGTCAGCTGCTCCTGCGCCTTCGGGTCGGTGAGCTTCAGCGACAGGCCGACGCGCAGGTAGTGCTGCACGCCGTCGTCCGACTGCAGGTTGACGGTCAGCGGGTCGAGCGGGAAGAACACCGGGGCGGCCAGCGGCGCCGGTTCGGCGGGCGCGCTCGCATGGCCGACGCCGGCCTTGCTCAGGAACACGTACATGCCGCCCGCGGCGGCGGCCGCTGCGCCCAGCGCGATGACGGCGATGAGCGCGATGCGCTTGAACTTGCCGGACGAGGCCGGCTTGTCGGCAGTCGGGTTTGCGGTCGTGGAGGCCATGTGAATGCGTGCGTGATGTCTCGTAGCATGCATTGTTCGGCATCCGCGCCGAGCCCGATGGGCGGAAAAGAGGGGGGAATTGCGGCTATCTCAGCCGATTGTCGGCCGGGTGTCGGCTCGATGCAGGGTACGAGCGGCGGGAAAACAGCGTCTGCGAGGGGGGAGGCAGGCGACCAGCGGGCATCCGGGCCGTCAGGCGGGAAGGGCAGGCACCGGCGCCCGCCCGCGCATCGTCAGATCGGCAGCAGCGACAGCAGCGGCGCGATCAGCACCATCGCCACGCCCGCGATCATCATCGTGAGGCTCGACACGACGCCTTCCTCGCTGCCGATCTCGCGTGCCTTCGCCGTGCCCACGCCGTGGGCGGCCGCGCCGAACAGCGCGCCGCGCGCGAGCCGCGTGCGCATCGGCACCAGCGCGAGCACGATCTCGCCGAGCAGCATCCCGCAGATGCCGGTCGCGATCACGAACAGCGCGGTGAGGTCCTTCGGCGCATGGATCTTGTCGGACACGGCGAGCGCGAACGGGGTCGACACCGAGCGTGTCATCAGCGAGCGCTGCAGCTCGGGCGACAGGTGCAGCAGCTTCGCGAGCAGCAGCGATCCGCACACGCCGGCACCGATCCCGACCGCGACGCCGACCGACAGCGATAGCCAGTGGCGGCGGATCAGGTCGCGATACTCGTAGATCGGCACCGCGAACGCGATCGTCGCCGGGCCGAGCAGCCACATCAGCCAGCGCGTGTCGCGGAAGTAGACCGAATACGGGATGCCGGTCAGCACGACGAGCAGCGCCAGCACGCCCGGCACGAACACGAGCGGCGAGAACAGCAGCGTCTTCCTGTATGCGTAGAGCCGCTTCGACACGAAATACAGGACGACCGTCAGCACGAAGCAGCCGACGGAGATCGCGGTATTCACGCGGTCGGCGGACAGGTTCGACAGCAGCGCAAGCATCGCAGGCTCCGGCTCAGTGGGCCGACGCGGTCGCGAGGCGCGCGCGGCGGCGCTCGGCGAACACGCGCTGCGCGGCGAGCCGGCGCTCGAGCTTCGCGGCGAGGTCGACCGCCACCGCCACCGCGACCATCACGAACGCGGTGCCGGCGAGCATGACCAGCGCGATGCGCCAGCCGTCCTCGCGGAACAGCCCGCCGTATTGGACGGCCGCGACGGCGGCCGGCACGAAGAACAGCAGCATGTCGGACAGCAGCCAGTTCGCGCCGTCCTTCACCCACGCGGGCGCGACGCGGCCCGAGAACAGCAGCGCGAGCAGCACCGCGAGGCCGACGACGCCGGACGGCACCGGCAGCCCGACCGCGCGCACGGCCCAGTCGACCGCCATCCACAGCACGCCGAGCGCGGCGGCCTGCAGCACGATCCGGCCCGTACGCGCAACGTTGCCCGCGGCGGCGGCGGGGCGGGCGGCGGCAGTGGCGGTCGGCTTGGTCATGGCGGGCTCCATACAGATATTGCGTTGATGGTGTGAGTATAGGGTTTCCCCTAACCATAAATAAAATGACTTGTCTCTATCCTTGTCATTCCAATTCGGAATTCAGCTTGGTTCATTGCACCAACTTGGGGAGTCATCGATGGAATTGCGCGCGCTGCGGTACTTCGTCGAGGTGGTCCGTCAGCAGAGCTTCACGGCGGCCGCCGACCGGTTGTTCGTCACGCAGCCGACCATCAGCAAGATGGTGAAGGCGCTCGAGGACGAGATCGGCTCGCCGCTGTTGCTGCGCGACGGCCGGCAGATGGTGCTGACCGACGCGGGGCGGATCGTGTTCCAGCGCGGCCAGGACGTGCTCGCCGCGCAGGCGCAGCTGCAGTCGGAGCTGAAGGATCTGGGCACGCTCGGGCGCGGCGAGCTGACGATCGGCATTCCGCCGCTCGGCGGGTCGCTGTTCACGCCGATCATCGCCGCGTACAAGCAGCGTTATCCAAACATCGAGCTGAAGCTGTTCGAGCAGGGCGCGCGAATGATCGAGGCCGCGCTGATGTCGGGCGAGCTCGAGCTCGGCGGCCTGCTGGAGCCGGTCGATCCGGCCACGTTCGAACGACTGCCGATGGTGCGCGCACCGCTGTGGCTGGTCGCGCCGCGCGAGTCGCGCTGGGAGGATCACGCGGCCGTGCCGCTCGCCGATCTGGCGCGCGAGTCGTTCGTGTTCTACGCGGAAAGCCTCGCGCTGCACGACGCGGTGCTCGACGCGTGCCGGCAGGCCGGCTTCACGCCGTCGATCGTGAGCCGCAGCGGTCATTGGGATTTCATGGCCGCGCTGGTGCACGCGGGGGTCGGCATCGCGCTGTTGCCGGAGCCGTACTGCCGGCGGCTCGATGCGCGGCAGTTCACGTGCCGGCCGATCGTCGAGCCGGAGATCACCTGGGCGATCGCGCTCGGCTGGCTGAAGAAGGGTTACCTGTCGCACGCGGCGCGGGCGTGGCTCGACGTCGCGCGGGCGACACTGCCGATCGCGTCGGGCGACGATCTGGCCTTCGGCGGGTTGCGGGCGCGGGAGTGAGGCGCGCGGCGCTGACAGAGTTCAGACGTGCTGAATCGGGCCCGCGTACCGCGCAACGGTGTGGTCGTGCGTGAGCAGCGATACACCTTCCGAAATTGCCTGCGCGATCAACAGCCGATCGAACGGATCGCGATGGACCGCCGGCAACTGCTCGACGCAGAGAACGTGCGCGCTCGTGATCGGCAATTCCACGTAGCCGACATCGAGCAGGTTACGACGGAGCAGATGGGGATCGACCTGGAAATCGTCCCGATCCAGTCCGCGCTTGATCACGATTTCCCAGAGACTCACGACACTGAAAAGCAGGGTATAAGCCGGATCCTGAATGATCGACCGGGCGCTGCTCGGTAGTTCCGCAGCGTCGGCCGCCGCCCAAAGGAGCAGATGGGTGTCGAGCAGGACTTTCACGCGTCGCCCTCGAACAGCCTCCGAATGGCCTCGTCACCCATCGTGTCGAAATCGTCGGGAACCCGAATCTGTCCCTTCATGAAGCCGATCCGAGCCGGGGGAACGGCTTCAGGCGCATTGATCGGCACCACCTTGACGAGCGGCTTGCCGGCTTTCGCGATCACGAACGGTTCGCCCGCGTGGACGGCTTCGTCAATCAAACGCGATAGATTCGTCTTCGCGTCATGCATGTTGTAGGTCTGCATTACCTCATCCCATGTGAACTAAGTTCAGTAATTTACTTAGCTTAGTCCGAATGGAAGGGGCTTGCAAGACGGACAAGGTGCAGCGAAAACGGTCCAGCCTCCGCGTTCAATGCCCCATCGCCGGCCCCGCGCCTTTCCTCGGCTTCGTGATCCACACGAGCGCCGCGAGCGCGATGAACACGCCCGCCGACAGATGGAAGAAGTCGTTGGTCGCCATCATGAAGCCCTGCTGCGTGACGAGCTGGTTGAGCTGCGCGTTGGCCGTCTGCCCGACGATCCCGAGCTGCGCGAGCGCGCCCTGGTAGTCGGTCGTGCTCTGCGCGTAGATGCTCACCGATTCCGACAGCCGCGCGTGGTGATAGATCGCATCGTTCTCCCAGAACGTCGAGCTGGCCGCGGTGCCGATCGCGCCCGACAGCGTGCGCAGGAAGTTCGACAGCCCGGACGCGCTCGCGAGCCGCTCGTCGGAGATGCTCGACAGCGTGATCGTCGTCATCGGCACGAAGAAGCAGGCGACGCCGATCCCCTGCACGAGCCGCGGCAGGATCACGTGATTGAACGGCACGTCGAGCGTAAACGTCGAATTCCAGACCGATACACCCGCGAACACGATGAACGCGAAGCTCGCGACCATCCGCAGGTCGAGCCGGTGCATGTTGCGCCCGATCAGCGGCGACAGCACCAGCGCGAGCAGCCCGACCGGCGCGGTCGCGAGGCCGGCCTTGCCAGCCGTGTAGCCCATCACCGTCTGCAGCCACAGCGGGAAGATCACGACCGAGCCGAAGAACGCCATGAAGCCGAACGAGATGATCAGCGCGCCGAGCGCGAAGTTGCGGTCCTTGAACAGCGACAGGTCGACCACCGGCTCCTTCTCGGTCGCCTCCCACACGAGCATGAACGCGATCGACACGACCGCGATCAGCGCGAGCGCGACGATGAAGCTCGAGTTGAACCAGTCGCGGTCCTTGCCGAGGTCCAGCATCATCTGCAGGCACGACACGCCGATCACGAGCAGCGCGAGGCCGATCGCGTCGATCCGCTGCTTCGTCGTCTTCGTCTCGCGGCCGCGCAACAGGAAGTATGCGCAGGCCGCGGAGAAGATGCCGATCGGCAGGTTGATGTAGAAGATCCACGGCCATGTGTAGTTGTCGCTGATCCAGCCGCCCAGCAACGGGCCGAAGATCGGCGCGACGATCACCGTCATTGCCCATAGCCCGAGCGCGAGCCCGCGCTTCGCGGGCGGATAGCTGCGCATCAGGATCGTCTGCGACAGCGGCACCATCGGCCCGGACACGAGGCCCTGCAGCAGCCGGAACGCGATCAGCGTCTCGAAGTTCTCCGCGAGGCCGCACAGCGCCGACGCGATCGTGAACGCGAGCACCGACAGCGTGAACAGGCGCACCTCGCCGACCCGCCGTGCGAGCCAGCCGGTCAGCGGCACCGCGATCGCGGACGCGACCGAATACGACGAGATCACCCACGTGCCTTCGCTCGTCGCGACGCCGAGGCTGCCCGAGATGGTCGGCACCGCGACGTTCGCGATCGACGTGTCGAGCACTTCCATGAAGGTGCCGAGCGCGAGCCCGACGGTGAGGAGCGCGAGCGCGCCGCCGGTGAGCGGCGCGGGTTGGGCGGCAGGTGGCGCGGCGGATGCCGTGGTGGCGGACATCGGAATCTCCTAGACGCGGCACGCGCAGCGCGCCGGCACAACACACGGGCGCAGCCTATCGCGCGGCCCGGACGGGTGGAACGGGTGAGGGGAGAGATGGAGCACATGCCTCGTCATCTTCTGCCCAGACAGAGAAATAAGCGAATGCTTAACCTAGACATCGTGCCTCCCGCGCTCAGCAATCCGGTTCGTCGGGCTTCGGGCAGCCGGCATCGCCGGGCCCGTTGGCGATGAACCGCTGCAGCAGGCCGGTGAGCAGCGCGAGTTCTTCGGCCGAGAAACCGGCGAGCTGCGCGTTCAACGCGGTCGCGATCAGCGACGGCAGCGCGCGGGCCGCGTCGGCGCCGCGCTCGGTCAGCGTCAGCTCGATCACGCGGCGGTCCTGTTCGCTGCGCGAGCGCGCGATCAGGCCCTTGCGCTCGAGGCGGTCGAGCATCCGGGTCATCGAACCGCTGTCGTACGACATCTTGCGCGACAGCTCGAACGGCGTGCGCGCATAACCGCGCGACAGCAGCAGGATCACGCCGATCTGCTGCGCGGTGAGGTCGTACGGCTCGAGTGCGCGGTCCATTCGCTCGACGAGCGCCTGCCGGGCCTTGGTCAGGTAATAACCGAGGCTCGTTTCCAGTGCGATGGTGTCGGGATCGTAAAGGCCGCCGTTCATGCGAATTGCGCGCGCAGCAACAGTGCGTTTCAGGTCAAAACGCGCCCAGTATCTTGAAAAATGATTGCTTAGTCAATATTATTTCAGGCAACCAGTTACGACGTGCATGCTGCACTGCCGGAGACGATGTTCTGACCGCTCAGCCCGCGCTGCCGGGCACCCCGAGGATGTTCGCAATGCTGTTCCTGAAAAATGCCGCCGGCGCGCTGCGCCGCAACCTGACCGATACCGCTCATCATGTGTTCTCCGGGCCGCACCGCGGCTGGAAGATCGCGCTGTACGTGACGATGCTGGTGGTGCCGGGCGGGTCGCTCGCGGCGCTCGGGTTTGCCTGGTTCGATCATCGCCGGCAGCGCAGCGCGAAGGGCGCCGCCCGCCGCACGAGCCGGCCGGCGGCCACGGAGCCGTCGACATGGCGGTCCGCCGCCGATCCCGTCCCGGTGCCCGCGCGCTGTCACTGACACCGCCGGCTCCCGTCATCCCGACCGAATGCCGGCCGAATGCCGGCCGAATGCCGGCCGCACCCCGCGGCCCGGCGTCGACTGCGCCGCATTCGTCGCCTGCCTCGAGCGCAAGCGATCCGTAATGACCGGTAAACCGGCCGGCCGCGCCGGTAACACATTCGTGCCGCCGCGCACCGTACCCTTAGGGCTGCGCGGCTTTCCCGCCGTCAGTTACCATTTGTCCGCCAGCGGCACGACGACCGCATCGCGCGACGCCGCTCGCCGGCCGCAGCATCCCGACAGGAAAACCACCATGCCGTACGCTCCCCTCCCGCGCGCCATTCGCCCGCTGAGCGCCGCCGTCGCCGTCGCGACGGCCGTACTGCTCGCCGGCTGCGCCGTCGGGCCCGACTATCACCGGCCCGACACGTCGATCCCCGCCGCCTTCAAGGAAGCGCCGGCCGGGTGGAAGGTCGCGCAGCCGGCCGACCGCGCCGACCGCGGTCCGTGGTGGAGCGTCTACAACGACCCGCAGCTCGACACGCTGGTCGGCAAGCTCAACGCATCGAACCAGACCATCGCGCAATCGGCCGCCGCGTACCGGCAGGCCCGCGCGCTCGTCGCCGAAGCGCGTGCCGCGTACTTCCCGACCGTCGGGCTGACCGCGTCGGGCTCGCGCTCCCGGACGGGGCGCACGTCGTCTTCGTCGAGCACGTCGAGCTTCGGCAGCAGCTCGTCGATCAGCAACAGCTACAGCGTCGGCCTCGATGCGAGCTGGGAACCCGACCTGTGGGGCAAGGTGAGCCGCACCGTCAGCGCGCAGCGCGCCGGCGAAGCGGCCGCCGCGGCCGATCTCGCGAACGCGCGGCTGTCGCAGCAGGCGCTGCTCGCGCAGACCTACTTCCAGCTGCGCACCGCCGATGCGCTGCAGAAGCTGCTCGACGACACCGTGAAGTCGTACGGCGAATCGCTGAAGCTCACGCAGAACCAGTACGCGCAGGGCGTCGCCGCGCGCGCGGACGTGATCCAGGCGCAGACGCAGCTGCAGAGCGCGCAGGCCGCATCGATCGACAACGGCGTCGCGCGCGCGCAGTACGAGCATGCGATCGCGACACTGATCGGCGAACCGGCATCGACGTTCTCGCTGGCGCCGAACCCGCTCGCGGCGGAGCCGCCGATCACGCCGGTCGACGTGCCGTCCGCGCTGCTCGAGCGCCGGCCCGACATCGCAGCGGCCGAGCGCCGCGCGGCGGCCGCGAACGAGCAGATCGGCGTCGCGATCGCCGCGTTCTTCCCGACGCTCACCCTGTCGGCCACCGGCGGCTTCCAGAGCTCGGTGTGGTCGCAACTGTTCACGCTGCCCGCGCGGTTCTGGACGGTTGGCCCGCAGCTCGCGGCGACGCTGTTCGACGCCGGCCTGCGCGCCGCGCAAACGGATGCCGCGCGCGCGACCTACGACCAGGACGTCGCCGCGTACCGCCTCGCGGTGCTCACCGCGTTCCAGGACGTCGAGGACAACCTCGCGTCACAGCGCATCCTCGCGCAGGAAGTCGACGTGCAGCGGCAGGCCGTCGACAGCGCGCAGCACGCGCTCGCGATCGTCACGAACCAGTACAAGGCCGGCACGGTCGCCTACCTGAACGTGCTGACCGCGCAGACCACCGCGTTCACCGCGCAGCAGAAGCTCGCGACGATCGCCGGCCAGCGGATGGTATCGTCGGTCGGGCTCGTGAAGGCGCTCGGCGGCGGCTGGGATGCGTCGGACATCGCGCGCGAAACGGGTGACATGGCGGCACCGGCGCCGGCATCCGGTGCGGCGGCGCCGGCCGCGACCGCACCGTCGGCCGCCGTGCCGCTCGCGCAGAAGTAAGACGGAAAGGAGAGTGTGGCGCGCGTCAGCGCGTCGCGTCGCCGAAGATCAGCGACACTTCGTTGTTGCCGATCGGATGGCCGAGCAGGTTCAGCAGCCCCGCGAGGTTCGCCTGCTGCTCGGGCGCCGCATGCGCGGTGCCGCGAAACGAACCCTGGCCGGGGCCGAAGCTGCCGTGCCCGTCGAGGAACAGCGGGCCCTGCGTCGTCGACAGGTCGAGATCGGCGCCCGTGCCCTTCGCCTGCAGCACTGCGCGATACGACCCGAGCGGCTTCACGCGCGACACGCGCGAACTCATCGAATCGATCGTCACCGTCAGCTGGCCGAACGCGCTGTTGCCGATCATCCGCCAGTCGGTCCAGCCGAGCCGCACGTCGCCCTGCAGGTCGAGCGTGTTGAACGGCGTGCCGAGCCCGGCAAGCAGCGACGCGGGCACGGCCATCGTGCCCGCCGACAGCACGGCGCCGCGCCACGTCGCGTCGAGCGTGACGGCGTCGGGCATCGCCTCGGTCTGCCGCATGCGCATCCGCACGCGCCCGGTCAGGAGCGGCCAGAAGCCCGTGGTCCATTCGACCCGCCCCGGCAGCAGCGTTGCCGCGCTCTGGTCCGCGCCCGGTGCGAGCATCAGCGTGCCCGAGCCGTGCCACAGCGATCCGTCCGGATCGACGAGGTTCACGTGGCCGCCGCTCGCGCGCGCGAACTGCGGCGCGATCCACGCGGCCGGCGCGAGCGCGACGAGCGTCAGCGCCGTCGCGAACCCGCCTGCCGCCACCCACGGCAATGCGGCGACGAGCCGCCGGATCCCCGGCCTCATCGGCCGACCGTCGCTGGTTTCATCCACTGCGTCATTTCTGTGTCGAGGGTTGCATCACGGCCGTCAGGTCGACCTGGCCGTCTTCCTTCAGTCCGGTCACGTGCGCTTCGCCGACCTGCACCTTGAACTGCCGGCGCGCGTCGTCGAGCCACTGCGTCCACGCCGGAAACGAGGCGTTCTTCATCTGGATCTGCACGCCGTTGCCGACGACCTGCACCTGCGCGCCCTGCAGCCCGTGATCGGACAGCGACGCGGTGAGCGCGTCCTTCAGCGCAAGACCGGTCGGCGCGACGCCTTGCGCGGCGGCCGTCAACGACTTCGCCTCGTTGGCCTGCGCGGTCATCTGCGCGAGTTCCTGGCGCATCGTCGGCAGCTCGCGCCGGATCCGCGCGCGGCCTTCCTCCGCGGGCGACCACAGCACCGAATACGCGATCGCGACGGCCAGCACGGCGCCGCCCCAGCCGAGCAGCGTCCGCTCGCGCGGCGTGCGCTCGCCCCAGAACTGGGCCAGCGTCTGGGTCAGTTGTTCCGTCTTCATGAGCGGCTCCGGATCGTCCATTTGCCAGTGCTGCTGTCGACTTCGCCGGTCAGCCCGTTGCGCGCGAGACGCTGCGGGAAATCGGGGTCGACCTTGACCTCCGGCTTGAAGCCGACGTCGAGCCGCCGGTCGTGATAATCGAGCGACGCGATACCGTTCAGCGGCAGCGCGCCCATCGAACGCGACAGCCCGCTCGACAGCGCGAGGAAATCGTTCGGCGACAGCTCGCCCGCCGCGAGGCGCAGCTGGTCGAGCTGACGCTGCATCTGCGCGGGCGGATCGAGCACCGTCGTCGTCTTCGGGAAGGCAGACAGCAGCGTCTCGGTGATCTGCGCGGACAGCGCGTCGCGCTCGCGCGACAGCTTCCACCAGTGCAGGTTCATCCCGATCACCGCGACGCCGAGCGTGGCCGCGGCGAGTGCGATCGGCACGCGCAGGCGCTTCAGCGTCGCGCGGTCGAAGCGCCACGGCTGCGATTCGAACTCGAACTGGCACAGATCGAAGCGCTCGGTCAGCGCACGCCGCGCGAACGCGTCGAACGGCAGCGGCTGCGCGCCCGGCAGCAGCGGGCCGTCGGCGCGACCGACCGACGCGAGGCGCGGCTCCGCGCCCGGTTCGCCGAGTTCGTACAGTTCGACGTCGCCACCGCCCGCAAGCGCGGCGAGCGTGCCGCCCGCGCGCGACGCGGGCGCCGCGAACCCTTCGCCGAGCGCGCCGCGCGCGACCGCGAATTCGAGACGCGGCGCACCGGCCGCGGCCGGTTGCGCGCCGGCTTCCACGAGCACCGGCTCGACCGCCGTCGTGAGGCCGAGCACCGCGGCCACCGCGGTCGGGCGCGCGGGCGGCTCGACCGCATCCGTGATCGCGTCGGCTTGCGCGGCCTCACCGTCGGCATGCGCATCCGGTGCAGCTTCCGCCGCCGGCGCGGGCGGTGCGGGCAGGCAGCGCGTCGCGGGCACCGCGCTCAGGTGCCGGTGGCCGGCCGCGGTGAACGCGTCGCAGATCGCGCGGAACCACGCGCGGTCGACGACGGCCAGCACGCGGCGGCCGTCGGGCAGCGCGACCGGATCGAGCGCGATATGGCAGCCGAGCGGATCCTGGATCAGCTGATCCTCGACGATGTTCGGCAGCGCCTGGCGCAGCTTCGGCCCCTTGAGCGGCGGCACGGTCGCGGCCAGCAGCAGCACGTCGCGCGCGGCGACGATCAGCACCGTCGCGTTCGCGCGCGGCAGCAGCGCGAGCGCGGCGCGGCCCGCGCGCTGCACCTGGCCGGCCTTGTCCACGAGCGTGAACGGCAGCTCGGGCCACTGCCATTCCTGCAACGGCACGGCCGGCTCGCGCGGCGGCAAAGAAACAATCAGCGTGCTCAAGAGCTCCTCTCCCGGATGGCGTCGTTATAGCTGGTCGCGGATGCGCACGACCCGCGTCGAGTGCGTGGTCGGATCACGATACACGAGCGAGGTGCGATCGACCTCCGCGCGATCGTGCTGAATGCGGCCATGCACGATGAAGTAACTCGAATTGACGTCGACGAGGCTCGAGTCGATCGTCACGTTCGGCGCGCCGGCACCGCGCAGCGCGAGCTGCACGTCGCCGACGTTGCGGAAAAACACGGTCTCGCGCCGCGATACGAGCGCCTGCGCGGACGACACGCTCATCCCCGGCATCAGCGCCGCGATCACCTCGGCCGGCGCGGTGTTCATGTTCACCGGCGTCGTGGTCGGCAGCACGGTGACGAACGGGCGCAGCCGCGCGACCATTTCGGGCGTGACGCCGTCGACGTCGAGCAGGCTGTCGACGCCGGTCATCACGAGCGGCGCGGGCCCGCGGTCGCTGTCGGACATCCCCGGCTCGTCGGTGACGTTGCCGGTCATGTCGCCGCCGGGTACCGGCGCGGTCGCGGCCGTACCGGCGCCGGGCAGCGCCGGCGTCTGGAAACGCGTCGCCGAGTGCATCAGGCCCGCGCGCATCTGCAGCGCGATCCGCTTCGCGAGCGCGCCGTCGTAGCCGAGGGTCGTCAACAGCCGCTGGAACGCCTTGAGCTGCATCGCGTTGAGCTGCAGCACGCCGGGCGCCGGCGACGACACGAGGTTGCGCAGGTTGTACTTGGCCTGCGCATCCTCGATCGATCCGGAGATGTAGGTATCTTCGCCGCCGTTGTCGTTCGGCGCGCCGATCCGGCCGAGGAAATCCGACAGCTTGGTCTTCGCGATCGGCACGGCCCAGATCCCGCCGAGATAGGTGATGCCGGGCGCCGTGTCGCCCTCGGAGCGCAGGATCATGCGCGTCCAGTCGAGCGCGCCGCGCGCGACCCATTGCGCCTGCGCGATCACGCGCTGGTTCTCGATGCGGCGAATCTGCACCTGCTGGCGCCACAGCATCCCCGACACGAGGATCGCCGACAGCGCGACGACGAGCAGCGCGGTGATGATCGCCGCGCCGCGCTCGCGGCGGCCGCGTGCGGCGCCACGCGCGGCGAACCGGGTACGGTGAGGGCGCGCACGCATCGTCATTCCCCGACGAGGAAGATGCGCGTGACGGGCACGCGCAGCGACGTCGCGCCGATGCTGACCTGCAGCCCCGTGACCGCCCGCGCCGGCGGCGCGTTGCCGATCTGCGGCACCTTCAGCGCATCGTTGTTCTGCGCGAGCGCGTCGTTGGCCGTCTGCAGGTTGGTGGTCCAGCCGACGCGCGGCACGTACAGCTTCGCGTCGATCGCACCGACGCCGCCCATCAACGCGACCCAGCTCCAGCCGTCGACGCTGCTGTCCTTCAGCACGTCGCGCAGGCGGTTCGCGTCGTCGAGCGGCGGCGATGCATAGCGCACGACGCGCCCGCCGGCGATCCGGTAGCGGACCACCTGCAGCCGCGGCGCGGCGCCCGGCACGTCGAGCTCGCGGACGATCTGCAGCGTGTTGCCGGCGACGCCGATCGCCGGCTGGCCGGCTTCGTCGTCGGTCGCGGCGAGCCGCGCGTCGATGCGCATCTGGTCGAACATCTGCGCGAACACGCGCTCGTCTTCCATCGCGGACGCGACCTTGTCGCGACCGCGCATGATCTGGTCGAGCCCACGCCACGACAGGATCGCGACCACCGCGAGGATCGCGATCGCGATCATCAGTTCGATCAGCGTGAAGCCTCGCACGCGGCGCGAGCCGGCGGCGCGCAGCGGCCGGCGCGGCATCGGCGCGTCAGAGCGGACGGCTGGTTTCATTCGCGACCACCGTCACCATTTGCGCGAGCACGCCGGCGCGCCCCGGCATGCTCACCGACATCTGCACGCGCCGGAACACCGGGTTCGGCGTCGTGCTCACGCGCTGCGTGCAGACCAGCTGCAGGTTGCCCTGCGAACAGTCGAAGCTCTGTTCGCCGACCTCCGGCCACGCATGCGTGAGGCGCAGTTGCGCGAGCGCGTTGTCGGCACTCCAGCCGGCGAGCAGCCGGCGGTGGAGATCGGATGCATTGGTCGCCATCGTGCCGACCGCGCGGATCGACGCGGCGAGCGCGACCGCGATGATCGCGAGCGCGACCAGCACCTCGATCATCGTGAAGCCGCGCGCCCCGACGAGGCCGGCCGCAGGCCGGTCTCCGGAGGAAGCACGCCTGGGGTGCCCCGAAGGGAGTCCCCTTGGGGGGCGGGAAGCGGCCGGAAAGGGCAGGCGACGACGCATCGTCATTGCACCTCGTAGCGGCCGTTGCCGGTGCCGACGATCGTCGCGCTGCCGACCGCCGAATGCAGCGTCACGCGCACCGGCGTGTCGATGCTTTCCGTGCCGAACACGACGCGGCTCGCGCGCGTGTCGGCCCCGGGATAGTCGATATCGGCGCTCGTGACGCCGCCGTCCCAGTCGCGCGGGCGCAGCACGTCGTCGCGCAGCGTGTGCCAGCCGTCGGGCGAGCTCACGTCGAAGCGGAAACCGTGCGCGGTCGGCTGCCACGCGATCGGGCGCGCGCGTACCTGCGCTTCGTCGCCGGCCGTCTCGAACAGCAGGGCGATGCGCTGCGCTTCCTCGCGCAGGTCGGTGCGCGGATTGCGCGTCAGCGACAGCGACGCGAGCGACACCAGCAGGCCCGCGATCACGAGCACGACCAGCATCTCGAGCAGCGTGAAGCCGCGTGCGCGTGCGCGTGCCGCGGTCACGGCCGCGCCGCGCCGCACGCGGCCGTCGCGGGCATCGCGGCGAGCGCGAGCGGAGCGCAAGGGCGTTCGAGGGGCAGGCATGGAGTGAAGAACCGGGAGAACGTCGGGACGGTCAGCGCAGGGTTACTGCCACGAACCGATGTCGGAATCGTTGCTCTCGCCGCCTTCCTTGCCGTCGGCGCCGTAGCTGAACACGTCGATCTCGCCGTGCACGCCCGGGTTCAGGTACTTGTACCCGTTGCCCCACGGATCGTTCGGCAGGCGCTCGAGATAGCCGCCGTCCTTCCAGTTGTTCGGGATCGGATCGGTGGTCGGCTTCTGGATCAGCGCGTTCAGGCCCTGTTCCTGGGTCGGATAGCGGCCGTTGTCGAGCCGGTACAGCTTGAGCGCCTGCATGATCGTGCCGATGTCCTGCTTCGCGGCGATACGGCGCGCCTCGTCGGGACGGCTCATGATCTTCGGCACGATCAGTGCCGCCAGGATCCCGAGGATCGCGACCACCACCATGATCTCGATCAGCGTGAAACCGCGCTGACGGCGCACGGCCGCATTACGGCGAGTGATCCACGTTTGCATGACTGACTACCTCTTCCAAAAAATGTCGTCGATTAAGTGACGCACCCGGCGCATTCCGGACGTTTGCCTGACGGCCAGCTTCCGTTTCCCCCGGGCGCGGAGCACGCATTGTAAGGCGCGCGCTGCCGAGGGCTTTCACCCAACGCAAATTTCATATACATCCGTACAATAGCGCGCATGAACGCGCTCTCGATCCGGATCCTCTCCCTAGCCCTCTTCGCGGGTTTGTGCGCGACGGCCACCTACTGGGTCGTCACGCTGTCGGCCCGCGAAGCGCCGCTGCCCGCCGCCGCCGCGCGGTTGCCGATCCGCACCGAGGACGCCGCCGCGCTCTTCGGCGGACAGCTCGACAAGAATCCCGTGCAGGACATCCACCTGTTCGGCATTCTCGCGCTCGATCATGGCGGCGCCGCGATCGTCGGCATCGGCGGCGAGCCGCCGCGCGCCGTGTCGCTCGGCGCGGAGCTCGCGCCCGGCGCGAAGCTCGCCGAAGTGCGCAATCGCTCGATCATCGTCGACCGCAACGGCGCGCGCGCCGAAGTCCAGCTCCCCGCGAACACGCCGTCGCCCGCGATCTACATGCGTTGAACGGCGGCGGCCTGACCGGCGGTCAGGCCGTCACTGCACCATGTTGTTCAGCTCGATGATCGGCAGCATCACGGCCAGCACGATCACGAGCACGATCCCGCCCATCGCCAGGATCAAGAGCGGCTCGAGCAGGCTCGTCAGGAACATCGTGCGGCGTTCGAGCTCGCGCGCTTCACCTTCCGCCGCGCGATCCAGCATCGTCGTCACGTCACCCGTCGCCTCGCCGGAGCGGATCAGGTGCACGAGCACCGGCGGAAACGTCTTCACGTTGTTCAGCGCGCGCGACAGCGCGGAGCCTTCGCGCACGCGCACGATCGCGTCGTCGATGTTCGCGCGCATCGCGCGGTTCGACAGTGTCTCGCCGGCGGCCTGCAGCGCGCGCAGGATCGGCACGCCAGCCGCCGTCAGGATGCCGAGCGTGCTCGCGAAGCGCACCGTGTTGTAGCCGCGCACGAGCTTGCCCGCGAGCGGCGCGGTCAGCACCCAGCGGTCGAACGCGAGCCTGGGCCCGTCGCGCGACAGCGTCGCCTTCACGACCCACACGACGAGCGCGGCCGCGATCAGGATCGCCCACCACCAGTGCCGCACGAAATCCGACAGCGCCATCATCACGACCGTGAGGATCGGCAGCTGCTGCTTCGTGCTCGCGAACACGTTGACGACCTGCGGCACGACGTAGCTCAGCAGGAACGTGACGATGCCGAACGCGATCAGCGTGACGATCCCCGGATACGTGAACGCGAGCAGGATCTTCTGCTTCAGCGCGTTGCTCTGTTCGATGTAGTCGGCCAGGCGCGACAGCACGATGCCGAGCTTGCCGGTGTGCTCGCCCGCCGCGACGAGCGCGCGATAGATTTCCGGGAAGTCGCGCGGATGCTGGCCCAGCGCATTCGCGAGCGAGTGGCCGCCGAGCACTTCCGCGCGGATCGAGGCCATCAGTTCGCGGATGTAGTCGCGCTCGGCCTGCTCGGTGAGCACGCCGAGCGCCTCGTCGAGCGGCAGCCCCGCGATCAGCAGGCTCGCGAGCTGGCGCGTGAGGATCGCCTGCTCGCGCTGCGACAGCTTGCGGCCGAACGCGAGGCGCTGCGAGCGCGCGCCGCGGCTCGCGCTGGCGGCCGGCTCGACCACCAGCGGCGTGAGCCCCTGCGTGCGCAGCTGGCCGCGCGCGGCGCGCGCGCTGTCGGCATCGATCACGCCCTTCTGCGCGCGCCCGGCCGCATCGATTGCTTCGAAACGGAATGCCGACATCGCGCTATGCGCCTCCCGTCACGCGCAGCACTTCCTCGAGCGACGTCGCACCGGCCGCGAGCCAGCGCTCGGCGTCGTCGCGCAGCGTGCGCATCCCTTCCGCGCGGCCCGCGGCGAGAATCTCCGCATCGGCCGCGTTGCGGTGGATCAGCGTGCGGATCGAATCGTCGACCACCAGCAGTTCGTATACGCCGCGCCGGCCCGTGTAGCCCGAATGCCCGCACTTGTCGCAGCCGACCGGATGCCACACGGTGCGGCCTTCCTCCTGCCGCTCTTCCTTGCAGACCGGGCACAGCTGCCGCACCAGGCGCTGCGCGAGCACGCCGAGCAGCGACGACGCGAGCAGGTACGGCTCGACGCCCATGTCGGTCAGGCGCGTGACGGCGGACGCCGCATCGTTGGTGTGCAGCGTCGCGAGCACGAGGTGGCCCGTGAGCGACGCCTGCACCGCGATCTGCGCGGTTTCGAGGTCGCGGATTTCGCCGATCATGATCACGTCCGGGTCCTGGCGCAGGATCGAACGCAGCGCGCGGGCGAAGGTCATCCCGATCCGCTCGTTCACCTGCGTCTGGCCGATGCCGGACAGGTCGTATTCGATCGGATCCTCGACCGTCATGATGTTGGTCGTCGCCGTTTCGAGCCGCGACATCGACGCATACAGCGTCGTCGTCTTGCCCGAACCGGTCGGGCCCGTCACCAGCACGATGCCGTGCGGGCGGCCGATCAGCTTGTCGAACTGGACGAGCGTGTCGCGGCCCATCCCGAGCGCTTCGAGGTTCAGGCGCTGCGCATCCTTTTCCAGCAGACGCAGCACCGCGCGCTCGCCGTGCCCGGTCGGCAGCGTCGACACGCGCACGTCGACCGGCCGGCCGCCGACGCGCAGCGTGATGCGGCCGTCCTGCGGCAGGCGTTTCTCGGCGATGTCGAGCTGCGCCATGATCTTGATCCGCGAGATCAGCGCGCCGTGCAGCGCCTTCTTCGGGCGCACGACGTCGCGCAGCGTGCCGTCGACGCGAAAGCGCACGACCGATGCATTCTCGAACGGCTCGATGTGAATGTCCGATGCCTGTTCGCGCGCCGCTTGCGTGAGCAGCGCGTTGATCATCCGGATGATCGGCGCATCGTCTTCCGATTCGAGCAGATCCTCGACTTCGGGGATGTCCTGCATCAGCCGCGACAGGTCGACTTCGCCTTCGACCTCGCCGACGATCTGCGCCGCGCTGCCGTCCTGGCGCGCGTAGGCCTGGTTGATCGCCTGCGCGAGCTCGTCGGCCGGCACGCGATGCACGGAGATCGAGCCGAAGTTGCGCGCGATTTCGGCGAGCGCCGCATCGTTCGTGCGTTCGCTGATCCACACCTCGAGCGTGTCGTCGAGCTGGTGCGCGATCAGCACCTGGCCGCTCTTCGCGAAGCCGTACGGCAACAGGCGCGCGGCGAGCGGCGACGGCGGCTGCCGTTCGCCGGGCGTGCCGTCGTGAGAGGAGGACGCGCGCACGTCGCTCACTGCGAGGCTCCCGGCGTGGCGGTCAGCGGCTGTTGCGGCACGGCAGGCTGCGGCACGCTTTGCGGCTGCGCGGGCGTTGCCTCCGGCAGCGGCTGGGCCGGCACCGGCGCCACCTGGCGTTGCAGCTGCTGACGGCGCATCTTGTCGAGATCGAACAGGTTCCCGGCCGGCGTGCCGCCCTGGCTCGGGCCGAGCGGCATCGGCGGGACGATCGGATCGTCCTTGTCGCGGATCACGTTGTTGTCCGACTTGTACGCGCCCGTCACGCCCTGGATGTAGTCGTAGCGGTTGGCCGTGACTTCCTGCGCGGTGCCGCGATCGGAAATGATCACGGGGCGCAGGAACACCATCAGGTTGGTTTTCGCGCGCACCTTCGATTCTGAGCGGAACAGCTGGCCGATCCACGGAATGTCGCCGAGCAGCGGAACCTTGCTGTTCGATACCTGGTAGTTGTCCTGCATCAAGCCGCCGAGCACGATGATCTCGCCGTTGTCGGCCAGGATCGTCGACTGGATCGACCGTTTCGTGAAGGTCGGGCCGGTCTGCGCGCTGGTCGTGCCGGCGACGACCGCCGAATCCTCGGTATAGAGCTGCAGCTTCAGGATCCCGCCGTCGGTGATCTGCGGCTTCACGTGCAGCGTGAGGCCGACGTCGCGACGGTCGTAGGTATTGAACGCGTTGCTCGTCGTGCCGCTCGTCAGGTTCGAATACGAGCCGGTTGCGATCGGCACGTTCTGGCCGACCACGATCTTCGCTTCCTCGTTGTCGAGCGTGATCAGGTTCGGCGTCGACAGCACGTTCGCGTCGCTCACGCCTGCAAAGTACTGCAGCAGCGCGCCGAGCCCCTGCACGCCGAACATGTTGTGCAGCCAGCCGATGTTGAGCCCCTGGGACAACTGCCCGAGGTTGGAGGCCAGCCCGCCTCCGGTGATCCCGCCGGCCGCATTGGCCACACCGCCGGCCGTCAGGTTGACGATGCTGTTGCCGAGGCCGAGCCCGGGGTTCAGGTTCGTGCCGCCGAGAAACTGGCCGCTCGCCACCTGCCACTGGATGCCGAGGTTGCCCTGCGTCGTCGAGTTCAGCTCGACGATCAGCGCTTCGATATAGACCTGCGCGCGCCGTGCGTCGAGCTGGTCGATCACCGAGCGCAGGTTGCGGTAGACCGGGTCGGACGCGGTGATGATCAGCGAGTTGGTCGCCGAGTCGGCCTGGATCATCCCGCCCGGCTGGTTGTCGTCGCCCTTTTCCTTGTCGCCGCCGAGCAGGCCGCCCGTACCGAGGCCGCCGCCGGACGAGCCGCTGCCGCCGTAGGCCGACGAAGAAGACGAACCGCCCAAGCCGCCCGACGGCAGCGGCGGGGTGCCCGACGTGCCGGTCGAGAAGTTGCCGCTCTGCGACGAGCCGCCGCCCTGGTTGAAGCTGTTCGCGTCGTTGGACGACGCCGACGAACCGCTGTCGCCGCTGCTCTTGCCGAGCATCCCGCGCAGCGTCTTCGCGAGCTTTACCGCGTCGGCGTTGCGCAGCGGCACGACGTGCATGTTGCCGGGCACCGCGCTCGGCGCGTCGAGCTGCTGCACGATGCGCTTCGCGGCCGCGAGGCGCGACGCGCTCGACGCGCGCAGCATCAGCGAGTTGGTGCGCGGATCGGCCGTGACCGACACCTTCAGCGTCGCGTCGCTGTTGCCGATCGCGCCCGGGTCGAGCATCTTCTGCAGCTGCGCGGCGAGGTCGATCGCGTTCGCGTTGCGCAGCGGCACGACCTGGACCTGCGCGCCCGCGGCGCTGTCGACGCCCGAGATGATCTGCGCGATGCGGCGCACGTTGTCCGCGTAGTCGGTGACGACGATCGTGTTGTTCGCCGGGTAGGCGGTGACCGTGTTGTTCGGCGAGATCAGCGGCCGCAGCACCGGCAGCAGGTTGTTCGCCGATTCGTTGCGCAGCTCGAACACCTGGGTGATGACCTGGTCGCCGCGCGCCTGCGGCGCATTGCCGACATAGGTCGGCACGCCCTGCAGCTTCGCGTCGGCTTCCGGCACGACCTTCAGCACCCCGTGATCCTGCACGAGCGCGAAGCCCTGCATGCGCAGCGCCGACTGCAGCGTCTTCAGCGCCTGGTCTTCCGGCACCGGCCGTTCGGCCACGAGATTGAGCTGCCCCTTCACGCGGGGGTCGACGATGATGGTCTTGCCGGTTGCGGCACCGATCGCCTTGGCGACCTGGTCGATGTCCGCATTCACGAAATTGAGCGTGACCTGAGCGTAGGCGGCCTGCGAGACGATGATGCCGGCGACCATCAGGGTCGTGGCGATGCGCCGCATAACGAAGCGATTTCTTGTCATGGATGAATGGGTCGATGCCGGCTCAGGCCGCTTCCGGCGGTAGTGCTGGGATCCAGGTCCGAAAAAGGCGACATTAGCAGCTTTTCATGTCCGAAATATCACATTGAGCCGAGGACTGTCTCACAAACGACATGTATCCGGCGCACCGTATGCAATATGTAAGATTCCGGCGCCGCCCCGGCATGCCGTCCATCGCCGTCGTTTTTGCGATGAATCGACACGAAAATGCGGTATAAACGGGCAGCCGGCGGTCGCATGTCGCCACGTGACGGACTCTCGGTATGATACGGGCGGCACGTTTCCAGTCGCACGAATAACGGACACGGGTTTTCCCGATCCTTGCGCCATTCCTTTCGTTTTCCGCACCATGAACAGACGGTTCGCTTCGATCGCGTTGATCGCCGCCGGCGTGGGGTTCGCCTGCGCAAGCGCACGCGCGGATTGTTTCGACGAGGCCGCCCGCTACCAGAAGGTCAATCCGCTGATCTTGCGCGCGATCGCGTGGCAGGAGTCGCACAACCGGCCCGACGCGCTGAACAAGAATACGAACGGCTCGGTCGACTACGGCCTGATGCAGATCAATTCGATCCACCTGCCGACGCTGTCGCGCTACGGCATCGGCCGCGACACGCTGATGCAGCCGTGCAAGAACGTCTACATCGCCGCGTGGCACCTGCGCCAGAAGATGAATCGCTACGGCAACACATGGCAGGCCGTCGGCGCCTATCATTCGGAAACGCCGTCGCTGCGCGACAAGTATGCGCGGCAGATCGCCGGGATCCTGACGCAGTGGAAGCTGATGCCGCCCGAGCAGTGACGCCGCGCCGCGGCGCTTGCCGACGCCGTGCCGCTCGGCCGGCGCGCGTTTGATGCACAATGCGGATCTCACGCCGCGGTTTCGACCGGCCCGGGCGACCGGCTCCGGGCCGATCGTGCCCCGTCAGGACGCCGCGGCCGCTTTTCCCTCTTTTCCGTTGGTGCAAATCGTTATGAATCCGGCAATGAACCAGCCGTTGCCCGTCACCGTGCTGTCCGGTTTCCTCGGCGCCGGCAAGACCACGCTGCTCAATCACATCCTCGCGAACCGCGCGGGCCTGAAAGTCGCCGTGATCGTCAACGATCTCGCGGCGGTCAACATCGACGCGTCGCTCGTACGCGATGCGCAGGCGCTGTCGCATGTCGAGGAACGCCTCGTCGAGATGTCGAACGGCTGCATCTGCTGCACGCTGCGCGACGACCTGCTCGTCGAGATCCGCAATCTCGCGGCGGATGGCCGCTTCGACGCGATCGTGATCGAATCGACCGGCATCGCGGAGCCGATGCCGATCGCCGAAACCTTCACGTTCGTCGACGACGACGGCGCATCGCTGTCGAACGTCGCGCGGCTCGACACGCTCGTCACCGTGGTCGACGCCTACAATTTCCTGCGCGACTACGGCTCCGACGACGCGCTCGCGACGCGCGGCATCGCCGCATCGGACGAAGACGATCGCACGCTCGTCGAGTTGCTGATCGAGCAGATCGAGTTCTGCGACGTGCTCGTGATCAACAAGACCGACCTCGTCGGCGCGGAAGAACTCGCGCGCCTGCAGCACATCCTCGCGCGGCTCAACCCGCGCGCGCACCAGGTCGTGTCGACGTTCGGCAACGTGCCGCTCGAGGAAGTGCTGAACACCGGCCGCTTCGATTTCGACGAGGCCGCGAACGCGCCGGGCTGGCTCGCGTCGCTCGATCACGATCACACGCATTGCGACGATCCCGAGTGCCACGATCCGCATCATGCGCACGTGCATGGCGAAGCCGACGAATTCGGCATCGGCAATTTTGTTTACCGCGCGCGCCGGCCGTTTCATCCGGCACGGCTCTGGGCGCTGCTGCATCAGGAGTGGCCGGGCGTGCTGCGCAGCAAGGGCTTCTTCTGGCTCGCGACGCGCAACGACATCGCGGGCTCGCTGTCGCAGGCGGGCGGCGTATGCCGGCATGGTCCTGCAGGCCTCTGGTGGGCCGCGCAGGATCGCGCGGAATGGCCGGACGACGACGAGTTGCTCGCCGAAATTCGCACGGAGTGGCAGGGCGACCTCGACGACCGCTCGGTCGGCGATCGTCGTCAGGAACTGGTGCTGATCGGCATCGGGCTCGATGCCGACGCATGGCGCGCGAAGCTCGACGCATGCCTGCTCACCGATGCGGAATTCGCGCTCGGTGCGGCGCAATGGAGCGCGTTCGACGATCCGTTCCCGGTGTGGGATGTCGATGCGCACGACGACGACGATCCCGGCGACACGCAGATCGTGCACGCGTAATACGCGGTAAAAACGGCCTGCGAAAGGCAACCGTTAAATCTTGCAAGAGTGACGCGAACTGTGGCGAAAATGCCGCGCGCGCTCAACAAAAAACCCGCCGTACGGCGGGTTTTTTTCCTGGAACAGGCGCTGGATTAACGCTTGTTGACGGCGTCCTTGAACGCCTTGCCAGCCGTGAACTTGACCGTCTTGGCTGCCGGGATCTTGATGGTTTCGCCGGTCTTCGGGTTGCGGCCCGTACGTGCTGCGCGCTTGCCCGAACCGAAGCTGCCGAAGCCGATCAGCTGAACCGCATCACCCTTCGACACGGCCTTCTTGATGACTTCGAGCAGCGTGTCCAGCGTTTCGCCGGTTTGAGCCTTGCTGGCGCCCGTTTGGGCGGCGACGGCGTCGATCAGTTCCTGTTTGTTCATTAAGGTTCCTTTTTCAGGTTAGGTTTGACACGAACAGCGCGAACGCGCCGATTATACGTGCGCGAACCGTGCCGTCGAGAGTCAGACTTCGACGGCACAGCGCCGAATCCTGGCCCGCGCGACGTGCCGTCCGGTTTGCCGGAAGGCCACCCCGCGGTACGGCGTTGCTATGATAGCGCAGCGCAAACCCAATAACGACAAGGGTTTCAAAGATTTTCATCGGTATTTCGCCGAATGAATCGTCGATTGCCCGTTTTTTGACCTGCGCCAACCGGACGGGATACGCAGCCGGGTCCGCCGCCGCGCAACGCCGTTGGTTTTTGCCAACGACCCGCCGGACGCCTCCGCGCAATCCCTTGCCAGGCTTGGCTGCCACGTTTTTTGTTTCGCATGCCCGACCGACTCGTTCCCGCCACGCTCGCGTTTCGCGACGACGGCACCCTCATCTCGCCCGCGTACGGCGACATCTATCACAACGTCGCGGGCGCGCTCGCGCAGGCGAACTACGTGTTCATCGCGGGCAACGCGCTGCCCGGGCGCTGGCAAGGCCGGCGCACGTTCACGATCGTCGAGACGGGGTTCGGCGCGGGCGTCAACTTCCTCGCGACCTGGGCCGCCTGGCGCGACGATCCCGCGCGCTGCGAACGGCTGCATTTCGTGTCGTTCGAGAAGCATCCGTTTTCGCGCGATGACCTGCGCCGGGCACTGTCCCATATGGTTGCGAACACAACGATATCGACGGAAGCAGAAATGCTCGCCGACGCGTGGCCGATGCTCGTTCCCGGTTTTCATCGCCTCGAATTCGACGCTGGCCGGGTCGTGCTGACGCTCGCGCTGGGCGACGCGTGCGAGATGCTGCCGAAACTGGTCGCCCGCGCCGATGCGTTCTATCTGGACGGTTTCGCGCCCGCGAAAAACCCGGATCTCTGGTCCGCCGATGTATTCCGCGCGCTCGCACGTGTCGCCGCCGAGAAGGCGACCTTTGCGACCTATTCGAGCGCGGGCGTGGTGAAACAAGCGCTCCTGGAAGCGGGTTTCACGTATCGCAAGATGGCCGGGCTGGCCGGCAAGTTCGCGATGCTCGCGGGCGAATACGCACCGCGCTGGCGGATGCGCCGGCACGAACCGCCGCGCGCATTGCCGGTTGCCGCGCGCGACGCGATCGTGATCGGCGCGGGCCTGGCCGGCTGCGCGGTCGTCGAACGGCTCGCCGCGCGCGGCTGGAACGTCACGCTGATCGAGCGGCACGCGCGAATCGCGAGCGACGCATCGGGCAATCCGGCCGGCGTATTCCATCCACTGATGACGCGCGACGACAACGTCGCGAGCCGCCTCACGCGCAGCGGTTTCCTGCATGCGCTGGCGCGCTGGCGCGCGCTCGAGCATGCGGGCCATGGGTTCGCGCGCAGCACGCGCGGGATGATCCATCTCGCGGAATCGGCCGACGATTTCGTGCGGATGCGCGATGCGTTCGACGCGCTCGGCGCACCGTCCGACTACGTGTCGCTGCTCGACACGGACGCCGCGCGCGCGCATCTGAACCTGCCGGTCGCACATGGCGGCCTGCTGTTTCCGCACGGCGGCGCCGTCTGGCCGGCCGGAGTCTGCGCCGCACAAGTCGCGGCGGCCGGTGAACGCGTGACACTGCTCGCCGGCACCGAAGTCGCGCGACTCGAGCGCGATGGCGACACGTGGCGCGCCGTCGACGCGGCAGGCGCGACGCTCGCCGAGGCGCCGGTCGTCGTGCTCGCGAACGCCGGCGACGCCGTGCGTCTCGCGGGCCTGCGGCACGTCGCGCTGCAGCCGGTGCGCGGCCAGCTCACGCTGCTGCCGCCCGGCAGCACGGCACCGCTGCCGTGCCCCGCGATCGGCGACGGCTATGCGGTACCGCTCGACGACGGCACGCTGCTGATCGGCGCGACGTTCGAACCCGACGACCTCGATCCGGCGATGCGCGGCGCCGGACATATCGAAAATATCGAGCGCGTCCGGCATCTGCTGCCCGGCCTGATCGGCGAGCTGCCGGACGTCGATACGCTGCGCGGGCGCGTCGCGTTTCGCTGGGTCGTCGCCGATCGCGTGCCGGTGATCGGCCCGCTCGCCGACGAAGCGCAGGCCGTCGCGAACGCACGCGCGCTGAGCGGTGCGAGGGCGCGCGACCTGCCGCGCACCGCGGGCCTGTACGGCGCATTCGGCTACGGTTCCCGCGGCCTCGTGTGGGCCGCGCTCGGCGCGGAACTGATCGCGTCGCAACTGGAAGGCGAGCCGCTGCCGCTCGAGCGCGAACTCGCCGATGCCGTCGACCCGGCCCGGTTCCTGATCCGCGCGCTGCGCGGCCGCCAGATCGGCTGATCTCGTCAGCCGAATCCTCACAGTCCTTCGATTTTTTCGCGCAAAGTTATCCACGCGACGCTGTGGATAACCGCGCGAAATCCGCACGCACTTCGTGTGCAATCACAGTGGACGTAAACTGGGCAACTCGGCACAGCTGTGAAACGGCCCGTAAGTTGCCCAACTCAAACCTCTGTGAGCAAACAGCCTGTGCAACGGGTTATGGCCGCGCCAACGCCTTGATCTTGTTGCGTAAACCGAAGTTATCCACAGAACTGTGAGCGCCTTGTTAACTTCTACTACGTATATATACAAGTAAACCATTGAAACCAAAGACCTGTGGCGCCTCACAGCGCCGCGAGTCGATTCGATCGGTTCCGGAGCGAAAAAGCTGTGGCACAATCGGTTTCCTTCGCGTTCGTTCGGCCAAGCGCCGGACATGCTTCAATGGAACGGTCGGCTCGATTTCGAATCTGAATCATCGAGACTGCGCAGTCCGTTCACACACCAGGCCGACAATCCAGATCGGCAGCCTGAACGACAGTTCCGCCGGATGGCGGAAAGTGGCGGATCCCATGTCCCGCCGTCGTCGACCACAACAATCACACTCGGGGCGATACCCAGCCGGCGCGCATCTCATTTCTGACGCTTGACCCGCGCCGCTGGCGATTGCTTCCAAAGGAGAAGTCACCACGATGAAGTCGGCGTTCTCATTCCTGCCCAATTGGCCGCTCGCGCCGGATGCTGTGTTCTGGGCCGGGCTCGCGTTGTTCGCGGCCGGTCTGTGTGGCGAGCTGTGCTATCGCGCATGGCGGCTGCCGCGCATCACCGGCTATGCGGTGATCGGTCTCATCGCCGGTTCGTTCGGATTCGGCGTGATCGACGCGAGTACCGACGAAACCTCGCGGCTGCTGATCGACGTCGCGCTCGGCCTGCTGCTGTTCGAGCTCGGCAGCCGCCTCGACCTGAAATGGATCCGCCGCAATCCGTGGCTCGTTGCGTCGAGCCTGGCCGAGGCGACGCTGACGTTCGTGCTCGTGCTGTTCGTGATGCTCGCGCTCGGTGTGTCGGGCATGGTCGCGCTCGTGTTGTCGGCGATCGCGATCGCGACGTCGCCGTCGATGGTGATCCAGCTCAAGACCGAGCTGCGCGCGGAAGGGCAGGTGTCGCAGCGCCTCATCACGCTGACCGCGCTGAACAGCGTGTACGCGATCGTGCTGACCAAGCTCGTCACGAGCTGGCTCCACCAGGAAGCGTACGGGAACGTTTTCGCGACGATCCTGCAACCCGCCTACCTGATCGCCGGTTCGTTCATCGTCGCGTACCTGGTCGCGCGGGCGTGCAATTACCTGTTCCGTCACATGACCGCGACGATGCGCGACGAGCATTCGTTCGTCGCGCTGTTCGGGCTCGTGATGCTCGCGATCGCGGTCGCGCAGGCGCTGAAGCTGTCGACGCTGCTCACGCTGCTGCTCGCCGGCATCATCGTGAAGAACCTCGAAGCGCGGCCGCAGCTGTGGCCCGAGCATTTCGGCACGGCCGGCTGGCTGCTGACGGTGATCCTGTTCGTGCTGACGCTCACGTCGTTCACGTGGGGCGACATCGCGCTCGGCGGCCTGCTCGCGATCGCGCTGATCGTCACACGGCTCGCCGCGAAGCTCGCCGGCGTCGTCGCGTTCGCGAAGCCGAGCGGGCTCGGGATGAAGCAGGGCGTCGCGCTCGGCATCGCGCTGACACCGATGTCCGCGCTGTCGTACCTGCTCGTCGACGACACCTACCAGCTCTATCCGAATTTCGACCCGCACCTGCGCGCGATCGTGATGTGCACGATCGTGATCCTGCAGCTCGTCAGCCCGTTCGTCGTCTACCGCTGCCTGTCGGCGGTCAGCGAACGCAGCGACAGAAACTGATTCCGGAACCTGCCATGGCACTCGAAACCTTCGTCAATTCCGAACCGTTCACGTTCGGCGTCGAACTGGAGATCCAGGTCGTCAACACGCACAACTACGACCTCACCAAGGCTGCATCCGACCTGATGCGCCTGATCCAGGGCGAGACCTTCCCCGGCAACATCACGCCGGAAATCACCGAGAGCATGATCGAGCTGTCGACCGGCATCTGCCATTCGCACGAGCAGGCGGTCTCCGAGCTGCACGCGATCCGCGACGTGCTCGTGAAGGCGGCCGACCAGCTCAACGTCGGGCTCGCCGGCGGCGGCACGCACGCGTTCCAGCAATGGAGCGACCGGCAGATCTACGACGCGCCGCGCTTCCAGTACATCTCCGAGCTGTACGGCTATCTCGCGAAGCAGTTCACCGTGTTCGGCCAGCACGTGCACATCGGCTGTCCCGATCCGGACAGCGCGCTGTTCCTGCTGCACTCGATGTCGCGCTTCATTCCGCACTTCATCGCGCTGTCCGCGTCGTCGCCGTTCGTGCAGAACGTCGACACCGGCTTCCATTCGGCGCGCCTGAATTCGGTGTTCGCGTTCCCGCTGTCGGGCCGCGCGCCGTTCGTGCTGACCTGGGACAGCTTCGAGGAGTACTTCACGAAGATGGTCAACACGGGCGTCGTCAACTCGATGAAGGACTTTTACTGGGACATCCGGCCGAAGCCCGGCTACGGCACGATCGAGGTGCGCGTGATGGACACGCCGCTGTCGGTCGACCGCGCGGCCGCGATCGCGTGCTACATCCAGACGCTCGCGCGCTACCTGCTGACCGACCGGCCGCTGAAGCTGTCGGAGGACGACTATCTCGTCTACACATTCAACCGTTTCGAAGCATGCCGCTTCGGGCTCGAGGGCACCTGTGTCAATCCTCAGACAGGTGAGCGCCGCACGATCGCCGAAGACATCCTCGACACGCTCGACCGGATCGCGCCGCATGCGGCCGCGCTCGGCTCGCGCGCGGCACTCGACGAGATCGGTGCGCTCGCGCAGGCGCGCGTGAATGACGCATCGTGGTTGAGAACCGTTTTCAAACAGGAAAAATCGCTGAACGAGACGGTCCGCCAGCAGTGCCTGCGCTGGCGTGAATGAAAAAATGTTTTGCAGATTACAGGCTCGACCGCGCGGCGATTCGCTGAATGCCGGTCGACGCCGATTCGGGCGTTCCGCGTCGCCAGTCCTCCTGAAAATCTGTGGATAACTGGATATTCCGCTGCAAAGTCAACGCACTGCGGTATGGATAACCCGGTGGATCGCCACCAGCCGCACGATGGCCGATTCGAACAGGAAAATGTTTGCGCGTTGCGCCGTGAGGCCGGCAGAGATTGCCGGCACAACGAAAAAATCCGGTTATCCAGCGATTTTCCACAGAATGAAGGGGATAACTTAGCTGTGCGATTTTCCGCTCTCGCTTAGAATGTCGGCTTTGCGGACACCGGAACGACCAGTGTCTCACCGGTCGCCGCGAACGCGACCGCCGCGTGTGCCTCGCGACGGCCGTGTCGACGCTCCTCAACGAGCGTCTGTTTTGAGATAGACATTCGATCTCCACACTACGGCTGCTCGGCAATCCGGGCGGCGGCAAAGCGAAAAGACTATGAGCGAAGGCGTTTACGGGAATCAGGCTTCGGGACGTGTGACCCACAGCTTGCTGCGGTTGAGTACGGCCATGCGAAGCCAGGCATGGGATTGGGCGGAAGGCGCGGGCCTCACGCCGACGCAGGGCGAGATCCTCGTGCTGCTGCTGCAACGCAAGGGCCCGATGCGGCTCGGCGAGATCGCGCGCGAGACGCAGCTCACGGCTGCGACCACCAGCGATGCGGTCAGCACGCTCGAGACGAAGGGGCTCGTCGAGAAGCGGCGCGCACTGGACGACGGCCGCGCGCTTGCCGTGCGCCTGTCGGCCCGCGGCCGTACCGCTGCGAAGAAGGCGCTGCAATGGCCGGAATTCCTGACGAAGGCGGTCGGCAAGCTCGGCGCGGACGAGCAGGGCACGCTGTACCGCGCGCTGCTGAAGACGCTGCGCGAACTGCAGGTGGCCGGTGCGACGCCGCCGCAGCGTATGTGCCTGACGTGCGCGCATTTCCAGCCGGGCAAGCAGTCGAAGAAGACCGTGCATTACTGCGCGGCGCTCGACCTGTCGATGGCCGACAGCGATCTGCGTCTCGACTGTTCGGTGCACGAAGAAGGCGACGCGGCAACGCAAAAGAAGACCTGGAAGGTGTTCGCCGGCTGACGTCCGTCGATCGACCGGGAGGCCGATGATGAACGCTGAAGTGGTGGCGATCCGCCACGTGCATTTCGAGGACCTCGGCAGCTTCGAGCAGGTGCTCGGGGAGCGCGGGCGGCGGGTGCGCTACGTCGACGTCGGCGCGTCGCGCGTCGAGGTGCTCGACGCGCTCAAGCCGGCGCTGCTCGTGATGCTCGGCGGGCCGCTCAGCGTGTACGAGGACGCGCAGTATCCGTCGATCGCGCCGCTCACGGCGCTCGTGCGCCAGCGCATCGACGCCGGGCTGCCGATCCTCGGTATCTGCCTTGGCGCGCAGTTCATCGCCTGCGCGCTCGGTGCGCGCGTCTATCCGGCTGCGCAGAAGGAACTCGGCTGGGCGCCGCTGACGCTCACCGACGCGGGCCGCGCGTCGCCGCTGCGCCATCTCGACGGCGCGGCGACCTCGATGCTGCACTGGCACGGCGATACGTTCGATCTGCCGGGCGGCGCGATCCATCTCGCCTCGACACCGGCCTGCCGCCACCAGGCGTTCGCATGGGGGCAGCACGTGCTGGCGCTGCAATGCCATCCCGAAATCCGTGCCGACCGCTTCGAACCCTGGCTGATCGGCAACGCCGGCGAAATCGCGTCGACGCCCGGCATCGACGCACGCCAGCTGCGCGCCGACACCGTGCAGCACGGTCCCGCGCTGGAGGCGGCCGCGCGACGCATGTTCGCGGAGTGGCTCGACAGCGTCGGGCTTTGATCCCGAGCGAGCGGCACCGCGCGTGACCGGCCCGCAGGCCGTGCCGGCCGGCGCACCGCCGCATGCCGCGTGCGCGCGGCATCGCTGCCGGCGGCGCGGCGGCGCTACCTGACCATCCGCTTACTGCCGAACCGGCCGCCAGCAGGCTTCGAGCCCGCATGCTACGCTCGTCCGCTGTTTCCCTTTCCTGGCGAGCGGCATCCATGACTGCGCTGTTTTCTCCGTTCACGCTGCGCGGCGTGACCCTTCCGAACCGGATCGTGATCTCCCCGATGTGCCAGTACTCGGCCGAGCGCGGCGAGGCAACCGACTGGCACATGATTCACCTCGGCCATCTCGCGCTGTCCGGTGCGGGCCTGCTCTGCATCGAAGCGACCGCGGTCGAACCCGACGGGCGCATCACGGCCGGCGACCTCGGTTTGTGGGACGACGCGACCGAAGCAGCGCTCAAGCCCGTGCTGGCGGCGATCCGCAAGCATTCGCCGGTCCGCGTCGCGATGCAGCTGTCGCACGCGGGGCGCAAGGCGTCGAGCGAGGTGCCGTGGAAGGGCGGCCAGCTCGTGTCCGTCGCCGATGGCGGCTGGCTGCCGCATGCGCCGTCGGCCCTCCCGCACAAGGACGGCGAGACGCCGCCGCTCGCACTCGACGCGGCCGGCCTGAACCGGATCCGCGACGCGTTCGCCGCCGCCGCGAAGCGTGCCGCGCGCCTCGGCATCGATGCGATCGAGGTGCACGCGGCGCACGGCTACCTGCTGCATCAGTTCCTGTCGCCGCTTGCGAACCAGCGTACCGACGAATACGGCGGCTCGCGCGAAAACCGGATGCGCTTTCCGCTCGAGATCTTCGAGATCGTGCGCGCGGTGTTTCCGGCGGACCGGCCGGTCGGCGTGCGCGTGTCGGCGACCGACTGGGTCGAGGGCGGCTGGGAACTCGAGGACACGATCGCGTTTGCGCACGAGCTGAAGCAGCGCGGCTGCGACTGGATCGACGTGTCGTCCGGCGGCGTATCGCCGCTGCAGAAGATTCCGCTGTCGCCCGGTTACCAGGTGCCGTTCGCGCAGGCGGTGAAGCGCGCGGTCGGGATGCCGACGATCGCGGTCGGCCTGATCAACGATCCCGCGCATGCGAACCGGCTGATCGAGTCGGGCGATGCCGATTTCGTCGCGATGGCGCGCGCGATGCTGTACGACCCGCGCTGGCCGTGGCATGCGGCTGCCGAGCTCGGTGCGCAGGTGTCGGCGCCGCCGCAGTACTGGCGTTCGCAGCCGCGCGAGCACAAGGCGTTGTTCGGCGACATCGCATTCGGCCAGCGCTGAGCGTCATGCGCGCAATATTGCGCGCGATGTTGAGCGAAGCAATCTTGAACGTGTAGGATGCGGGTGATTCGCCGCATGTCCCGACGCGGCACCGACCGGTGCCGCGTTTTCGTTTTGCGCGACGCAGGGCCGAGCAAACGACAGCGCGGCCGTCTTCCATTCAAGTCGTCTTCAAAGGATTCGTTCGATGAGTTCACGCAGGATCGCGGTACGCCGCTCGGGAGTTCACGGCAAGGGCGTGTTCGCGGTGGAGCCGATCAAGGCCGGCGAACGCGTAGTGGAATACAAGGGCGAGCGAATTTCGTGGAAGGAAGCGCTGCGCCGCCATCCGCACGACCCGAACGAGCCGAACCATACGTTCTACTTCGCACTGGAAGAGGGCGGGGTGATCGACGGCAAGATCGACGGCAACAGCGCGCGCTGGATCAACCATTCGTGCGCGCCGAACTGCGAGGCCGAGGAGATCAAGGGCCGCGTGTTCATCCACGCACTGCGCGACATCGGGCCGGAAGAAGAGCTGTTCTACGACTACGGCCTCGTGATCGACGAGAAGCTGACGAAGAAACTCAAGCGGGAATACGCGTGCCATTGCGGCGCGATCGCATGCCGCGGCACGCTGCTCGCCACGCCGGACGACGACGGCAAGAAGAAAAAGAAGAAGGACAGGAAGGACGGCAAGTCCGAGTCCGGCGCGAAGGACAAGAAAAAGAAGAAGTGACCGGTGAGGCCGCGCATCGCGCGCGGCTGCTTCACCGCCGGATGGCCGCCGCGCGGCCGTCCATCCAGCCTGATGAGGGTTCGCCGCGCGTGCCTCAGTGCGTCGGCGCGGCGGCCGGCGTCTCGCTCGCCGGCTTCCCGGTGCGCTTGGCGAGCGGCACCCGCACCACGAAGCGCGAACCGCCTTCCGATGCATCCTCGTACGACACCGTGCCGCCGTGCATCGCGATGATGTCGTGCACGATCGCGAGCCCGAGCCCGGCGCCCGTCTCGACGCCGTTGCCGCTTTGCGCGTCGCCGCGGAAGAAGCGCTTGAACAGGTCGGCCTGCTGATTGGCCGGCACGCCCGGGCCGTTGTCCTCGACGACGATCTCGGCGGCCGGCTCGCCGGTCTCGAGCGCGCTGCGCGCGACGTTCACCGTGATCCGTGCCCCGTCCGGCCGGGCGAGCGGCACGTATTTCAACGCATTGTCGAGCAGGTTCGCGATCACCTCGCGCAGCAGCACGGGGTTGCCGCGCACGTTCAGCGTTTCGTCCTCGCCGGGATCGTCGCTGCGCTGGAAGCCGAGGTCGACATGCGACGCGAGCGCGCGCGGCACCCATTCGGCACCCGTCTCGAATGCCATCGCGGCCAGGTCGACGTCGACGAAACGCGCGGCCTGTTCGCCCGGCTCCGCGCGCGCGAGCGACAGCAGCTGGTTCGACAGCCGCACCGCGCGGTCGGCGGCCGCGCGCAGTTCGCGCACCGCGGCATAGGTCTGCTGCGGGTCGCGCGCGACGGCGGCCTGCTCGGCATGCAGCTTCACGGCCGTGAGCGGCGTGCGCAGCTGGTGCGCGGCGTCGGCGATGAACTTGCGCTGCGCGTCGAGCGCGGTCTTCAGGCGGCCGAGCAGCGCGTTCATCGCGCTCGTCAGCGGCCGGATCTCGAGCGGCACGTCGGTTTCGTCGACCGGCTCCAGCGACGTGTGGGTCTGCCGGTTCAGCGAATCGGCGAGATGCGTGAGCGGGCCGAGCTGCTGGTTCACGACGCGCCACACGATGCCCCAACCCGCGAGCAGCAGCAGCAGCAGCGGCATCATGATCGCGACGAGGAATTCGGCCGCGATCCGGTAGCGGTGCCGCACCGGCTGCGCGACCTCGACCACCATCGGCCGGCCGCCGTCGACTTCCTCGACGCGCACCTGCGCGACCCGCACCGCGCGGTTGTCGTACTCGGCCTCGAACACGTACGCGTGATGCATGCGGCGCACGTTGATGCCCCGCAGCGGCAGCTTCGGATCACCGGCGAGTTCCTGCTCGCCGTCGCTGATCCGATAGATCAGCGCCTCGGCCGGATCGGAGAACATCGCCTGCGCGAGCGGCGGCACCGTGAACGGCGCGTCGGGGCCGGCGATCTGGATCTGTTTGGAGATGGCGGTCGCGAGGTCGGCGAGCGAGCGGTCGATCACGTGTTGCGTGTATTGCCACGCGAGCCAGTAGGCGATCAGGCCGCTCATCAGCGCGAGCATCGACAGCGGCGCGGCGAGGCGCCGGAGCAGCGAGCGGCGCAGGCTGGTGGTCACAGCCGGATCAGAAGACATTTCGACGGGCAAATGGATAAGCGCCGCTCACGGGGAGCGGCGCGGACGTGCGCCGGACGGCGACGCGGGCAGGGCGGCTCGCCGGCGGCACGCGGCCGGCCGGCGTGCGGCGCCGCTCAGACGCTCGCGGTCTGGCGGATTTCCTGCAGCAGATAGCCGAAGCCGCGCACCGTGACGATTTCGACGCGGCACTGCTCGAGTTTCTTGCGCACGCGGTGCACGTAGACTTCGATCGCGGTGTCGCCGAGATCGCCGCCGAAGTGCGTGAGGTGATCCTGCAGCTGGGCCTTGCTGACGACGCGGCCGTGGCGCAGCAGCAGCATTTCCAGCACCGCGAATTCGCGCGGCGACAGTTCGAGCGGCTTGTCGTCGTTGAAGATGCGGCGATCGACGCCCGACAGGCGGACGCCGCCGAGCGACACTTCCGGACGCGGCATGTCGCTGTGCGGGCCGCTGCGGCGCATCACCGCGCGGATGCGCGCTTCGAGCTCGGCCGGCTCGAACGGCTTGAGCATGTAGTCGTCGGCGCCGGAGTTCAGGCCCTGAATCCGGTCGTTCAGCTCGTCGCGCGCGGTCAGCACGATGACCGGCGTATGGCGGTTGGTCTGGCGGAAACGCGTGAGCAGCGTCATCCCGTCGATGCCCGGCAGGCCGAGGTCGAGGATCACGAGTTCGTGGCGGTTCTGTGCCAGCGCCTGTTCGGCAAAGATGCCGTCATGCACCATGTCGACGGTGAAGCCAGCCTGCTCGAGGCTGCTCTGGATACCGCGTGCGATGGGGCGGTCGTCTTCGATCAGAAGGAGTCGCATGAAGTTCGCTCAAGTACAATGGGTTGGCGGTTCAGGCACGCGGACAGCACGACGCCGTTTCCACAGGGGCGCCGCATCGCCTGACATCAAGCATGGCGGCCAGCGAACGATTAAATCCAATCATGTCCGATATTTCGATCCACGACCTCGAAGCCGCGATCAATTTCTGGCGCGCCCGCTCGCCGTCGAGCGGCGACGAACTCAAGCTCTGCGAAGAGGCCAGCGCGCTCTCCAAGCCGTATGCGCTGCTGATTGTACAGCGCGCAAGCGCGCTGCAACTGGAAGGTTTGGACCCCAGGGCGCGGAAAGCGTACGAGACTTACGTGCGCCTTAAGGATGGCTTGGAAAGTTGAAGGCTTTCGCTGAGTACATCCTAGAAAACGTTCATCGAAATGAAAAGTTGACGCGCCGCGCGTCGAAAGACGCGCGGCGGTAGAGGACGACCTCAGGCGGCCGGTTGGGTGTGCGCGCACACCTGGTCGATGAACGTCGCGAGCGCGATGTCGCGCTCGGTCAGGCCGTCCGCGTCGTGGGTCGACAGCGTCACGTCGACGCGGTTGTATACGTTGAACCATTCCGGATGGTGGTTCATTTCCTGCGCCTTGATCGCGACGCGCGTCATGAAGCCGAAGGCCTCGTTGAAATCGGCGAAGCGCAGGCTGCGCTGGATCGCGTCGCGGCCCGGCACGGCCGTCCAGTGCGGCAGGCCTTCGAGCCGGGTCTTGCGTTCTTCTGATGTGAGCTTGTGGATCATGTTGCACCTCGTTCGGTAACGGCGCCCGCACGCGGGCAAAGGCCACGCGGCAAAGCCGGTACCGGTCATTGTTTCATAGTTGGGCGACGGGCATCCGGCGACGGGCATCCGGCGACGGCCATCCGGGGACGGCCATCCGGCGACGGCCATCCGAAGGCGGGCGCCGGCGCGCGAATCACGCCGGCGTGGCCCGCGGCCTTATGCGTCCGCGTCGTCCGGCCAGCCTTCGCCCGTGCCGCGATGCAGCACGAGATCGCCATCGCATACCGCGCCGGCCGCGAATTCGGGCAGCGCGGCCAGCCGGTCGGCCAGCGCGCGGCCGTCGACGTCGGCCAGCGCGAACAGCTGCGCGAAGTCGTCGATCACGAAGTAGGTCTTCTGGAACGTGTCGATCCGGTACCGCGTGCGCATCACGCGCTCGAGGTCGAAACCGAGCCGGTTCGGCGCCGCGCTTTCGAGACTGTAGAGGCTCTCGCCCTTGCTCGACACGATCCCGGCGCCGTAGATCGACAGCCCGTTCGTGCCGCGCGGATCGCGGATCAGGCCGAATTCCACCGTATACCAGTAGAGGCGCGCGAGCCGCGCGAGCGCCGCTTCGTCGTCCGCGACCGCGAGCGCGGTGCGGCCGTAGGCCTGCATGTAGTCGGCGAACACCGGTTCGATCAGCAGCGGCACGTGGCCGAACAGGTCGTGGAAGCAGTCGGGTTCCTGCAGGTAGTCGAGCTGGTCCGGGCGGCGCATCCACCAGGTGACCGGAAACCGCCGGTTCGCGAGGTGCTCGAAGAACACGCGATCGGGCACGAGGCCCGGCACCGCGACGATTTCCCAGCCGGTGGCCGGCTTCAGCTGGCGGTTCACGTCGGCGAACGACGGCACGCGATCGGCCGGCAGCTCGATCTTCCCGAGCCCGGCGACGAACGCGTCGCACGCGCGACCGCGCAGCAGCGCCGACTGGCGCGCATAGAGCTGCCGCCACACCGCGTGGTCGACCTGGCCGTAGCGTTCGAGCGGCTGGTCGATGGTGAAATCGGCGCGGGTTTCGAGGCCCGCATCGAACTGCTCCTGCAGTTTCGCGGTGACGACGGTGGACATGGTGAGGGCTCTGCACGCTGTGATGGGAACCATGCAAGTGTAGAGCGGGGGACATGCGGAATGGGCGCAAAGATGGCGTTGATTCGCTTGATGATGCGATAATCGCGCATCAAAATCGGAATCAATGCGGAGAATGCTCATGCTGGAACTCGATCACTTCGATCTCGCGCTTCTCGACGTGCTGCAGCGCTTCGGCCGCGCGACGCACCAGCAGCTCGGCGAGGAGGTGCCGCTGTCGCCGTCGCAGATCGGCCGGCGGCTGCAGCGGCTCGAGGCGGCCGGCGTGATCGAAGGCTATCGCGTGATGTTGCGCCCCGAAAAGCTCGGGCTCGGCGTCACCGCGTTCACGAGCCTCAAGCTCAAGCACCACGGCGATTCGATCATCGAGCAGTTCCAGCAGCAGATCGACGTGCTGCCCGAGGTGCTCGAATGCCATGCGGTGGTCGGCGATGCCGACTATCTGCTGCGGATCGTCGCGCCGGATCTCAACGCGCTGTCGCAGTTCGTGATGAAGAAGCTGATGCGCGTGCCGGGCGTCGACAGCGTGCGCTCGAACATCGTGCTGACGACGTTCAAGCGCAATGGCGCGCTGCCGCTCGCGCACCTGGCGCCCGGCGCCGCGTGACGCGGCGGCGGGGCTGGCAGCGGGGCGCAAGGCGGCGCCGCGGATAGGGCTCGATCAGGCCGCTTCGGATTGCGCGTCGGCGTTCAGCAGGTCGACGTACGCGACCGCGACGAGATCCTCGTGCGCCACGCCGAGCTTCGCGAATACGTCGTGCGCCTCGGCTTCGCCGCCGGCTTCGTCGTCGTCGGGGCCGAGCACCACTTCCAGTTCGATGAAGTCGCCGAGGCCGTCGACGCGGTCGAGGTGGATCCGCGTGCGGCCGACGAGGTACACGTGCCGTTCCTTCGTCACGATGCCGCGCGTGGTCAGTGCGGTCGCAAGCAGCGAGTGCATCGCGTCCGGGTTCGTCACCGGGCTGCGCGTGTAGTACGACGCTTTCGGTCCGTCGCGATCGTCGCGCTGGTAGAAGATCAGTTCGGCCGGCGTGCCGTCTTCGAAGCGGCGCAGCTTCAGCCGGCCGCGCGGCACGTCGTAGAAGAAATCCTGCTGGCGGTAGAAGAGCGGTGCTTCGGTTGCGAGCGTCGCGGCGCGTTCGCGCAGCTGGTCGAATTCGCGGGCGCGGGCTTTGATCTCGATGTTGCGGGCCATGCGGGTCTCCTTCAATCAGGGGTCTCGCGGTGTGCGAACGGACAATCTAGCAAAAAGCCTGCGATGGTGGCGTGACGAGCGACCGGCGCGCGGCAACGCGACGCGGAGCGTGCGATTGGGGCTCGTATGTGATTTCGCTGGTTATGCGCGGGTGTGTTGGCGATTTGCGTTTCGCAAGATCCGCAGGAGACACAGGCACCCAGGAATCCAGGGACGCCGAGGAGCAGGAATAGCGAGAAGCGTCAGGCGCAAAAGTCCACTGCGGGACCCGTCACACCGACATCAGGCGCACTCATATCGCCCACTGCGTCTCGATCAGTCGCAGCGCGGCCGCGATTGCCGGTTCGTCGCGCCGTTCGACGAGCGCCACGAAGGTCAGCTCGGTCGGCACCGTCACGCGTTCGACGATCGTCAGCGCGTGCGCGTGCGCTTCAGCCAGCGCGGTCGAGTCCCGCGCGAGCGTCAACCCGATCCCCGATTTCACGAGATCGAGCATCGACTGCTCCTGGTCGACCTCGGCGACCTTCACCGGCTGCGCGCCGGCCGCCGCGAACAGCCGCGACAGCAGCCGGTGATGGGCGGACGCCGGCGGCGTCCAGATCCACGGCAACGCGGCGAGTGCGCGCCAGTCGTGCGCGCGCTGCACGCGCTCCTTCCAGCCGGCCGGCGCGAGCACGCGATACTGGAAACGCGTGAGCGTGACCGTGTGGAACAGCGTGTCGTCGCGCGGCTCGTCCTCGCCGGGCCGGCCGATGTAGTAGCCGACGTCGAGCGCCCGCGCGCGCACCTGCTCCAGCACCCAGCCGGACATCCCGTGCCGCAGCGCGGTTTCGATCTGTGGATGGGTTTCGACCAGCGCGCGCAGGAAGCCGCCGAGCCGCAGGAAACCGGGGTCGAGGATCGTGCCGATCCGCAACCGGCCGCGCACCTCGTGCCGCAGCGCGGCAGCGGCGCGCTGCACGTCGGCGGCTGCGGCCAGCGCGCGCTCCGCGTGCGGCAGCAGCGTCTGGCCGTCGCGTGTGAGCGCGAGCCCGCGCGACGTGCGCGTGAACAGCGTGACGCCGAGCGTTTCCTGCAGATGCTTGATCTGCAGGCTGACGGCCGGCTGCGTCAGGTGCAACTGCACGGCGGCGCGCGTCAGGTTGCCTTCGCGGGCGACCGTCGCGAACGCACGGAGCAGGGTGAGATCCATCGTCGTGATATGAGCGCAGCTTATAACGCAGTTCAGCATAACTCATTGGATCGGTGGACGGCAGGCGGAGTACGCTTCATCGATCGCGTCGCCTGCGACGCACTATGCTGAAAACGACGCGCGGGATTGCGCCGCGCGGGACACAACAATGCGCTTTGCATGGGGCACGAGTAAGCGCTGAAGCGCCAACTCCATCCAGCCACGCCATGGGACCCGAGTAAGCGCTGAAGCGCTAACTCGGGTCGACCGCCGTGGGGATGGAGTAAGCGCTGAAGCGCCAACTCCATCCAACCACGCCATGGGACCCGAGTAAGCGCTGAAGCGCTAACTCGGGTCGACAGGAGACACGTCGTGACGACTCAACGCACGCTCGAGGGCGAATTCGATTACGTGATCGTCGGCGCGGGCACCGCAGGCTGCGTGCTCGCGAACCGCCTGACCGAGGATCCCGAGATCCGCGTGCTGCTGCTCGAAGCGGGCGGCAAGGACGACTATCACTGGATCCACATCCCGGTCGGCTATCTGTACTGCATCGGCAATCCACGCACGGACTGGCTGTACAAGACACAGCCGGAGGCGGCGCTCAACGGCCGCGCACTGTCGTATCCGCGCGGTCGCGTGCTCGGTGGCTGCTCGTCGATCAACGGGATGATCTACATGCGCGGCCAGCGCGAGGATTACGACAGCTGGGCGCAGGAAACCGGCGACGCGGGCTGGTCGTGGGACAGCGTGCTGCCGATCTTCAAGCGCAGCGAGGACCACCACGCGGGTGCGAGCGACGCACACGGCGCAGGTGGCTACTGGCGCGTCGAGAAGCAGCGGCTGCGCTGGGAGATCCTCGAATCGTTCGCGCAGGCCGCGCAGCAGACGGGCATCCCGGCGACCGACGATTTCAACCGCGGCGACAACACCGGGGTCGGCTATTTCGAGGTGAACCAGAAGCGCGGCGTGCGCTGGAATACGTCAAAGGCGTTCCTGCGGCCCGCGATGACGCGCCCGAACCTGACCGTGATCACCGGCGCGCATGCGCAGCGCGTGATCTTCGACGGGCGGCGCGCGGTCGGCGTCGAGTATCGCGGCGGCGGCACCGACTACGTCGCGCACGCACGCGCCGAAGTGCTGCTGACCGCCGGCGCGATGAATTCGCCGCAGCTGCTCGAACTGTCGGGCATCGGTGCGGGCGCACGGCTGCAGGCGCTCGGCATCGACGTCGTGCAGGATCTGCCGGGCGTCGGCGAGAACCTGCAGGATCACCTGCAGCTGCGGATGGCGTTTCGCGTCGAAGGCGTGCGCACGTTGAACACGCTGTCCGCGCACTGGTGGGGCAAGCTGATGATCGGCGCGGAATACGCGCTGCTGCAACGCGGGCCGATGTCGATGGCGCCGTCGCAGCTCGGCGCGTTCGCAAAATCCGATCCCGACGATCCCGCGCTCACGCGCCCCGATCTCGAATATCACGTGCAGCCGCTGTCGCTCGAGCGCTTCGGCGAGCCGCTGCACAGCTTCAACGCCTTTACGGCGTCCGTCTGCCATCTGCGGCCGAGCTCGCGCGGCAGCGTGCATATCGCGAGCCCCGATGCCGGCGTGGCGCCGTCGATCGCACCGAACTATCTGTCGACCGACCACGATCGCCAGGTCGCCGCGAACGCGCTGCGTCTCACGCGCCGCATCGCATCCGCGCCGGCGCTCGCGCGCTACCGTCCGGAGGAGATCCTGCCGGGCGCGCGATACCGGACCGAAGCCGAACTGATCGAAGCGGCGGGCGCGGTCGGCACGACGATCTTCCATCCGGTCGGTACGTGCCGGATGGGGCGCGCGGACGACGCGCGTGCCGTCGTCGACAGCCGGCTGCGCGTGCGCGGCATCGCCGGGCTGCGGATCGTCGACGCATCGGTGATGCCGTTCATCACGTCGGGCAACACGAATTCGCCGACGCTGATGATCGCCGAGCGCGCAAGCGACATGATTCGCGCCGATCGACGCGCGGCGCACGACGCGACGCACGCAGGAACGGATGCGGCGATGACGGCTGCGTGACGCCACGCTGACACGCGCGACAGCGGGCTGTCATCCGAGCGCCCGCTGTTTCGCTATGCGAAGCAAAGGTGACGCGCGAGCATCACAATGACACGGGCCGGCGATGCGCACGGCAATTGCTTCGCCCACTCGCTTATCGCTTATGTCACGCGGCTTTTTTTGCGCGACGACATGACGCGCAGCGTCACATGCATGCGTTCAATCAGGCACGTCCGATGCGAGCATGCGCACCTCGATGATGCACGTGTCAAAAAAGCGCGTCGAAAATTCGCGCTCAGCCGCGCCCGATATGGCAGCCAGCCCTATAAGTGCAAATCCCGATGATTGCACTGCACCAACGGCGCGACAATGTTGCGCAGTGTGCATACGCGTCGGCGCGGGAGACCACCCTCGAGGCGTAATACGGCGCCCCGGGGGCAGCCCGCTGATCCGCGGACTCGTTCGCGGTCGCTTGCGCGAATCCTCCCGGTGCTTCGCCTGACTTCGTACGGAAGGGAACATGATTCTCGGCGACACGATTCTCGAAACACGCGGACTGACGAAGGAATTCAGGGGCTTCACCGCCGTGAACGGTGTCAACCTGCGTGTGCGGCGCGGCGCGATCCATGCGTTGATCGGACCGAACGGCGCGGGCAAGACCACCTGCTTCAACCTGCTGACCAAGTTCCTGACACCGACGGCCGGCCAGATCGTCTTCAACGGCATCGACATCACCGACGAGCGGCCCGCGCAGGTCGCGCGGCGCGGCATCATCCGTTCCTTCCAGATCTCGGCGGTATTCCCGCACTTGACTGCGTTGCAGAACGTGCGCATCGGCCTGCAGCGCGCGCTCGGGACCGAATTCCATTTCTGGCGCAGCGAGCGCACGTTGCGGCGCCTCGACGATCGCGCGATGGATCTCCTCACGCAGGTCGGCCTCACCGATTTCGCGCACGTGCCGACGGTCGAACTCGCATACGGCCGCAAGCGCGCGCTCGAGATCGCGACGACGCTCGCGATGGAACCCGAACTGATGCTGCTCGACGAGCCCACGCAAGGGATGGGCCACGAGGACGTCGATCGCGTGACCGCGCTGATCAAGAAGGTGGCGAGCGGCCGCACGATCCTGATGGTCGAGCACAACATGAACGTGATCGCGGGCATCTCCGACACGATCACCGTCCTGCAACGCGGCGAGGTGCTGGCCGAGGGCTCGTATGCGGAAGTGTCGAAGAATCCGCTGGTGATCGAGGCCTACATGGGCAGCGCCGATGCGGCGCTCGCGGGGGCGCACGCATGAAGCACAGCGAACGGGAGGAACGCGAATTGAGCGGCGTCGAGAGCGGCACGCCCGCGCTGGAGATCACGGGCCTCGAGGCCTGGTACGGGGAATCCCACATATTGCACGGTGTCGACCTGAGCGTTCATCGCGGCGAGGTCGTCACGCTGCTCGGCCGCAACGGCGCGGGCCGCACCACGACGCTGCGCGCGATCATGGGCCTCACCGGCCGCCGCAGCGGCTCGATCAAGGTTTCGGGCAACGAGACGATCGGCCTCGCGACGCACCGCATCGCGCATTTCGGCGTCGGCTATTGCCCGGAGGAGCGCGGAATCTTCTCGAGCCTGTCGTGCGAGGAGAACCTGATGCTGCCGCCGCCGATCGGCCCGCGCGAGCACGCGATGTCGCTCGACGAGATCTACGCGATGTTCCCGAACCTCGCGTCGCGCCGGCAGAGCCAGGGCACGCGGCTGTCCGGCGGCGAGCAGCAGATGCTCGCGGTGGCGCGGATCCTGCGCACCGGCGCGAACCTGCTGCTGCTCGATGAAATTTCCGAAGGCCTCGCGCCGGTAATCGTGCAGGCGCTCGCGCGCATGATCGTCGCGCTGAAGGCGCGCGGCTACACGGTCGTGATGGTCGAACAGAATTTCCGCTTCGCCGCGCCGCTCGCCGATCGCTTCTACGTGATGGAACATGGCCGCATCGTCGAGCATTTCCGCTCATCCGAACTGGAAGGCAAGATGCCGATCCTTCACGACCTGCTCGGGGTGTGACGCCGCCCCGTTTCTCTTGCCGCTAGCCGTGGCGGCCTACGAACAACCACAACGCATCAGAACAACAGGAGACGTCAATGAAAATGAAGACCCTCGCACACGCGTGCCTGGCGGTCGCGACCGCAGCGTTCACCGCCGGCGCCGCACACGCCGCGGATAGCGTGAAGATCGGCTTCATCACCGACATGTCGGGGCTGTACGCGGACATCGACGGGCAGGGCGGCCTCGAGGCGATCCGGATGGCGGTCGCCGACTTCGGCGGCAAGGTGCTCGGCAAGCCGATCGAGGTCGTCTATGCCGATCACCAGAACAAGGCGGACATCGCCGCGTCGAAGGCGCGCGAATGGATGGACCGCGGCGGGCTCGACCTGCTGGTCGGCGGCACGAACTCCGCGACCGCGCTGTCGATGAACCAGGTCGCGGCCGAGAAGAAGAAGGTCTACATCAACATCGGCGCGGGCGCCGACACGCTGACCAACGAGCAGTGCACGCCGTACACGGTCCACTACGCATACGACACGATGGCGCTCGCGAAGGGCACCGGCTCGGCGGTGGTGAAGCAGGGCGGCAAGAGCTGGTTCTTCCTGACCGCCGACTACGCGTTCGGCAAGGCGCTCGAGAAGAACACGTCGGACGTCGTGAAGGCGAGCGGCGGCCAGGTGCTCGGCACGGTGCGGCACCCGCTGTCGGCGTCGGACTTCTCGTCGTTCCTGCTGCAGGCGCAGTCGTCCAAGGCGCAGATCCTCGGCCTCGCGAACGCGGGCGGCGACACGATCAACTCGATCAAGGCCGCGAAGGAGTTCGGCATTACGAAGACGATGAAGATCGCCGCGCTGCTGATGTTCATCAACGACGTGCACAGCCTCGGCCTCGAGACGACGCAGGGCCTCGTGCTGACCGACAGCTGGTACTGGAACCGCGACGCGACGGCGCGCCAGTGGGCGCAGCGCTACTTCGGCAAGATGAAGAAGATGCCGTCGAGCCTGCAGGCGGCCGACTACTCGTCGGTGACGACCTACCTGAAGGCAGTCCAGGCGGCCGGCACGACCGACTCCGACAAGGTGATGGCCGAGCTGAAGAAGGCGAAGATCAACGACTTCTACGCGAAGGGCTACATCCGCCAGGACGGCAGCATGATTCACGACATGTACCTGATGGAAGTGAAGAAGCCGTCGGAATCGAAGGAGCCGTGGGACTACTACAAGGTGCTCGCGACGATTCCGGGCGAGCAGGCGTTCACGACCAAGCAGGAGACGCGCTGCGCGGCATGGAAGTAAGCGCGGCCGCAGCGGCCGCAGCGATGTGGCCGCTGCACCGCCCGCGTGCGCGACGGCATGACGGTTGCGCACGCAACGAAACTCATTCGGACGGCTAAGTCGATGGAAATCTTTGGCATTCCGTTGCCGGCGATGCTGAGCCAGTTGCTGCTCGGGCTCGTCAACGGCTCGTTCTACGCGATCCTGAGCCTCGGGCTGGCGGTGATCTTCGGGCTGCTCAACGTGATCAACTTCGCGCACGGCGCGCTGTTCATGCTGGGCGCGATGCTCGCGTGGATGGGGCTGTCGTATTTCGGGTTGCCGTACTGGGCGATGCTCGCGCTCGCGCCGCTGATCGTCGGCGCGTTCGGGATCCTGGTCGAGCGCTCGATGCTGCGCTGGCTGTACAAGCTCGATCACCTGTACGGGCTGCTGCTCACGTTCGGCCTTACGCTCGTCGTCGAAGGCGTGTTCCGCTCGGTCTACGGGTCGTCCGGCCAGCCGTACGACGTGCCTTCGCAGCTGTCCGGCGCAACCAATCTCGGCTTCATGTTCCTGCCGAACTACCGCGCGTGGGTGGTCGTCGCGTCGCTCGCGGTGTGTCTCGCGACCTGGTTCGTGATCGAGAAGACGCGCCTGGGCGCCTATCTGCGCGCGGGCACCGAGAACCCGAAGCTCGTCGAGGCGTTCGGCGTGAACGTGCCGATGATGATCACGCTCACCTACGGCTTCGGCGTCGCGCTCGCGGCATTCGCGGGCGTGCTCGCGGCGCCGGTGATCCAGGTGTCGCCGCTGATGGGCCAGCCGATGATCATCACCGTGTTCGCGGTGGTCGTGATCGGCGGGATGGGCTCGATCCTCGGCTCGATCATCACCGGGCTGATGCTTGGCGTGATCGAGGGCTTCACGCGCGTGTTCTATCCGGAGGCGTCGGCCACGGTGGTGTTCGTGATCATGGCGATCGTGCTGCTGATCCGCCCGGCTGGCCTATTCGGCAAGGAAAAATGATGCAGAGAAAAGTGCTCTACGGCGTGCTGCTCGCCGCACTGCTCGCCGCCCCCTTCATCGGCGCGTATCCGGTGTTCGTGATGAAGGTGCTCACGTTCGCGCTGTTCGCGGCCGCGTTCAACCTGCTGATCGGCTATACGGGGCTGCTGTCGTTCGGCCATGCGATGTTCCTCGCGACCGCCGGCTACGCGACCGGCTATACGATCCAGACACTCGGCTTCACGCCGGAGCTCGGCGTGCTCGTCGGCACCTTCGCCGCGACGCTGCTCGGGCTCGTCGTCGGCCTGTTCGCGATCCGCCGGCAGGGCATCTACTTCGCGATGATCACGCTCGCGTTCGCGCAGATGGTCTATTTCATCTATCTGCAGGCGCCGTTCACGCACGGCGAGGATGGCCTGCAGGGCGTGCCGCGCGGGCATCTGTTCGGGGTCGTCGACCTGTCGAACGACGTCGCGCTGTACTACGTCGTGCTCGCGGTGATCGTCGCGGCGTGCGCGTTCATCGTGCGCATCGTGCACTCGCCGTTCGGCCAGGTGCTCGTCGCGATCAAGGAAAACGAGGCGCGCGCGATCTCGCTCGGCTACGACACCGACCGCTTCAAGCTGCTCGCGTTCATCCTGTCGGCCGGGCTCGCCGGGCTGGCCGGTTCGCTGAAGGTGCTGGTGCTCGGCTTCGAGACGCTGTCCGACGCGTACTGGACGATGTCGGGCCTCGTCGTGCTGATGACGCTCGTCGGCGGGATGGGCACGCTGTTCGGGCCGCTGCTCGGCGCGGCGCTGATCGTCGCGCTGGAGGACCGGCTCGGCGACATCGGCGAATGGCTAGCGTCGATGACGGGCATCGGCTGGTTCCACTCGCTCGGCGAATCGGCGACGATCGTCACCGGGCTGATCTTCATCGCATGCGTGCTTGCGTTCCGGCGCGGGATCGTCGGCGAGATGGTCGCACGGGTCAAGACGCTCAGGCCGTCCTGATTGCAGCGCGCCGCGGCGTGGCGACGCGTTGATGCGAAGCACCATCCGGCGCGGCCGGGAAGGGCGTCGCGGCGGCCTCGGGACGGTGCCGCGCGGCAAGGCTGGTGCCCCATTTTCGTGCGGCGATGCACCATAGGGGTAAATGCTAAGTTGTCGCAGGGTGAAAGGTCCATTAATCTTCGTTTCAGTTCTGATGCACCGCGAAACGAATTTGCAGGTGGAGAACGAGGAGACAATCGAGGCACAAAGTGCCCGGACCCCAAAGCGCTGTTGGACGGAATCCAACAGCGCTTTTTCATTTGTGTGCGCGAATTTCCATTGATGGTGCAGGCGAGTGGCGCCGCGTTTCGCGCGCCCGTGTTCTGCCTCACCTCATCTCGCATCGCTCGCGTTTCACCCCCGTCCCCCGTTTTTCGTCCAATCCTGCCGGTCGATCGCCGCTGGCGCGCAGCCACGCGCATGCCGTCCGGGCTTACCCGGTTGGCGTGCGCAAAAAGCGTCCGTTACACTCAGCTTTCGCCGACCGTGCGGTCGGGAAAACGGTCGGCAGTTCTCCTACAAGCAAAATGCAGAAGAGGGAGTGCGGTTGGATGAGAAGCGCGGGACGATGGATCGGGGTGCGAGGGGCGGCTGGCGCCGCTCGTTCGGCGGTGGGGGGGCATCGGTATGCCCGGGCCTTCACGAGCCGTCCTGCGGCCGGTATGCGCGTTCTGGCGCGATTGCCCGGCACGGCGGCTTCTCCGGTCGTTGCGTTCGCATCCGACGCGTCGTTCGGATTCGCATGAGCGGCCGGTTTTCCGATCGTGTGCCGCGCGCTTGCGGAGCCGAACCAGGCTCGGCCGGCCGACCTTCCCGCGATCGTTGCGTTCGCATCGATCGCGTCTCGCGCAACGCTGCGTTTCTCCGTTCCCTTCATCCTGACGACATCGCTGCCGCGCATCGTGGCGGTCGAACGACCGTTCCGGAACGCGCCGCGGCGCGTGCGTGCGCGCTGTCGCCGGGGCTCGATTGCGACGCCGGCGTTTCACGGGAAAACGAGCGTAGACGCGGTACGGCGAGATAGTTAATTTATTAACTTGTTTGAGGACCGGGAGCCGCCCGAGCGACCCACGGATTTTTCGAGCAGCGTTTGGAGACAACGTAAATGAAGATGAATCGATGGATGGAGGTTCTGCTTGCCGCGGGCCTCGTGGGTGCGGCGGCCACGGCGTCGGCGCAGGTGAAGATCGGCGTGACGCTGTCGGCCACCGGGCCGGCCGCCTCGCTCGGGATTCCGGAAAAGAACACGATCGCGCTGCTGCCGAAGGAAATCGCGGGCAAGAGCGTCCAGTACATCGTGCTCGACGATGCGTCCGACACGAGCCGCGCGGTGCAGAACGTGCGCAAGCTGATCGACGAGGATCACGTCGACGCGATCATCGGCTCGTCCGTCACGCCGAACTCGCTCGCGATGCTCGATCCGGTGTCGCAGGGCAAGACGCCGACGATCTCGCTCGCGGCGAGCGCGCAGATCATCTCGCCGATGGACGCGAAGCGCGCATGGATGTTCAAGGTGCCGCAGAACGACCAGCTGATGGCCGACGCGATCGCCGGCTACATGGCGAAGCATGGTGTGAAGACGGTCGGCTTCATCGGCTTCGCCGATGCGTACGGCGACAGCTGGTACAAGACGTTCAGCGCGGCGGCCGAGAAGAACGGCCTGAAGCTCGTGTCGAACGAGCGCTTCAACCGCACCGACGCGTCGGTGATGGGGCAGGTGCTGAAGCTGTTGGGCTCGAATCCCGACGCGGTGCTGATCGCCGGATCGGGCACGCCGGCCGCGCTGCCGGCCAAGACGCTGAAGGAGCGCGGCTACAAGGGCAAGGTGTACCAGACGCACGGCGTCGCGAACAACGATTTCCTGCGCGTGTGCGGCAAGGACTGCGAAGGCGAGATCCTGCCGGCCGGCCCGGTGCTCGTGACCGACCAGCTGCCCGATTCGAATCCGGTGAAGAAGCCGGCGCTCGGCTACAAGGCCGCATACGAAAAGGCGTACGGGGCCGGTTCGCTGGCGACCTTCGGCGGCCATGCATGGGATGCGGGCCTGCTGCTGCAGCGTGCGATTCCCGATGCGCTGAAGAAGGGCCAGCCGGGCACCGAGGCGTTCCGCGAGGCGCTGCGCGCGTCGCTCGAGAGCGTGAAGGACCTGCCCGTGTCGCACGGCGTGATCAACACGACGGCGACCGATCACAACGGCTTCGACACGCGGGCGCGCGTGATGGTGCAGATCGTCGACGGCAAGTGGAAGCTGCAGGCCGAGTAAGCATCACGTGAAACCGGCGGGCGCGGCGCGAACGGCGCCGTGCGCGCCGTCGGCGGCGCGGCGGTTCGTGCTCGCGCCGCATGGAATGCCGGGAAGCCCGCAACGCGACGCCTGACCCCCGGTCTTGCCGTCCGCGCGCGGGCCGTTCCCGTCGCCGTTTCTTCGCAGCATTCTCGATACACGAAACGTATGGATCTCTCGATTGCGGCGATCCTCGCGCAAGACGGCATCACGACCGGCGCCATTTATGCATTGCTGTCGCTGGCGCTCGTGCTGGTGTTTTCCGTCACGCGGGTGATCTTCATTCCCCAAGGCGAATTCGTCGCCTACGGTGCGCTCACGCTTGCGGCGTTGCAGGCGCAGAAATTTCCCGCCACCTGCTGGCTGCTGTTCGTGATGGGCATTGCGTGCTTCCTGCTGGAAGTCGGCGGCCTGGTCCGCCATCGCGAACGCCGCCATCAGCTCGGCCGCACGCTCGCGACGCTCGGCAGCCGTTACGTGCTGCTGCCGCTCGCGGTGTTCGCGATCACGCGCAGCTTTGCCGCGCAGCCGCTGCCGATGCTTGCGCAGATCGCGTTGACGCTCGCGATCGTCGTGCCGATGGGGCCGTTCGTCTACCGGCTCGTCTATCAGCCGATCGCCGAAGGCACGACGCTGCTGTTGCTGATCGTGTCGGTCGCCGTCCATTTCGCGATGGTCGGCCTCGGGCTCGTGATGTTCGGCGCGGAAGGCTCGCGCACCAACGGCTTCGCGGATGCGTCGCTGTCGGTCGGCAGCATGACGGTGTCGGTGCAGAGCATCCTCGTGGTCGTGACCGCGCTGGTGCTGATCGGCGCGCTCTATGTGTACTTCGGCCGCACGATTGCCGGCAAGGCGCTGCGCGCGACGTCGGTGAACCGGCTCGGCGCGCGGCTGGTCGGCATCGGCACGACCGAAGCAGGGCGGCTCGCATTCACGCTGGCGGCCGGGCTCGGTGTGCTGTCCGGCATCCTCGTCGGTCCGTTGACGACGATCTATTACGACTCCGGCTTCCTGATCGGCCTGAAGGGTTTCGTCGGCGCGATCATCGGCGGGCTGGTCAGTTATCCGCTCGCGGCCGCCGGCTCGCTGCTGGTCGGCGTGCTCGAATCGTATTCGTCGTTCTGGGCGAGCGCGTACAAGGAAGTGATCGTGTTCACGCTGATCATCCCGGTGCTGCTGTGGCGCAGTTTCGCGGCGCCGCATGCGGAAGAGGAAGAGGAGTGACGCGATGAAGACGATGGTACGCAACAAGACCTTCTGGGTGTTTCTCGTGGTGCTGTTCGCGCTGCCGGTGCTGCCCGGCGCGCTGCAGGTGCCCGAATACTGGATCACGCTGCTGAACTACATCGGCCTCTACGCGATCGTCGCGATCGGGCTCGTGCTGCTGACGGGCGTCGGCGGGATGACGAGCTTCGGGCAGGCCGCGTTCGTCGGCATCGGCGCGTATGCGACCGCATTCCTGACCACGCGATACGGCGTGTCGCCGTGGCTCGCGCTGATCGTCGGCGTCGTGCTGACGGCGCTCGTCGCGCTGGTGCTCGGCGCGGTCACGATGCGCCTGTCCGGGCATTTCCTGCCGCTCGGCACGATCGCGTGGGGGCTCGCGCTGTTCTATCTGTTCGGCAACCTCGAGCTGCTCGGCAAGTACGACGGGATCAACGGGATTCCGGCACTGAACCTGTTCGGCATCGAGCTCGGCAGCGGCCGCAGCCTGTACTTCCTGATCTGGGCCGTCGTGCTGGCCGCGATCGTGTCGGTGCAGAACCTGCTCAACAGCCGGCCCGGCCGCGCGATCCGCGCGCTGCGCGGCGGCGGCGTGATGGCCGAAGCGATGGGCGTGAACACCGCGTGGATGCGCGTCGTGATCTTCACCTACGCGGCCGTGCTCGCCGCGGTATCGGGCTTCCTGTACGCGCACCTGCAGCGCGCGGTGAACCCGACCCCGTTCGGCCTGAACCACGGGATCGAATTCCTGTTCATGGCCGTGGTCGGGGGCGTGTCGCACGTATGGGGCGCGGTGCTCGGTGCGGCGATCCTCACCGTGCTGCAGGACTACCTGCAGACGCTGTTGCCGAAGCTGCTCGGCTCGGAAGGCAACTTCGAGATCATCGTGTTCGGCGTGCTGATGGTGCTGTTGCTGCAGTACGCGCGCCAGGGCGTATGGCCGTTCGTCGCGAAGCTGTTTCCACGCGGGCCGCGCGCGCATGTGCCCGACCATGCCGACCCGTTGCCGCAGCGCGCGAAGCCGGTGGCGGGCGAGCCGCTGCTCGTGGTCGACAACGCGCGCAAGCAGTTCGGCGGGCTGGTGGCCGTCAACGACGTCAGTTTCGACGTGAAAGCGGGGCAGATCGTCGGCCTGATCGGCCCGAACGGCGCGGGCAAGTCGACCACGTTCAACCTCGTGACCGGCGTGCTGCAGCCGACCGGCGGCACGATCACGTTCCGCGGCGAGCGGATCGACGGGCTCACGTCGCGCCAGATCGTCCGCCGCGGGATCGGCCGGACGTTCCAGCACGTGAAGCTGCTGCCGACGATGACGGTGCTCGAGAACGTCGCGATCGGCGCGCATTTGCGCGGCCATACGGGCGTCTGGCGCAGCATCGCGCGGCTCAATGCACATGAGGAAGCGCAGCTGCTGGCTGAAGCGGCACGGCAGATCCGCCGCGTCGGGCTGGAGAAGCACATGTACGACGAAGCGGGCAGCCTCGCGCTTGGCCAGCAGCGGATTCTCGAAATCGCGCGCGCGCTGTGCTGCGATCCGACGCTGCTGCTGCTCGACGAGCCGGCGGCCGGGCTGCGCTACCAGGAGAAGCAGCAGCTCGCGGACCTGCTGCGGCGCCTGAAGGCCGAAGGGATGAGCGTGTTGCTCGTGGAACATGACATGGATTTCGTGATGAACCTCACCGACCGGCTGGTGGTGATGGAATTCGGCACGCGGATCGCGGAAGGGCTGCCGCAGGACGTGCAGCAGGATCCGGCGGTGCTCGAAGCGTATCTGGGCGGGGTGGAGTGATGACGGACACGACGATGCCGATTCTCGAGGTACGCGGGCTGGCGGTGCGGTACGGAAAGGTCGAGGCGCTGCACGGTGCGGCGATCAAGGTCGGCGCAGGGCAGATCGTCAGCGTGATCGGCCCGAACGGAGCCGGCAAGTCGACGCTGCTGAACGCGATCATGGGCGCGTTGCCGGTGACCGGGCACGCGTCGGGCGAGGTCATTTACCGCGGGAACGATGTAGGCGCATTGCCCGTGGAGCAGCGCGTCGCGCGCGGAATGTGCCTTGTGCCGGAAAAGCGCGAGCTGTTCAGCACGATGACCGTCGAGGACAACCTCGTGCTGGGCGCGTATCGCCGCAAGGTCGCGGGTGAGTCGAACTTCCTCGACCAGCTCGATCATGTGTTCGCGCTGTTTCCGCGGCTCATGGAGCGGCGCAAGCAGGCGGCCGGTACGCTGTCGGGCGGCGAACGGCAGATGCTTGCGGTGGGTCGTGCGCTGATGGGTAAGCCCGACCTGCTGATGCTGGACGAACCGAGCCTCGGACTGGCGCCGCTGATCGTGAAAGAGATTTTTCATATCATCAGCGCGTTGCGTGGGACGGGCGTCGCGACGCTGCTGATCGAGCAGAACGCGCGGGCCGCGCTACAGATCTCGGACTACGGTTATGTGCTGGAGACCGGCGAGTTTGCGCTGGAAGGGCCGGCCGCCGAGCTGGCACAGAATCCGCAGGTAATCGAAACGTACCTGGGGCTGGCGAAGAAAACGGCTTGACGGGTGAGGCGGTTGGCGGGAAACGGGCGGCGTGTTTCACGTGAAACACGCCGTTTTTGTTTCGGGGGAGGGCGACGTGACGGTGAATCGAGTGTGGGGATAAGTGCCGGAGCAACCAGCGGAAGCACTGTGACGAGAGTGCGGGCTCATCGCGTCGGGTTGCACAGGGGAATGAGCGTTGCATGCGCGATAGTGGTCGGCCGCCAGAGGGGCGGCGGCACAGGGGATAAGTGCCGGGCGATTGACCGGAAATACTGTGATGTCACGGTGATGTCGGTTCACGAGCCGCTACCGGGTCCTCGGTTTTGCACAGCTTGACGATGTGCGGTGAGGTCGCGCCAGCGCCGCCAAGGCCGACCAGGCGGCACAGCTCGGCCGATCGGCCGAAAAAAACCGGCTAAATGAACGGTCCCTACCATTCGGACGGCCTTCGGGTGAAAACCGAACCCGCTATAATTCGGCCCATACATTTCTCAGATAGGTTCGTGCGCAGTCCTGCGCGCGGAATCCACCATGCTTTTTCCCACAGAATTTGACGTCATCGTCGTCGGCGGCGGGCACGCCGGCACGGAGGCCGCGTTGGCATCGGCCCGTATGGGTGCGAAGACGCTGCTGCTGACCCATAACATCGAAACGCTCGGGCAGATGAGCTGCAATCCGTCGATCGGCGGCATTGGCAAGGGCCATCTGGTCAAGGAAGTCGATGCGCTCGGCGGCGCGATGGCCGCTGCGACGGACGAGAGCGGTATTCAGTTCCGGATCCTGAATTCATCGAAAGGCCCGGCCGTGCGCGCGACGCGTGCGCAGGCCGACCGTATCCTGTACAAGGCTGCGATCCGCCATCGGCTCGAGAACCAGCCGAACCTGTGGCTGTTCCAGCAGGCCGTCGACGATCTGATGGTCGAAGGCGACCGCGTGGTGGGCGCCGTCACGCAGATCGGCATCCGCTTCCGCGCACGCGCGGTAGTGCTCACGGCGGGTACCTTCCTCGACGGCAAGATCCACGTCGGCCTGAACAATTACACGGGCGGTCGCGCGGGCGATCCGGCAGCCGTGTCGCTGTCGGCGCGTCTGAAGGAGCTGAAGCTGCCGCAGGGCCGCCTGAAGACCGGTACGCCGCCGCGTATCGACGGCCGCTCGATCGACTTTTCGAAGCTGGACGAGCAGCCGGGCGACCTCGATCCGATCCCGGTGTTCTCGTTCCTGGGCCGTGCGGAGCAACATCCGCAGCAGTTGCCGTGCTGGGTCACGCATACGAACGAGCGCACGCACGACATCATTCGCGGCGGCCTCGACCGGTCGCCCATGTATACAGGAGTGATCGAAGGTGTCGGCCCGCGTTACTGCCCGTCGATCGAGGACAAGATCCACCGGTTCGCGTCGAAGGAATCGCACCAGATCTTCCTCGAGCCGGAAGGGCTGACGACCAACGAGTTCTATCCGAACGGGATTTCGACGAGCCTGCCGTTCGATGTGCAGCTCGAACTCGTGCACTCGATGCGCGGCCTCGAGAACGCGCACATCCTGCGCCCCGGCTATGCGATCGAATACGACTACTTCGACCCGCGCGCGCTGAAGGCATCGCTCGAGACGAAGGCGATCAACGGGCTGTTCTTTGCGGGCCAGATCAACGGCACGACGGGCTATGAAGAAGCGGCCGCTCAAGGCCTGCTGGCCGGTCTGAACGCAGGCCGTTACGTGCAGGAGAAGGACGCATGGTGTCCGCGTCGCGACCAGGCGTACCTTGGCGTGCTGGTCGACGACCTCGTCACGCGTGGCGTGGCCGAGCCGTACCGGATGTTCACGAGCCGTGCCGAGTATCGTCTGAGCCTGCGTGAAGACAACGCGGACATGCGCCTGACCGAGATCGGTCGCGAGCTGGGCCTGGTCGACGACGTGCGCTGGGATGCGTTCAGCCGGAAGCGCGACGCTGTTTCACGTGAAACCGAACGACTGAAGTCGACATGGGTCACGCCGAAGACGCTGCCGCCGGAAGAGGCGACCGCGCTGCTCGGCAAGGCGATCGATCACGAGTACAGCCTCGCCGAACTGCTGCGTCGCCCGGGTATCAGCTACGACGGCGTGTGCGGCCTGAAGGGCGGCGAATGCGGTCCGGCGGAGCCGTTGGCCGACGATCCGGTGCTGCTCGAGCAGATCAAGGAGCAGGTCGAGATCGGTATCAAATATCAGGGCTATATCGAACGCCAGGCGAGCGAGATCGAGCGCAACGATGCGAACGAGAACACGCGCCTGCCGGACGGTATCGACTATCGCGAGGTGCGCGGCCTGTCGTTCGAAGTGAGCCAGAAGCTCAACGAGTTCCGGCCGGAAACGATCGGCCAGGCATCGCGGATCTCGGGCGTCACGCCGGCTGCGATCTCGCTGCTGATGGTGCACCTGAAGCGCCGTGGCCTCGGCCGTCGTAATGGCACTGCCGCAGAGGCGACCGAGCAGGGGGACGGCACCGTCCCGACGCAACAATGACGGCGCGTCGCGCGCCGGCGGTTAATCGGGACGTACTTGAACAAATGCTCGTCGACGGCACGGCTGCGCTCGACATCGCATTGACGGATACACAACGCAACCAGCTGCTCGATTACGTCGCGCTGCTCGGCAAGTGGAACGCGGTCTACAACCTGACCGCGATCCGCGACCCGAAGCAGATGCTGATCCAGCACATTCTTGATTCACTCTCCATCGTTCCGCATCTGCCCGACCGTGCATCGGCGCGCGTGCTCGACGTGGGTTCGGGCGGCGGGTTGCCCGGTATCGTGCTGGCGATCGTCCGGCCGGACTGGCAAGTGACGCTGAACGATATCGTGCAGAAGAAGTCTGCATTCCAGACGCAGATGCGTGCGGAGCTGAAGCTCGCGAACCTGTCGGTCGTCACCGGGCGGGTCGAATCGCTGCAGCCGGGTGTCGAAGTACCGGAAAAATTCGACATGATCGTATCCCGCGCCTTCGCGGATCTATCCGACTTCGTTAAACTTGCTCGACATCTCGTCGCGCCCGGCGGATCGATCTGGGCAATGAAGGGTGTCCACCCGGACGACGAAATTGCACGGCTGCCGGAAGGCAGTCGCGTAAAGCAGACGATGCGGCTGGCGGTGCCGATGCTCGATGCCGAACGGCATCTGATCGAGGTCACCGTCGACGAGGCGAATTGAAGGCGCGCGGTAGCGCGCTGTTTGTTTGAAGGTAAAGGGAACACACCAACGATGGCAAAGATCTTCTGCGTTGCGAACCAGAAGGGGGGCGTCGGCAAGACGACGACATCGGTCAATCTCGCCGCAAGCCTTGCAGCGCAGGAGCAACGAGTCCTGCTGATCGATCTCGACCCGCAGGGCAACGCGACGATGGGCAGCGGGATCGACAAGGCCGCCTGCGAGTCGACCGTGTACGAAGTGCTGGTTGACGGCGTCTCGGTGACGGACGCGCGCGTGCGCCCGGAGGGCGTCACGTACGACGTGCTGCCGGCCAACCGCGAGCTGTCGGGTGCCGAGATCGAACTGATCAGCATCGACAACCGCGAGCGTCGGTTGAAGGCCGCGCTCGAGCATGTGGCCGACGACTACGACTTCGTGCTGATCGATTGCCCGCCGACGCTGTCGCTGCTGACGCTGAATGGGCTGTGCGCGGCGCACGGCGTCGTGATCCCGATGCAGTGCGAGTACTTCGCGCTGGAGGGGTTGTCGGATCTCGTCAACACGATCAAGCAGGTCCACGCGAACATGAATCGCGACCTGAAGATCATCGGCTTGTTGCGCGTGATGTTCGATCCGCGCATCACGCTGCAGCAGCAAGTCTCCGATCAACTGAAAGCGCACTTCGGCGACAAGGTGTTCGACGCGGTGATTCCGCGCAACGTGCGCCTCGCGGAAGCGCCGAGTTACGGGTTGCCGGGCGTCGTGTTCGACCGCAATTCGCGCGGTGCGCAGGCGTATCTCCAGTTCGGTGCCGAGATGATCGATCGCGTGCGCGCGTTCGAGGTGTCGTGATCCGGACATGAGCGAAGCGAGGAAGAAAGACATGAACGCGGTACCAAAGAAGAAGGGCTTGGGACGTGGCCTCGAAGCGCTGCTCGGCGGCAGTGCGGACATCACCGAAGCGGTGAAGATCGAAGGGGCACCGAACACGCTCGCGCTCGGCAAGCTGCAGGCCGGCAAGTACCAGCCGCGGACGCGGATGGACGAAGGCAGCCTGCAGGAGCTGGCGGCCAGCATTCGCGCGCAGGGCGTGATGCAGCCGATCCTGGTACGGCCCATTTCGTCTGACAAATACGAGATCATCGCAGGCGAGCGGCGTTTCCGCGCGGCACGCCTGGCCGGCCTCGACGAAGTGCCGGTGCTCGTGAAGGACGTGTCCGATCAGGCCGCCGCGGCGATGGCGCTGATCGAGAACATCCAGCGCGAGGACCTGAACCCGCTGGAAGAGGCGCACGGTATCCAGCGTCTGCTCGACGAGTTCGGTTTCACGCACGAACAGGCGGCCGAATCGGTCGGCCGTTCGCGCAGCGCGGTATCGAACCTGCTGCGCCTGCTGAACCTCGCCTCGCCGGTGCAGACGATGCTGCTGGCCGGCGATCTCGACATGGGGCACGCGCGTGCGCTGCTCGCGGTCGACGCCGCGACGCAGATCACGCTCGCGCACCAGGTCGTCAACAAGCGCATGTCGGTGCGCGAGACCGAGAAGCTGGTCGCGCACACGACGAAGGAAGCGCCGGCGGTGAAGGCGCGCGCGAAGGATGACGGCGGCCGCGACACGCGCCGTCTCGAGGAAGAGTTGTCCGACCTGCTCGCGTCGACGGTGAAGATCAAGCTCGGCCGCCGCGGGCGAGGGCAGGTGCTGATCGACTTCGGCAACCTCGACGCGCTCGAGGGCATTCTCGCGCGCCTTCGCGGCAACGTCGCGACGGAAGAGTAACGAGGTGCGATTGACGGAGAACACGGGCGCGGCCGCGCCGCGCCGATGGCTTGGATGGCTGATGCAGGAGCCGGTGCTGGCGGTGCTGGCGCTTGCACTGATTATTCTTCAATGGTTGCGTCCGCAACCAATTGCCACGTTGATCGGTCTCGTCGACTGGCAGACCGTCGCGACGCTCGCGGGCCTGCTGATGCTGACCAAGGCGCTCGAGCTGTCCGGGTGCCTGATGTGGCTCGCGCATCGCATCGTGCATCACGTGCATTCCGAGCGCGGGCTGGCGATGCTGCTCGTCGTGTTCGCGGCGGCGCTCGCGATGTGGCTCACCAACGATGTCGCGCTATTCGTCGTCGTGCCGCTGATGGTGTCGCTGCGCATGCTGACGCCGCTGCCTTTCCGGCGGCTCGTGATCGTGGTCGCGCTGGCCGTCAATGCGGGGTCCGTCGCGACACCGCTCGGCAATCCCCAGAACCTGTTCCTGTGGCAATTGAGCGGCGTGTCGTTCGGCCGCTTCGTCGTCACGCTCGGGCCGCTCGCGCTGGCGCTGATGGCGCTGCTGCTCGTGCTGACGGCGTGTGCGTTTCGCGCGAAGCCGCTCGACCTGTCGGGAGACGTCCAGGCCGTACCCGTCCAGCGCCTGCATGCGTTGCTCGCGGCGGTGCTGTTCGGTGCGTTCGTGCTGCTCGCCGACGCGCACCATCCCGTGCCGGGCCTGATTGCCGTCGTGATCGCGCTGCTGGTCGCGAGACGTGATGCAGTCCTGAAGATCGACTGGCTGCTGCTGCTGATCTTCGTGCTGATGTTCGTCGTGCTGCGCAGCGCGGCCGCGCTGCCCGTCGTCCACGACGCGATCGCGCGGACTCACCTCGATTCGCCGCTGCGCGTGTTCGCGGCAGGCGCGGTGCTGTCACAGGGCATCAGCAACGTGCCGGCGGCGATCCTGCTGTCGGAATTCACGCGCGACTGGCGGGCGCTCGCGTTCGGCGTATCGGTCGGCGGTTTCGGTTTCGCGATCGGTTCGCTCGCGAACCTGATCGCGGTGCGTCTCGCGAAGGAGCCGCGCATGTGGCTGCCGTTTCACCTCGTGTCGATCCCGTTCGCGCTCGTGAGCGCGGCATTGGGTGCGTGGTTGCTCGTGCGCGGTTAAGCGATGCAGCCGCCTGCGGTGCAGGCGTGCTGCAAGCTTGATGGGGTGGGGCACAGCATTCGCAGTGGGTGAGAATGCCGGGGCTGTTGATAAGTGTGGCGGTCCACAGTCGATCGACTGTGGCGGCACAACAACTGATTGCAGGCATCGACGCACTCGCGTTCGAGCGTATTTCGCGCATCGCGCTCGACGCGGTGGTCACAGTATTTCCTCTTCTCTGCATCGCTGCGCCGGATCATTATCCGTGATCGCGTCGCAGCGGAATTCCTGCTGCAAACGCGTCGCGCCGGTGTCGCCCGCGCCGGGCGTCGATGCCACGTCATCACCTCGTCGCCGGACTTTTTCGGCCAAGAAATACCCGTGCAAAAAAGCGACCTTACAACTGTCATCGTACGTCGTGGATTCGCGCGTTTTTCACATGATGAGGCGTCGTTTTACGCAGGTTTTTGTCGCGTCTAAAGCCTTGAATCACTTGCAACTATCGCTTACAATCGCCCGGATTTGTTAGCTAGGTACCCCTGAAAGCTTTCGGAAAGCAGGGGCCGGGTTCAAGGATTTTGCGGAAGATTGCGATGGCGGGTCAGGCGCCGAACGACAGGCACGATGATCACCGAGCGCAACGCACCGCTTCAGCGGCCGGCGAGCGGCGCGAGTCCGACGACGACTGGGATGCCGAGCAGCAAGATAACAACATCGTTCCGCTCACGCGGACGGAAGCCGAGAGGTTGTTCGGTCCGGACGTGAGCAAGCCGTCGCGCGTAACCCCCTACAAGGTGGTGATCGCGCAGGTGGTCTTGTCCCTGGTTGCAACGCTGGCGTGGTGGCTGTTTTCAAAGTCGCCGGGCGCCGCTGCGCAATCCGCGTTTCTGGGCGGGGCGATCGGCTGGGTGCCAAGCGCGTTGTTCGTGGCACGACTGAAGGCAGGTGGCTCGGCCACCGTGATGAGCTGGGTGATGGGCGAAGCCCTGAAGCTCGGCGTGACGATCGGGATGTTCGCCGCAGTGGCATACGGCTATGCCGGCGTGCACTGGCCAGCACTCCTCGTCACCTACCTCGTCGTGCTGAAGACGTACTGGATCGCGCTGGCCTGGCGGTAAGCAACAAGCAGCGTGCGGTTTCGACAACGAACCGCACCGGCCCGTTCCCGCAATCGCGGCAATAGCGTATTGCGGAACGGGGCAAAACGATTTTCGACAATTTGGGTGGCTTTAACGATATGGCAGCTAGCGAAGGCACGCGCAGTCCGGATCCGTCCGAGTACATTGCGCACCACTTGCAGAATTTCTCCACCTCGCATCAGACGTCGATTTTCGACATCCACGTCTGGAACCTCGACACGCTGTTCTGGTCGATCGTGTGCGGCATCGTGACGATTCTCCTGCTGCGTCTGGCCGCCCGCAAGGCGACGTCGGGCGTGCCGGGCCGTTTCCAGTGCGCGATCGAGATGCTCGTCGAAATGGTCGAGGATCAATCGAAGGCCATCGTCCACGGCAACCGCACCTTCATCGCTCCGCTCGCCCTCACGGTGTTCGTGTGGGTCGCGCTGATGAACTCCCTCGACTTCCTCCCCGTCGACCTGCCGGGCCGCGTGATCGGCCTGCTCGGTCTGTCGGACGTGATTTCCCACCATCGCATCGTCCCGACGGCCGACCTGAACGGCACGCTCGGCATCGCGCTCGGCGTGTTCGTCCTGATGATCTACTACAGCATCAAGATCAAGGGCGCGGGCGGTTTCGTGCATGAGCTGCTGTCGGCCCCGTTCGGTGCCCACCCGCTGCTGTGGATCCCTAACCTCGCGCTCAACATCGTCGAATATCTCGCGAAGACCGTCTCCCTCGGCATGCGGCTGTTCGGCAACATGTACGCGGGTGAGCTGTTGTTCCTGTTGATCGCCCTGCTCGGCAGCATGTGGAGCTTCGGTGGCGACGCAACGTTCCTCGGCTTCGTTGGTCACGTGATCGCGGGTAGCGTCTGGGCAATCTTCCACATCCTGATTGTTCTGTTGCAGGCATTCATCTTCATGATGCTGACGCTGGTGTATCTCGGCCAAGCGCACGACAAGCACTAAGCGCGGCGTGCAAAAAAGAGTTTCCGTTTTAGTTTTTTAAATCTCAGTTCCAAGTCTTTTCACAAAGGAGTGATCATGCAAGCTTACATCGCCAACATCCAGGGTCTGACCGCCATCGGTATCGGCATCATCATCGGCCTGGGTGCAATCGGCGCCTGTATCGGTATCGCGCTGATGGGTGGCAAGTACATCGAAGCCTGCGCACGTCAGCCGGAACTCATCAACCCGCTGCAAACGAAGATGTTCCTGCTGGCCGGCCTGATCGACGCTGCATTCCTGATCGGCGTTGGTGTCGCAATGCTGTTCGCGTTCGCGAACCCGCTCCTGTCGAAGCTCGTCGCAGGCTAAGGTTCCTCGGAAATATGCGACCGGCGTGAGCCGGCGCAGGGCGGAACGGAGACTTGGGGCGCTGATCGAATGCAACTCGATGAGCGCCTTACCGTTTCATTTTTCCGGAATAGCAGATAAGGAAACACCGTGAATCTCAACGCAACTCTGTTTGCGCAAATGGTCGTGTTCCTGGTCCTCGCGTGGTTCACGATGAAATTCGTGTGGCCGCCGTTGATCAACGCCCTCGACGAACGTTCGAAGAAGATCGCCGACGGCCTCGCAGCCGCGGAGAAGGGCAAGGCGGAACTCGACGCAGCGCACAAGCGCGTGGACCAGGAACTCGCGCAGGCCCGCAACGACGGCCAGCAGCGCATCGCCGACGCTGAAAAGCGTGCGCAGGCGGTCGCCGAGGAAATCAAGGCCAACGCCCAGGCTGAAGCCGCCCGCATCGTCGCCCAGGCGAAAGCGGAAGCAGAACAGCAAATCGTGAAGGCGCGCGAAGCGCTGCGTGGCGAAGTCGCCGCGCTGGCCGTGAAGGGCGCCGAGCAGATCCTGAAGCGCGAAGTCGATCAAACGGCCCACGCCCAACTGCTGAATCAACTGAAAGCCGAGCTCTGATCATGGCCGAACTTGCAACCATCGCCCGCCCTTACGCAGAAGCGCTGTTCCGCGTGGCCGAGGGAGGTGACATCGCCGCCTGGTCCACGCTCGTGCAAGAGCTGGCCCAGGTTGCGCGTCTGCCGGAAGTGCTGTCGGTCGCGTCGAGCCCGAAGGTGACGCGCACGCAAGTAGCCGAGTTGCTGCTTGCTGCGGTGAAGTCGCCGGTCGCGGCCGGCGCCGAAGCGAAGAACTTCGTGCAGATGCTGGTCGACAATCATCGCATCGCGCTGCTGCCGGAAATCGCCGAGCAGTTCGAGGCGCTCAAGAACGAACGTGAAGGTGCAGCCGACGCCGAGATCGTGAGCGCGTTCCCGCTGAACGGCGCGGATCTCGAAAGCCTCGTCTCTGGCCTCGAACGCAAGTTCAAGCGCAAGCTGAAGCCGACGGTCGAAGTCGATTCGTCGCTGATCGGCGGCGTGCGCGTGACGGTCGGCGACGAAGTGCTCGACACCTCGGTTCGCGCGCGCCTCGCATCGATGCAGGCTGCCTTGACCGCCTGAGCGCCACGCCGGCACGCAACAGAATTGACTATCAGGAGCGAATAATGCAACTCAATCCCTCTGAGATCAGCGAGCTGATCAAGAGCCGGATCCAGGGCCTTGAAGCGAGCGCAGACGTTCGCAACCAGGGCACCGTGATCTCCGTGACCGACGGTATCGTGCGTATCCACGGCCTGTCGGACGTGATGCAGGGCGAAATGCTCGAGTTTCCGGGCAACACGTTCGGCCTCGCGCTGAACCTCGAGCGCGACTCGGTCGGCGCGGTGATTCTCGGCGAATACGAACACATCTCGGAAGGCGACATCGTCAAGACGACGGGCCGCATTCTGGAAGTCCCGGTTGGTCCGGAACTCGTCGGCCGCGTGGTCGACGCGCTCGGCAACCCGATCGACGGCAAGGGCCCGGTCAACGCGAAGCTGACCGACGCGATCGAAAAGATCGCCCCGGGCGTGATCTGGCGTAAGTCGGTGTCGCAGCCGGTGCAGACGGGCATCAAGTCGATCGACGCAATGGTGCCGATCGGCCGTGGCCAGCGTGAGCTGATCATCGGCGACCGTCAGTGCGGCAAGACCGCGGTGGCGCTCGACGCGATCATCAACCAGAAGGGCAAGGACCTGATCTGTATCTACGTCGCGATCGGCCAGAAGGCTTCGTCGATCATGAACGTGGTTCGCAAGCTCGAAGAAACGGGCGCGATGGAATACACGATCGTCGTCGCCGCTTCGGCTTCGGATTCGGCTGCGATGCAGTACCTCGCACCGTACGCCGGCTGCACGATGGGCGAATACTTCCGCGACCGCGGCCAAGACGCGCTGATCATCTATGACGACTTGACCAAGCAGGCTTGGGCATACCGTCAGATCTCGCTGCTGCTGCGCCGCCCGCCGGGCCGTGAAGCGTACCCGGGCGACGTGTTCTATCTGCACTCGCGTCTGCTCGAGCGTGCTGCTCGCGTGTCGGAAGAGTACGTCGAGAAGTTCACGAACGGCGAAGTGAAGGGCAAGAGCGGCTCGCTGACGGCACTGCCGGTCATCGAAACGCAGGCTGGCGACGTGACCGCGTTCGTTCCGACGAACGTGATCTCGATTACCGACGGCCAGATCTTCCTGGAAACCGACCTGTTCAACGCAGGCATCCGCCCGGCAATCAACGCCGGCGTGTCGGTGTCGCGAGTCGGTGGCGCCGCTCAGACGAAGGTCGTGAAGAAGCTGTCGGGCGGTATCCGTACCGACCTCGCGCAGTACCGTGAACTGGCTGCATTCGCGCAGTTCGCGTCGGACCTCGACGAAGCGACCCGCAAGCAGCTCGAGCGCGGCCGCCGCGTGACGGAACTGCTGAAGCAGCCGCAGTACCAGCCGCTGCAGGTCTGGGAACTGGCCGTGTCGCTGTATGCCGCGAACAACGGCTACCTCGACGATCTCGACGTCAAGCAAGTGCTGTCGTTCGAGAAGGGCCTGCGCGACAACCTGAAGACCAGCCACGCTGACCTCATCAAGCGCATCGAAGACACCAAGGATCTCTCGAAGGACGACGAAGGCGCACTGCGCTCGGCGATCGAATCCTTCAAGAAGTCCGGTGCCTATTGATCCGCGAGTGACACACTGAGGCCGCGCGGGTGCTGATGCGCCCGCGCCGCTTCGGTCAAGGAGCAAGCTATGGCTGGAATGAAGGAAATTCGCGGCAAGATCAAGAGCGTGCAGAACACGCGCAAGATCACGAAGGCGATGGAGATGGTGGCTGCATCGAAGATGCGTCGCGCGCAGGAACGCATGCGCGCCGCTCGTCCGTATGCAGACAAGGTCCGTGCCATCGCCGCGCACATGAGCCGTGCGAACCCGGAGTACCGCCACCCGTTCATGGTGGCAAACGACGGCGCGCAGACGGCCGGCATCATCCTCGTCACGACGGACAAGGGTCTTTGCGGCGGTCTGAACACCAACGTGCTGCGTGCGACGGTGCAGAAGTTCAAGGAGCTGGAAGAGAAGGGCCAGAAGGTCGAAGCCACCGCGATCGGCGGCAAGGGCCTCGGGTTCCTGAACCGCTTCGGCGCGAAGGTGATGTCGCAGGTCGTGCACCTCGGCGACACCCCGCATCTGGACAAGCTGATCGGCGCCGTGAAGACGCAGCTCGATCTGTACTCGGAAGGCAAGCTGTCGGCGGTCTATATCGCTTACACGCGCTTCGTCAACACGATGAAGCAGGAAGCCGTGATCGAGCAGCTGCTGCCGCTGTCGTCGGAACACTTCGAAGCCGATGACGGTACGCCGGCCACGTCGTGGGACTACATCTACGAGCCGGACGCGCAGGCAGTCGTCGACGAACTGCTCGTGCGTTACGTCGAGGCGCTGGTGTACCAGGCCGTCGCGGAGAACATGGCGTCCGAGCAATCGGCGCGGATGGTCGCGATGAAGGCCGCGTCCGACAACGCGAAGACGGTGATCAGCGAACTGCAGCTCGTGTACAACAAGAGCCGCCAGGCCGCGATTACGAAAGAACTGTCGGAGATCGTCGGCGGCGCAGCCGCTGTTTAAGCGCGCGCCACGGACGACAACTGCGCCCTTGCGCGAGTAAAGAATCAGGTATTTAAAGGAAAAGCGATGAGTACTGCTGCTTTGGTAGAAGGCAAGATCGTACAGTGCATCGGCGCCGTTATCGACGTGGAATTCCCGCGCGACAGCATGCCGAAGATCTACGACGCGCTCATTCTCGATGGCTCGGAACTGACGCTCGAAGTCCAGCAGCAGCTGGGCGACGGCGTGGTCCGTACCATCTGTCTGGGTGCATCCGACGGCCTGCGCCGCGGCCTGACCGTGAAGAACACGAGCAAGCCGATTTCGGTTCCGGTCGGCAAGCCGACCCTCGGTCGTATCATGGACGTGCTCGGCCGTCCGATCGACGAAGCCGGCCCGATCGAAAGCGAAACGACGCGTTCGATCCACCAGAAGGCTCCGGCGTTCGACGAACTGTCGCCGTCGACCGAACTGCTCGAAACGGGTATCAAGGTCATCGACCTGATCTGCCCGTTCGCGAAGGGCGGCAAGGTTGGCCTGTTCGGCGGTGCTGGCGTGGGCAAGACCGTCAACATGATGGAGCTCATCAACAACATCGCGAAGGAACACGGCGGTTACTCCGTGTTCGCGGGCGTGGGCGAGCGTACCCGTGAAGGGAACGACTTCTACCACGAAATGAAGGACTCGAACGTTCTCGACAAGGTCGCGCTGGTGTACGGCCAGATGAACGAGCCGCCGGGCAACCGTCTGCGCGTCGCGCTGACCGGCCTGACGATGGCCGAGCACTTCCGTGACGAAGGCCTCGACGTGCTGTTCTTCGTCGACAACATCTACCGTTTCACGCTGGCCGGTACCGAAGTGTCGGCACTGCTCGGCCGTATGCCGTCGGCAGTGGGCTATCAGCCGACGCTGGCTGAAGAAATGGGCAAGCTGCAAGAGCGCATCACGTCGACCAAGAAGGGCTCGATTACGTCGGTCCAGGCCGTGTACGTCCCTGCGGATGACTTGACCGACCCGTCGCCGGCAACCACCTTCGGCCACCTGGACGCAACCGTCGTTCTGTCGCGTGACATCGCTTCGCTGGGTATCTACCCGGCGGTCGACCCGCTCGACTCGACGTCGCGCCAGATCGACCCGAACGTGATCGGTGAAGAGCACTACTCGATCACCCGTCGCGTTCAGCAGACGCTGCAGCGCTACAAGGAACTGCGCGACATCATCGCGATTCTGGGCATGGACGAACTGTCGCCGGAAGACAAGCTGTCGGTCGCACGTGCGCGTAAGATCCAGCGTTTCCTGTCGCAGCCGTTCCACGTCGCTGAAGTGTTCACGGGCTCGCCGGGCAAGTACGTGCCGCTGAAGGAAACGATCCGTGGCTTCAAGATGATCGTCGACGGCGAGTGCGACCACCTGCCGGAACAGGCGTTCTACATGGTCGGCACGATCGACGAAGCCTTCGAAAAGGCCAAGAAGATCCAGTAACGGCTTGAGTGAGTCGCAAGCCGGCGTGTGCCGGCCGGAGCAATAAGTCAGCGATGACTTATTCCGGCTGCTCGCGCCGGCCGCAATACGCTCAACCCGTGGATGAGATTGGAGTCGATATGGCAACCATCAAAGTAGACGTCGTCAGCGCGGAAGAGCAGATCTTCTCGGGCGAGGCGAAATTCGTCGCGCTGCCGGGCGAAACGGGTGAGCTGGGCATTCTGCCGGGCCACACGCCGCTCATCACCCGGATTCGTCCGGGTGCGGTGCGCATCGAAGTCGAGGGCGGCAACGACGAATTCGTGTTCGTCGCAGGCGGCATTCTCGAAGTGCAGCCGGGCGCCGTGACGGTGCTCGCCGATACCGCGATCCGCGGCAAGGACCTCGACGCGGCGAAAGCCGAGGAAGCGCGCAAGCGTGCCGAGGAAACGCTGCAGAACGCGAAGTCGGACCTCGACCTCGCAAAGGCGCAATCCGAGCTCGCGACCGCGATGGCGCAGCTCGAAGCGATCCAGCGTCTGGCGAAGATCCGCAGCCGGCACTGAGCCGCGCGCGCGTATCCCGCGAAAGAAAGCAGCCTTCGGGCTGCTTTTTTTTCGCCCGTCGTTTTCGTCTGTTATTTTTGCGGGCCGGATCGTATCGTCCGGTCGTGCTATTTCATCCGGCCGCCGCGATTTGATGTCAGAGTGTCGTCAGCAGAGCGCGGCATCATCCGGGTAGAGGCAGTCCGCCGCGATCGTGGCGGAGCAGGCACGCGCGCGAGCCGCGCGCCGGGCCGATCAGACAAAAACCGACGGAGACATCGATGGCAGCAGACCTTGGCAAGGGGGCGCTGATCGCGCCCGAAAACGGACTGTCGTACGTGCGCGGCGCGACCGACGTGCCGCTATCCGAAGCGACGATCAGCCGGTTCCTGCTCGACACGGCCGGCCGCTTTCCTGATCGTCCGGCCGTCGTGTTCCGCGAACAGCAGGTGCGCTGGACCTGGCGCGAATTCGCACACGAGGTCGACGTGCTCGCGGCGGGCCTCGCCGCGCTCGGGATCGTGAAGGGCGACTGCGTCGGCATCTGGTCGCCGAACCGCAGCGAATGGCTGCTCACGCAGTTCGCGACCGCGCGGATCGGCGCGGTGCTCGTCAACATCAACCCGGCCTACCGGCTCGCGGAACTCGAATACGCGTTGAACAAGGTGGGCTGCAAGGCCGTGATCGCGGCCGAGCGCTTCAAGACGTCCGCGTACGTCGAGATGCTGCAGACCATCGCGCCGGAGCTCGCGAGCGCGACGCCGGGCGACCTGCATGCGGCGCGCGTGCCGAGCCTGCGCACGGTCGTGTCGATGGGCGAGGCGGCGCCGGCCGGCATGTTCCGCTTCGCGGACGTGATGGCGCGCGGCCGCGACACGCTCGATGTCGCGCGGCTCGACGCGATCGGCGCGACGCTCGCGGCCACCGAGCCGATCAACATCCAGTTCACGAGCGGCACGACCGGCAGCCCGAAGGGCGCGACGCTCACGCACCGCAACGTCGTCAACAACGCACGCTCGATCGCGGCGGCGATGCGCTTCACCGAACAGGATTCGCTCTGCATCCCGGTGCCGCTGTATCACTGCTTCGGGATGGTGCTGGCCGTGCTCGCGTGCGTGTCGAAGGGCGCGGCGATGGTGTTCCCCGGCGAGGCGTTCGATCCGGTCGCGACGCTCGCGGCCGTGGCCGACGAACGCTGTACCGCGCTGCACGGCGTGCCGACGATGTTCATCGCGGAACTCGATCATCCGGACTTCGCGAAATTCGACCTGTCGACGCTGCGCACCGGCATCATGGCCGGCTCGCCGTGCCCGATCGAGACGATGAAGCGTGTCGTGTCGCAGATGCATTTGCGCGAGATCACGATCGCGTACGGGATGACGGAGACGAGCCCCGTGTCGTTCCAGAGCTCGACCGACGATCCGCTCGAGAAGCGCACGACGACGGTCGGGCGCATCCAGCCGCACCTGGAGGTGAAGATCGTCGATCCGAACGGCGAGATCGTGCCGGTCGGCGCGACGGGCGAGCTGTGCACGAAGGGCTATTCGGTGATGCTCGGCTATTGGGACGACGACGCGAAGACGCGCGAGGTGCTGGTCGACGGCTGGATGCATACTGGCGACCTCGCGACGCTCGACGCGGACGGCTACTGCAACATCGTCGGTCGGCTGAAGGACATGGTGATCCGCGGTGGCGAGAACGTGTATCCGCGCGAGATCGAGGAATTTCTGTTCAGGCATCCGAAGATTCAGAGCGCGCAGGTGTTCGGCGTGCCGGATCCGAAATACGGCGAGGAGCTGTGCGCGTGGATCGTGCTGCGCGCGGACGAGCAGATGACCGAGGACGACGTGCGCGCGTTCTGCAGCGGCCAGATCGCGCACTACAAGATTCCGCGCTACATCCGCTTCGTCGACGAGCTGCCGATGACGGTGACGGGCAAGGTGCAGAAGTTCGTGATGCGCGACCGGATGATCGAGGAACTGAAGCTGGACGTGCAGAAGACCGCGTGAGAGGCCGGTTGGCCGGCGGCAGGAAAAAAACGCGGCGGCCTGCGGGCCGTTGCGTTTTCGATGGACGAAAAAAAGCGGGCTTATTAGCCCGCTAAAAACCACACGCTACGGGGTTAGCGCGAGGAGACCAAAGATGAAACCGGATCCGGCGGGGGCCGGAAACGACTCCAACAGGGATGCCCCTCGGAAGGGCTTCGGTACGTGACCGACTGGCTCGCAGCGCTTCGCGTCCGCTCACACTTGGCACACGAGACCGCATCCGTGTTGAAACCGTTGAGGCCATTGTGGGCGAATTGCTCACCCCTCGCGGTAACAAAGTGTTTCAGGTTGTAACGCCCGCCAGATAAGGCTTTCCGGGATTTTTTGCTGTTTTCGGGGTCCTGAAAAAGGTCATATTTACTCATCTTTTCCGCAGAGTTTTCAGCGGTTGCACATAATGCGTTTTTCATGCGTATCGGCACCGATGAATGGCCGATTTACACGCCCGAATGTGCATCGCGCGGCAGATACCGCATATGACGATTCATTCGTCAGAAAGATTTTGAAACGTGATCGGCGCGTGCGGTAGTCGGCCATTCGGCCAATTTCCGCGGTTTTACGCCTGCAGCCCGCTGCGCCGATGTGTAACGGCGGTGCAGCGGACGGCCATACCGCTGCCCGCGCCCCGTTCGCCGGCTGCAATAGCGGCGGCGTTGTCTGCTATCGGCCGCCGTTGCCGCCCGCGATCGCGCTTACTTCAGCCACTTGTCGGCGATCGCCTGGTATTCGCCGGTCGACAGCGCGAGGTGCAGCCACTGGTCGACGTACTGCTGGAACACGACGTCGCCGCGCGGCACCATGTACGCCTTTTCGCCGAACTGGAACGGCTTGTCCGGATGCACCGAGCACAGGCCAGGATTCAGCTTTTGCTGCAGCAGCGTCTCGGATGCGTCCGTCACCATGACGTCCGCCTTGCCCGCGAGGATCTGCTTGAAGATCGTCACGTTGTCAGGGTAGACGGTCAGGTTCGCGTGCGTGAAGAACTGCTTCGCGAAGCGCTCGTTGGTGCCGCCCGGGTTCACGATCACGCGTGTCTCGGGCCGGTCGATCTGCGCGACGGTCTGGTACTTGTCGGCGTCCGCGCAGCGCACGATCGGCGTCTTGCCGTCGACCACGTACGGCTGCGTGAAGAACACGCGCTTCTGGCGCTCGAGCGTCGTCGATACGCCGCCCACCGCGATATCGCACTTCGCAACGAAGTCGTTGGTGAGGTTCGACCAGCTCGTCTTCACGAAGTCGGCCTTCACGCCGAGCGATTTCGCGAGCGAGTCGGCCATGTCGATGTCGATGCCTTCGAAGCGGCTGTCGCTGCGGTAGTACGAATACGGCTTGTAGTCGCCCGTCGTGCACACGCGCAGCGTGCCGCGTGCGAGCACGTCGTCGAGCCGCGAGCCGGCCGCAGCGGCGGACGACGGTGCGGTCGCGGTCGTGGTCGTACCCTGCGCGTGCGCGGCGGCGCAGCAAAGCGTGGCAGCGGTGAGCGTGGCCAGCGTGGCGAATGTCTTCATCGGTCTCCTCCTTCGTTTGGTTCGATATCAGCGTCCGATCATAAGGAGCCATCGCGCGCGTCATATGGCCGCCATCGCATCGACATACGCAGCCGTGCGGCCCCGCTCCGGTAAAATGCCGCTTTGCCTTCGCATCGTCGCTCCTACCGTGGCCCATACCCTGCTCAACGACACCTTCCTGCGTGCGCTTCTGCGCGAGCCGACCGACTACACGCCGATCTGGCTGATGCGCCAGGCCGGCCGCTACCTGCCCGAGTACAACGCGACGCGCGCGCGCGCCGGCAGCTTCCTCGGCCTTGCGAAGAATCCCGATTACGCGACCGAAGTGACGCTGCAGCCGCTCGAGCGCTTCCCGCTCGACGCCGCGATCCTGTTCTCGGACATCCTGACGATTCCCGACGCGATGGGCCTCGGCCTCGACTTCCAGGTCGGCGAAGGGCCGAAGTTCGCGCATCCGGTGCGCACCGAGGCCGATGTCGCGAAGCTCGCGGTGCCCGACATCGAGGAAACGCTCGGCTACGTGACGGGCGCCGTGCGCGAGATTCGCCGCGCGCTGACCGACGGCCAGGGCCGCCAGCGCGTGCCGCTGATCGGCTTCTCGGGCAGCCCGTGGACGCTCGCGTGCTACATGGTCGAAGGCGGCGGGTCGGACGACTTCCGCACGGTGAAGTCGATGGCGTATTCGCGCCCCGACCTGATGCACCGCATCCTCGACGTGAACGCGCAGGCCGTGGCCGCGTACCTGAACGCGCAGATCGAAGCCGGCGCGCAGGCCGTGATGATCTTCGATACGTGGGGCGGCGCGCTGGCGGACGGTGCATACCAGCGCTTCTCGCTCGACTACATCCGTCGCGTGGTCGCGCAACTGAAGCGCGAGCACGACGGCGAGCGCGTGCCGGTGATCACGTTCACGAAGGGCGGCGGGCTGTGGCTCGAGGAAATCGCGGCGACCGGCGTCGACGCGGTCGGGCTCGACTGGACGGTCAACCTCGGCGCCGCACGCGAACGTGTCGCGGGGCGCGTTGCGCTGCAGGGCAACCTCGACCCGACGATCCTGTTTGCGCCGCCGGCCGCCGTGCGCGAGCAGGCGCGCGCGGTACTCGACAGCTACGGCAATCATCCCGGCCACGTGTTCAACCTCGGCCACGGCATCTCGCAGTTCACGTCGCCCGACCACGTCGCCGAACTCGTCGACGAAGTGCACACGCACAGCCGCAAGATCCGTAGCGGAGCGGCGGCCTGAGCGCAAGCGCTGTCATGCTGCACTGCGGGGTGACAGCGTTTCGCTGTCGGCGCTAAACAGGGCGCAACCCCGCCCCGGTTGCCGATCCATCGCTTGTCAAGACTTGACTTATGCACATTTTCCACGTTGCAGCGCGGTAGAGCCCTGCATCGGTCGAATTGTCTCGCTATGGTTGCGTAATTTGAATAGCAGCCTTATGGAATAAGGCTCCGCGGGGCGCGGCACACGGCGGCCGGAAACAGCGGAAAGCACGGCCCCGCGCGCTTTGCGGCGATTGGACGGGGAGTTCTCAACAAAGTTATCCACAGGCTGGTCAGGGTATACGGCGATTCCTAATGCGAATCCAAAACTTAGCGCCGAATCTGAAGTTTTACTTTAAGTTCGTCACCATGATGCGGACTCGGATGCAAGTCGTCCGTGCGCTGTGCGTCGCCGGAGCGCGGTGATGGACGGCACCTACCTGCGGGTCGCCCTCGACCATCCGCTCGCCACCCTGTTCGACTACCGCTGCGACGTCCAGCCGGCGCCCGAGCCCGGCACCCTCGTGCAGGTGCCGTTCGGCAAGCGGCAGGTCGTCGGCCTCGTCTGCGAAGTGACGACTCACACCGACGTGCCGCCGTCGCGCTTGCGGGCAATCGACGCGATCTGTACCGAGCTGCCGCCGCTGGCGCCGGACTGGCTTGCGCTCGTCTCCTTCGCGGCCGACTACTACCAGCGCGGTCGCGGTGAAGTCGCGCTGCCGGCGTTGCCGCAGGCGCTGCGCGACGCGGAGCGCTGGGGGCGGCTGCTGGCGCCCGAGGTGCGTCACCGGCTGACCGAAGCCGGCCGCGCGGCGCTGCCCGACGCACTGCCCGCGCGCGGGGCCGCGCTGCGGCGGCTCGCGCAGGCACTCGCCGACACCGATTCGCTGACGCTGCCCGATGCGCGCGCATTGCATCCGAAGGCGGGGGCCACGCTCGACGACTGGGCGGCGCGCGGCTGGGTCGCGATCGAGGAAATCGGCTGGGCCGACGCGCCTGTGCTCAAAGCTGTGGATAACCTGTCGACAACCGGTGGACGAACTGTGCCGCCGGCGCTCACCGACCAGCAGGCCGAGGCGCTCGACGCGATCCGCGCCGCGCAGGGCTTCGCGCCGTTCCTGCTGCATGGCGTGACCGGCAGCGGCAAGACCGAGGTGTATCTGCATGCGCTCGCCGCGCTGCTCGATGCGCGGCCCGACGCGCAGGCGCTCGTGCTCGTGCCCGAAATCAACCTGACGCCGCAGTTCGAGGCCGCGTTTCGCGCGCGCTTCGCAGGCACGCTCGCCGACGACGCGATCGTCACGCTGCACAGCGGGCTCGCCGAAGGCGAACGGGCGCGCAACTGGCTCGCCGCACATACGGGCCGCGCGCGGATCGTGCTCGGCACGCGGCTCGCGGTGCTCGCGTCGCTGCCGACGCTCGCGCTGATCGTCGTCGACGAGGAGCACGAGCCCGCGTACAAGCAGCAGGAAGGGCTGCGCTATTCGGCGCGCGATCTCGCGGTGTGGCGCGCGAAGCATCTCGGCATTCCGGTCGTGCTCGGTTCGGCGACGCCGTCGCTCGAGACCTGGTGGCAGGCCGAGCAGGGGCGCTACACGCGGCTCACGCTGTCGCGCCGCGCGGTGGCCGACGCGACGCTGCCGACCGTGCGGCTGATCGATCTCGAAGAGGAGCGGCGGCGCGGGCGCGCGTCGATGGGCGGACTGTCGGGGCCGCTCGTCGCGGCGCTGAAGGCGCGGCTCGAGCGCGGCGAGCAGAGCCTCGTGTTCCTGAACCGGCGCGGCTACGCACCGCAGCTTGCGTGCGACGCGTGCGGCTGGGTCGCCGGTTGCCCGCGCTGCAGCGCCTATGTCGTGCTGCACAAACCCGAGCACGCGTTGCGCTGCCATCACTGCGGCTGGGAAGCGCGCATTCCGCGTTCGTGCCCGGAGTGCGGGAACGTCGACATCGCGCCGCTCGGGCGCGGCACGCAGCGCATCGAGGAGGCGCTCGCCGAGGCCGTGCCGGGCGCACGGATCCTGCGGATCGACGCGGACAGCACGCGGCGCAAGGGCAGTGCGCAGGCGCTGTTCTCGGATGTGCACGCCGGTGAAGTCGACATCCTGGTCGGCACGCAGATGATCGCGAAGGGGCACGACTTCCAGCGCGTGTCGCTCGTCGGCGTGCTCAATGCCGACACCGCGCTGTTCTCGCACGACTTCCGCGCGAGCGAGCGGCTGTTCGCGCAGCTGATGCAGGTGAGCGGCCGCGCGGGGCGCGCGGGGCTGCCGGGCGAGGTGCTCGTGCAGACGCGTTATCCGCGTCACGCGCTGTATCACGCGCTCGGCCGACAGGATTACGTCGGCTTCGCGAATTCGACGCTCGGCGAGCGCCGTGACGCGCACCTGCCGCCGTTCGTCTACCAGGCGCTGCTGCGCGCCGAAGGGCGCACACTCGACGCGGCGCTCGCGTTCCTGCTGCAGGCCGCGGCCGCGTTGCCGGGGCTGCCGGGTGCCGATCGCGTGACCGTCTACGACGCGGTGCCGATGACGATCGTGAAGGTCGCGAACGTCCACCGCGCGCAGCTGCTGCTCGAAAGCGCGTCGCGGGCCGCGCTGCAGCATGCGCTGCGCGCGTGGCAGCCGGAGCTGCGCGCGCTGAAGGGCGTGCTGCGGTGGAGCGTCGAGGTCGATCCGCTGGATATCTGAGCGGTGCGGCGGCGGTCGTCGTGCCGCGCGCCACTTCCCCGGTACCGAGCCGTCGACCTGCCGACCCGCCGACCCGCCGACCCGCCGACCTGCCGACCTGCCGACCTGCCGACCTGCCGACCTGCCGACCTGCCGACCTGCCGACCTGCCGACCCGCCGACCCGCCGAGCGGCATGCAATCCCTGCCGGACGCGTTCCACACCTGCCTGCGGTACCCGCCGTTCCAGCCAGTGCAACCCGTCTTCCCCCTCCGCCGCGCACGCCGAAGGTTGCCCACGCGCGCCAACTCGCCCTCGATCAGGGAAAACACCGATCCACCGACCACGGGCAACCCCTAGGTTGCAACCTTATAAGTGGTTGATTATATTGAGTAACTTCGAGGTGCAACCAATCTCTTAATTCGGTTGCACCTTTTTATTGCGTGCCGTAGGATTTCGCGCATCCTCTCACACCACATTGCCGGGCTCGCACCGGCGCACGAACCCACCATGGCAAGCACGACTCTTGGCGTCAAAGTCGACGACCTTCTCCGCTCGCGCCTGAAAGACGCGGCAGCGCGTCTCGAGCGCACTCCCCACTGGCTGATCAAGCAGGCGATCTTCGCGTACCTCGAGCGGATCGAGCATGGCCAGCTGCCGCCCGAACTGTCGGGCAGCAGCGGCGTGACGGAGCTCGCCGACGGCCAGACTCCGGACGGTGACGACGACAACTCGCCGCATCCGTTCCTCGAGTTCGCCCAGAACGTGCAGCCGCAATCGGTGCTGCGCGCGGCGATCACGGCCGCGTATCGCCGCCCCGAACCGGAATGCGTGCCGTTCCTGCTTGGCCAGGCGCGCCTGCCGGCGCACCTGCAGGCCGACGTGCAGACGCTCGCGACGCAGCTCGTCGAGGCGCTGCGCGAGAAGAGCTCGGGCGGCGGCGTCGAAGGGCTGATCCACGAGTTCTCGCTGTCGAGCCAGGAAGGCGTCGCGCTGATGTGTCTGGCCGAAGCGCTGTTGCGGATCCCCGATCGCGCGACCCGCGATGCGCTGATTCGCGACAAGATCAGCAAGGGCGACTGGCGCTCGCACGTCGGCCACGCGCCGTCGCTGTTCGTGAACGCGGCGACCTGGGGGCTGATGATCACCGGCAAGCTCGTGACGACCAACAGCGAAGCGGGCCTCTCGTCGGCGCTCACGCGCCTGATCGGCCGTGGCGGCGAGCCGCTGATCCGCAAGGGCGTCGACATGGCGATGCGCCTGATGGGCGAGCAGTTCGTCACCGGCGAGACGATTTCCGAGGCGCTCGCCAACAGCCGCAAGTACGAAGCGCGCGGCTTCCGCTACTCGTACGACATGCTCGGCGAAGCGGCGACGACGGAAGAGGACGCGCAGCGCTACTACGCGTCGTACGAACAGGCGATCCACGCGATCGGCAAGGCGGCCGGCGGCCGCGGCATCTACGAAGGCCCGGGCATCTCGATCAAGCTGTCGGCGCTGCACGCGCGCTACTCGCGCTCGCAGCAGGACCGCACGATGAGCGAGCTGCTGCCGCGCGTGCGTGCGCTCGCGCTGCTCGCGCGCCGCTACGACATCGGCCTGAACATCGACGCGGAAGAAGCCGACCGTCTCGAGCTGTCGCTCGACCTGCTGGAAGCGCTGTGCTTCGATCCGGAACTCGCGGGCTGGAACGGCATCGGCTTCGTCGTGCAGGGCTACCAGAAGCGCTGCCCGTTCGTGATCGACTACCTGATCGACCTCGCGCGCCGCAGCCGTCACCGCCTGATGATCCGCCTCGTCAAGGGCGCGTACTGGGACACCGAAATCAAGCGCGCGCAGGTCGACGGCCTCGAAGGCTATCCGGTCTACACGCGCAAGATCTACACGGACGTGTCGTATCTCGCGTGCGCGAAGAAACTGCTCGCGGCACCCGACGCCGTCTACCCGCAGTTCGCGACGCACAACGCATACACGCTGGCCGCGATCTATCACCTGGCGGGCCAGAACTACTACCCGGGCCAGTACGAATTCCAGTGCCTGCACGGGATGGGCGAGCCGCTGTACGAGGAAGTCACGGGCCGCGACAAGCTGAACCGTCCGTGCCGCGTGTATGCGCCGGTCGGCACGCATGAAACGCTGCTCGCGTACCTGGTGCGCCGCCTGCTGGAAAACGGCGCGAACACGTCGTTCGTGAACCGCATCGCGGATAAAACCGTGTCGGTGAAGGAACTGGTCGCCGATCCGGTCGACGAGGCGTCGAAGGTCGTGCCGCTCGGCGCGCCGCACGCGAAGATTCCGCTGCCGCGCCACCTGTATGGCGACGAGCGTCCCAACTCGATGGGCCTCGACCTGTCGAACGAACACCGTCTTGCGTCGCTGTCGTCCGCGCTGCTCGCGAGCGCGCATCATCCGTGGCGCGCGGCGCCGATGCTCGCCGACGACGCGCTCGCCGACGCCCCGGCGCGCGACGTGCGCAACCCGGCCGACCAGCGCGACATCGTCGGCACGGTCAGCGAAGCGACGGCAGAGCACGTAAGCGCGGCGCTCGCGCACGCGGTGGCCGCCGCACCGATCTGGCAGGCGACGCCGGTCGATGCGCGTGCCGACTGCCTGGTGCGCGCGGCCGATCTGCTCGAAGCGCAGATGCACACGCTGATGGGCCTGATCGTGCGCGAAGCCGGCAAGTCGCTGCCGAACGCGATCGCCGAAATCCGCGAAGCGGTCGACTTCCTGCGCTACTACGCGGCGCAGATCCGCGACGAATTCTCGAACGACACGCACCGTCCGCTCGGCCCCGTGGTCTGCATCAGCCCGTGGAACTTCCCGCTCGCGATCTTCATGGGGCAGGTCGCCGCCGCGCTCGCGGCCGGCAACACGGTGCTCGCGAAGCCGGCCGAACAGACGCCGCTGATCGCCGCACAAGCCGTGCGCCTGCTGCGCGAGGCCGGCGTGCCGGCCGGCGCGGTACAGCTGCTGCCGGGCACCGGCGAGACCGTCGGCGCGGCGCTGGTCGCCGACCCGCGCACGCGCGCGGTGATGTTCACCGGCTCGACCGAAGTCGCGCGCCTGATCAACAAGACGCTGTCCGCGCGCCTCGACCCGGACGGCAAGCCGATTCCGCTGATCGCGGAAACGGGCGGCCAGAACGCGATGATCGTCGATTCGTCGGCGCTCGCGGAGCAGGTCGTCGCGGACGTGATGCAGTCGTCGTTCGACTCGGCCGGTCAACGGTGTTCGGCGCTGCGCGTTCTGTGTCTGCAGGACGATGTCGCGGACCGCACGCTGACGATGCTCAAGGGCGCGATGCACGAGCTGGCGCTCGGCAACCCGGACCGCTTGTCGACCGACGTCGGCCCGGTGATCGACGCCGAAGCGAAGCAGACGATCGACACGCACGTCGCGACGATGAAGGACAAGGGCCACACCGTCACGCAGCTGCCGTCGCCGGAAGCCTGCGCGCACGGCACGTTCGTGCCGCCGACGCTGATCGAGATCGGCAGCATCGACGAGCTGAAGCGCGAAGTGTTCGGCCCCGTGCTGCACGTCGTGCGCTATCGCCGCAGCCAGCTCGACAAGCTGCTCGAGCAGATCCGCGCGACGGGTTACGGCCTGACGCTCGGCATCCACACGCGGATCGACGAGACGATCGCGCACGTGATCTCGAACGCGCACGTCGGCAACATCTACGTGAACCGCAACGTGATCGGCGCGGTGGTCGGCGTGCAGCCGTTCGGCGGCGAAGGGCTGTCGGGCACGGGTCCGAAGGCCGGCGGCGCGCTGTACCTGCAGCGCCTGCTCGCGACGCGTCCGTCGGGCCTGCCGCGTTCGCTCGCGCAGACGCTGATCGCGGACGGCGCGGTCGATGGCGAACAGCGCAGCAACCCGGCGACGGCGCTGACCGCGCTGCGCGACTGGCTGATCGAGCAGCGCGAACCGGCGCTGGCGGCCCGCTGCGACGGCTACCTGGCGCAGGTGCCGGCCGGTGCGACCGCGGTGCTGACCGGCCCGACCGGCGAGCGAAACACGTATACACTCGGCCCGCGCGGCACGGTGCTGTGTGTCGCGGCAACGCCGAGCGGCGCGCGCGCGCAGTTCGCGGCGGTGCTGGCGACGGGCAACCGCGCACTGTTCGCCGGTGCCGCGGGCGAGGCGCTGGTGGCGGCGCTGCCGGCTGCGCTGAAGGCGCATGCGGCCGTGCGCAAGCAGGCCGACGCGCCATTCGACGCGGTGCTGTTCGAAGGCGACAGCGACGAGCTGCAGACGCTCGTGAAGGACGTCGCGCAGCGGCCGGGCCCGATCGTGTCGGTGCAGGGCGTGTCGGCGGGCGCGTTCGAGAACGGCGACGCGGAAGACTACGCGCTCGAGCGCCTGCTGACCGAGCGCTCGGTGAGCGTGAACACGGCCGCGGCGGGCGGCAATGCGAATTTGATGACGATCGGCTGACCATCCTTGCCGTTCGGATCAATCAAAGGAAGCGGCAAGGCGATCCCGAAGCCGCTCCATTTACCCTGGTACCAAGGAGAAGCTATGCAACACACGATGAAAAAGCTGGCAGGCGCGACGTTCGTCGCTGTCATGTCGCTGGCGGGGACGGCCCATGCGGATGACGTGAAGATCGGTTACGCAGGGCCGATGACGGGCGCCCAGGCTCACTACGGCAAGGATATGCAGAACGGGATCGCGCTCGCGCTGGAAGACTTCAACGCGACCAGCCCGAAGATCGGCGGCAAGCCGGTGAAGTTCGTGCTCGAGACGCAGGACGACCAGGCTGACCCGCGCACCGGCACGACGGTCGCGCAGAAGCTCGTCGACGACGGCATCAAGGGCATGCTCGGCCACTTCAACTCGGGCACGACGATTCCGGCCTCGCGTATCTACGCGAACGCCGGCATTCCGCAAATCGCGATGGCGACGGCGCCGGAATACACGCAGCAGGGTTACAAGACGACCTTCCGCATGATGACGTCCGACACGCAGCAGGGCTCGGTGGCGGGCACCTTCGCGGCGAAGGATCTCGGCATGAAGAAGATCGCGATCGTCGACGACCGCACGGCCTACGGCCAGGGTCTCGCCGACCAGTTCGAGAAGGCCGCGAAGGCCGGCGGCGCGACGATCGTCGACCGTGAATTCACGAACGACAAGGCGGTCGACTTCAAGGCGATCCTGACCAAGCTGAAGGCCGCGAAGCCGGACCTCGTCTACTACGGCGGCGCGGATTCGCAGGCAGCGCCGATGGTCAAGCAGATGAAGACGCTCGGCATCACCGCACCGCTGATGAGCGGCGAAATGGTGAAGACGCCGACGTTCCTGAAGATCGCAGGCAACGCGGCCGACGGCACGATCGCATCGCTGGCAGGCCTGCCGCTCGAAGAAATGCCGGGCGGCAAGACCTACGCCGACAAGTACAAGAAGCGCTTCGGCGAAGACGTGCAGACGTACTCGCCGTACGCGTACGACGGCGCGATGGCGATGCTCAACGCGATGAAGAAGGCCGATTCGACCGATCCGGCGAAGTACCTGCCGGTGCTCGCGAAGACCGACATGGCCGGCGTCACGTCGTCGCACGTCGCGTACGACGCGAAGGGCGACCTGAAGAACGGCGGCATCACGATGTACAAGGTCGAGAAGGGCGAATGGAAGCCGCTGAAGAGCATCGGCGGCAAGTAAGCATGGCGTGAGCGCGGTCGGGGGCGTCGCAATGCCCCGTCCCGCATCGCGTGCGAACAAGCCATCGGGCCGTCGGGTCCGGTGGCTTTTTCTT
>NZ_JANKOG010000025.1:0-108741 GCF_024656005.1 Burkholderia sp. SCN-KJ
GCCGCGACGGCGCATGCCGTTTCGCGCGGTTGCGACCGGCCGGATACCGGCGGTCGCAACCGCGACACCACCCTGCGTCGACACATTCCCTCCGATCCGTTACGAATACGCGCGCACATCGCGGCGTTCCAGGCCCGCGACCGGGATGCCGTCGACACGGTGGAGGTCTATCGCCTCGATCAGATCGCCTGACGCCCGCCGCCGCGCCGGCAAGCACCGGCAGCGATTCGCAGATCGCGCCGCCCCTGGCGGCGGCGCGATCGATCGTTCCATGCACGGAACACTGAGGACCATCCGGCCCGGCTATCGACACGCGACACGTTCCACTACGCTTGGACTCATACGGATTGCCAACGGCATCGGACTCGCATCAAGCTCGCGTAACCCGCCGCGCCCCCGAACTGCCCGTTCGCGCCGCGTTGCAGCGCAGCCGCGCGAAGTCGTTCGCGCGGCCGCGACATGCCGGCGGCGCGTCGCGTTTCCCACGCGTCGCAGCCGCTTCGGCGAATGCCGCCGCGCGCCGCGCTTTCGTCACACGATTCGCGCCGCCGGCCGCCGGCCGCCGGCCGTCGCGTCGCCCGTCGATCGCCTCGGCATGCGTGGCAGCGCAGCAAACGGCCGCCCTTTACTCATGCCCGACGCCCCTCGGACAGCATCATGAAATCCCTGAACATAGACGATATCCAGGCCTTCCTGTTCGCCGTCGAGCGGCAAAGCATCACCGAATCCGCACGCCGGCTCGGCCTGTCGAAGTCCGTCGTCAGCAAGCGCATCAGCGACCTCGAGCGCACGCTCGGCGTGCAGCTGCTGATGCGCTCGACCCGCAACGTAACGCCGACCGAAGACGGCATGATCTTCTATCGTGCCGCGTCGGAATCGATGCGCCGGCTCGTCGACGTCGCCGAGGAAATCGCGGAACGCTCGCACGGACTGTGCGGCGAGCTGCGCATCACGTCGCCGGTGAGTCTCACTCGCCTCCTGCTCGGGCCGGCGGTCGCGGCCTTCGCCGCCGCGCATCCGCAGCTGCGCGTCACGCTCGACACCGACGATCGCACGATGAACCTCGAAGTCGAGCGCTTCGACGTCGCGATCCGCTCCGCGCGACTGCCCGACAGCGCGCTGATCGCACGCCGCGTTGCCGCATGCGAGCGCGTCGTCGTCTGCAGTCCCGACTACCTTGCCGCTCACGGCGAACCGGACTCGATCGACGCGCTGCTCGAGCACCGCTGCCTGAACTACAGCCATACGGCGCCGTCGGCCACCTGGACGTTCACGACGCCCGGCAGCCTCGGCAAGCCGCGCGCGATCAGCCCGGGCAGCGTGTTCCTGTCCAACAACGGCGAAACGCTGTGCGACGCCGCGGTGCAAGGCATCGGCATCGCGATGCTGCCGCGCTACATCGCGGACGACTGCCTGCGCGACGGCCGGCTGGTGCGCGTGCTCGCCGATGAAGCACCGCAGGACGAAGTGATCTACGCGGTCTATCCGCGCAATCCGTACGCGAGCAACAAGCTGAAGCTGTTCATCGAACACGTGCGGATCGCGCTGCTCGATCCGCCGTCGTCCGCCGGCACGGACAAGGAGCTGCATGCCGAAATGCTGTCGACGGATTCCGTCTGACGCGATGCGCGCCACCGTGTCGCCGCCGTCCCGCCGGATCCGTCCTGCCGTCACGCCATGCCGCGGACCAAGCCCGCGCTAGCCAGGCCTGTCAACGCAGCGGCGTTCGCTCGCATGCTGCTCGGCATGAGCCGCGAATACGGCCGAACCGACGGCGCGCGCCTGATCCATGTCGCGAAGACCGTGATCGCCGTCTTGCTGGCAATGGGCGTGTCGATGCGGCTGGAGCTGGCAGCGCCGCGCACGGCGGTGGTGACGGTCGTGATCCTGATGATGCCGGCGATCAGGCCGAGATCCGGCTGCTGTCCGGCGGGCCGTCGACCGGACACGTCGAAGGCGTCGCGCGCGGCATCAGCGATCGCGACAATCCGGCCGGCGCGACGCTGCTCGCCGACGTCAACCCAATCTTCACGTGGGTGCGGCTCGCGCAGCGCGTGCCGGTCCGGATCCGGCTGGACAGTATGCCGCGCGACGGCTTCCTCGCGGCGGGCACGACCTGCACGGTCACGCTTCGCCCGATGCCGCAGGCGACGGCGCGCGGCGCGGCGCCGGATACGCGCCCTTGATGCCGTGGTGCGACCGTAGGCACACACGCCCGTGTTCGATATCGGGCAACACCGTGTTCTTGTTCGCGCGCCTTCCGGTGGCCCGGCATGCGCTTTTACACTGGGCGTTCGTCGGCGATGCGAGCGGTATGTCACCTGCGCACCCGCTGCGTCGACGCATCCCGAACCGGCCGCGTCGAGCGCGCGGCCTCGATCGACCCCGCGCCGGCCTCGCCGGCCGGCAGGAGACTGGCAATGGCATTCAGCATGACTCACGAACTCCGGCGCCGCACCGGGCGGCCGATGCAGTGCCGTTCGTTGCCGCGCGATGCGGATCGGCGCCGCGGCGGTCGCGCCGAAAGCAATCGATCATGCTGACCGTCTCTTCCGTCGGCATCGCGCCGCGCGCATCGTCACCCGGTCGCAACCAGGTTCACGTCACGCTGCTGGAGTGGTCGCACGAATCGCTGCTGGTCCGCTGGGTCGAAAGCGGCCGCCTGCACTACGGCGAACAGAAATGGCGCCGCGCGGTCGCCCGGCGCGACGGACGGTGCGCGTATTCGGGCCGCGCCATCGTGCAGGGCGAGGCCGTGTTTCGTCCGACCGGCCGGCCGCGGCCCGCGAACCACCTCGCGATGATCGCGGCCGATGCGGTAGCGTTGCTCGATGCGTGATACGCGTTGCGCGTTGCGCGTTGCGCGTTTGCGTGGTGCGTGGTGCGTGGTGCGTGGTGTGATGCGGTGCCGTGTCGTGCAACATCGATCGCGCGGAACGGTACTTGCTTCATCGGGAATTCGCTGGCGCAAGGCGAGCCGCGCATCGCCGTGACAAAGTCGATCTTGGCTGCAACGCATCTTTCGCACTCGGGAAGCCCGTTCGCACGCGCTTGACCGGATTCGTTGATCAACGGGCGACAGTGCGTCACGCGCATGCCGGCTTATCGTTCGACGCGATCGCGCGTATCGTCGACCCATGTTGTCCGATCCCGTCGACGTCATCGGCTTCGTTCGCCAACCGCGCCGTTCTCGCTCATATGAATGCGGCCGTCAAAACAGGAAATTGATCATGGAATTCGTACTGGACCACTCGCTCGACGACGATACCGCCCGCGCGGTCGAACATGAAATCTGGCGCGTCGATCCCGACGCCAAGGTCGAGATCGATTGCGCGACCTCGCACGTGAAGGTCGAGTCGTGGCTGTTCCCCGAGGAATTCGTCGTCGCGTTCGAGGATGCGGGCTACAGCGTCAGGATCAAGACTCATTGACGCGCGCCCGGCCGGCGCCGCACGCGAGCGCGACCGTCGCGTTGCGCCGGCGACATTTTCCGCACCGGCCGGCGGCCCCCCGCTCACTCGCCCGTCTTGAACGCCGGAAGCTGCTGCCCGAGCCGCGCGCCCATTGCCGCGCCGAGCGCCTGCAGCGCATTGAACGGCCGGATCATCACCTCGAATTCGACGATCCGCCCGTCGACGTCGAAGCGGATCATGTCGATCCCCTTCAGCCGCTTGTCGCCGAGCATCGCACTGAATTCCAGCACGACGCTCGTGCCGTCGTCGTCGGCGAACGCGCGGTGGTATTCGAAGTTCTCGAGGATCGTGAGCACCGTGCGCAGCGCCAGCAGCAGCGCGGGCGCCGGTCCGTACGGCTTGAACGCCATCGGCGAGCGGAACACGGCGTCCGGATGGACGATCGTGTCGAGTTCGCTGAAATCCTTGCGCGCGAGCATCGCGTGCCACGTCGCGAGCGATGCCGCGACGGCGGGTTGCAGATTCGACAGGGGTTGCATGCTCAACGACTCCGGTAACGTCACACGAAAGAAATCCGCTCGAAAGCGGCGCCCGCTCGGGCCGCCGCCGCATGATGCCGCGCCGGCGTTGTCACGCGTCCGGCAGGATCACGACCTTGCCCTTCACCTGCCGGCTCGCCATGCGCGCGATCGCGTCGGCCGCGCCCGAGAGCGGCACGCGCTCGGTGATCGCGGGCCGCACCTTGCCGGCCGCGAACCATTGCGCGAGCTGGCGCATGTTCGCCGCATGCTGCGCGGGGTCGCGCCGCACCGCGTCGCCCCAGAACACGCCCAGGATGTCGCGCTCCTTGAGCAGCGCGAGGTTCAGCGCGATCTTCGGAATCTCGCCGGCCGCGAAGCCGACCACGAGAAACCGGCCGCGCCACGCGGTCGCGCGCAGCGCCGCCTCGCTGTACGCGCCGCCGACCGGATCGTAGACGACGTCCGCGCCGCGTCCGCCGGTCAGTTCGTCGACACGGCGCCGCAGGTCCTCGGTCGCATAGTCGAGCGTGTCGTCGGCACCGGCTGCGCGGCACAGCGCGAGCTTGTCCGCGCTCGACGCGGCCGCGATCACGCGTGCGCCCAGCGCCTTCGCGATCTCGATCGCGGCCAGCCCCACGCCGCCGGCCGCGCCCAGCACCAGCAGCGTCTCGCCCTGCTGCAGGCGCGCGCGCTGCTGCAACGCATGCAGCGACGTGCCGTAGGCCAGCACAAGCGCCGCGCCCTGCTCGAACGTCATTCCCGGCGGCAGCGCCGCGATCTGGTGCACGTCAGCCACGCAATGCTCCGCGAAACCGCCATGACCGGTAAACGCGACCACCTCGTCGCCGGGCCGCCAGGCGCTCACGCCGTCGCCGACCGCGTCGATCACGCCGGCGAATTCCGCGCCGGGCGAAAACGGCAGCGCCGGCTTCACCTGATAGAGCCCCTGGACGATCAGCGCATCGGGGAAGTTGAGCGACGCCGCCTTCACGCGAATCCGCACCTGGCCGGCGGCCGGTTCGGGAATCGCGACGTCCTCGATGCGCAGGCGGTCGATCGGGCCGAATGCGGTACACAACAAGGCTTTCATGCTCTCCTCTCTCCTTGCGCGACGTCGTCGCGCATCGATACGGCAGCGATACGGCAGCGGGACGCGCCCGCGCGATCGGCGCGCAGCGCACGCGCATCGGCCCGCACCGCGTCACCATCATTCGTGCTGCGCGGCGCTCTGAACCACGCGTCGCGCATCTCGAGCGTCGTCGTATCGGCGCTCGCCAGCAGGTCGAGCTGCGCACCCACCTTCGGCAGCTCCCGGCGAAAGAAGTAACGCGCGGCGGCACGCTTGCCGGCGTGGAAATCGCCATCGCGCCCGTGCGCGGCGAGCGTCACGTCGAGCCACGGCCACACGACCACCCGACGGCCGAACGCCCCGCAGCCGGATGATCGGGTCGGTGACTGCCAAATGCTGGCGGGAAATTTAGCACGGTCGTTCTAAACCGACAATGGCGGGTCGCCCCGATGGCGAACCGGGGCGATGGCGGCATGCGCAGGTGAAGGTTGGTCGATGCCGGCGCGCGACACGCCGGCCGCGATGCCCGACGTGCCCGCGCCCCGCTCACGCGTGCGGCAGCGGGTCCGCGTCGTCCGCCAGCGTGCCGAGCGGCACGAAGATATAGCCCTTGCCGCGCACGGTGCGGATGTAGCGATAGTCGCCGACCGCCTGCTCGATCAGGTTGCGCAGCCGGAAGATCAGCACGTCGAGCCCGCGCTCGGAGCGCCCGGCCACGGTCAGCCCCAGCAGCGCGAGGATTTCCGCGCGCGACAGCACGCGCAGCGGCTGCGAGATGAACAGTTCGAGCAGCGCAAATTCGCTCGCGCGCAGCCCGAGGTCGTCTCCCGCGCGGGTCGCGCGTCGCGTGACGAAATTCACCTCGATGTCGCCGAACGCATAGGTTTCGGCATTCCCCGGCCCGCGCGGCAACTCCGGCCGGTTCGGCGCGTAGCGGCGCATCGCGCTGCGCACGCGTGCGACCAGCTCCATCGGCTCGAACGGCTCCACGACATAGTCGTCCGCGCCGATCTCGAGCGCGACGACCTTGTCGACCACCTGCGCGTCGCGGCTGATCACGATCACCGGCATGTCGTGACCGGCGCGCCGCAGTGCGCCGAGCGCCATGTAGAACGTCGTGGCCGGCCGTTCGACCCGCAACACGATCAGGGTGGGCGGTGCCGCGCTCACGTGCGCGAGCAGCATCGACACATCGTCGAGCGCCGACGTATCGATCTGGCAGCCGCGCAGGAGCGCGCGGATCCTGTCGCGCATGCGCGGATCGGGCTCTACGACGAGAACTTGGGTGGCCATGGAAAATCGTCCAGCACGACGGCCCGCACGGTGCATCGCGACGTCACGCCGGCCCGCCTTCCAGCCGGAACGGCCGGGTGCGGCCCGCACGAACCCGCGCGCGCACGATGCCGGCGACTACACATGCATGCAGCAATCGAGACTCGTCAGGAAATAGCTCAGGCTCTTGCGGATCGACGTCTCGACGTCCCGCACGTCGCGCGCCGCGGGCGACTGGCCGAGCAGCGTCGCGACGATGTCGAGCGCCTCCCACGGATGCCGGTCGTCGTAGTCGGCGTGCAGCTTGAGCCAGCGCATCGCGCGATGCCGCACGGCCGGATCGAACTGCCGTTCGTACGGCGATGCGCACAGCAGCGCGCTCCACTCGCCCGTCACGCCCTCGATCGCATAGTTGGTCGCGGCGATGCTCGGCGCGAGCGCATCGGTACTGCCGCTTTTCCAGCACCAGTGGCTCAGCGAGAATCCGGCCAGCGGCGCGTCGCCGCGCAGCAGCATGTCGACCGTCACGCCCGATTCCGCCGCCCAGTTGGCCCAGTGATCGACGTGGTTCTGCTCGACGCGGATATTGCGGATCAGATAGCGCCGCGCCTTCTCGTCGCCGCGCGACCTGTAGGCCGCGGTCTTCACCAGGTTCATCGCCATGTATTCCGGAAACTGGCTGACCACCGCCCAGCCGGTCACGAAGAATGCGCGCAGTTGCGACGCGCGCAGCGTCCCGCCGCTCATCGCCGCGAACACCGGATGCGCACGCACGCGCGCCTTCAGCTCGTCGGTCGCGCCGACCACGTCGCGCAGCCAAACCGGATAGCTCGCCAGGTCCATCAGGTCGCCGGTCAGTTCAAATGGAGCACTCATGCGTTCGTTCCTCGCTTGGTTCAATGGAATCCCCCTTCCTGCCAGGGCGCGGGGCGGCTGAAGTAATAGCCCTGGCAATAGTCGACGCCCAGCGCGCGAAGCATCTCGGCCGTCGCCGTATCCTCGACGTGCTCGGCGACGGTGCGGTACTGCATCACGTGCGCGATGTCGTTGATCGCGGACGCGATGCCGCGCTTGATGCTGTCGGACGTCATGGTCGACACGAGGCCGCCGTCGATCTTCAGGTAGTCGATCGGCAACTGGCGCAGATACGAAAACGACGACATGCCGGCGCCGAAGTCGTCGAGCGCGAAGCGACAGCCGAGGTCGCGCAGCTCGTACATGAAACGCGACGCAACCTCCAGGTTGCGGACCGCGCTCGTCTCCGTGATCTCGAAACACAGCAGCGACGGGTCGAGCCCCGACGCCGACAGCTCGGCGATCACGAACTCCACGAAGCGCTCGTCGGTGATCGACATCGCCGACAGGTTCACGTTGTATTCGACGTACTGGCGCCGTTCGAGCCGCGCGAGGCGCCGGATCACGGTGCGCACGACCCAGCGGTCGATCATCGTCATGTGGCCGTAGCGCTCGGCGGCCGGCAGGAACACCGGCGAGATCAGCTTGCCGTCGGCGTCCGGGATGCGCAGCAGGATCTCCGCGCGCTCCTGCGCGCCGAGCGCGGGCTGGATCGGCACGATCGGTTGCGCATACAACTGGAAGGAATTCGTCTCGAGCGCCGTCTTCACGCGCCGGCTCCACTGCGTGTGATACGCCTGGCGGCTCGAATGCATGTCGCGCGAATCCGCGACATGCACGCGGTTGCGGCCGCGATCCTTCGCGACGTAGCACGCGACGTCGGCCATCTGCATCGCCTTCTCGACGCTCTCGGGCCGGCACGCGAGATCCAGCACGCCGATGCTCACGCTGAGCTTGAACGGCTCGCCTTCCCACAGGAACGTGAAGTCCTCGAGACTCGCGCGCAGCCGCTCCGCCTTGCCGCCGTCCGGCGCGCCGTTGCGGCCGGCCGGCAGCAGGATGCCGAATTCGTCGCCGCCCAGCCGGCCGAACACGTCGTCGTGGCCGAGACAGCGCGCGAACACCGCGGTCGCGTCGCGCAGCAGCGCGTCGCCCGCCGCGTGGCCGCACACGTCGTTGACTTCCTTGAAGCCGTCGAGGTCGAGCACCAGCAACATCCCGCCGCCGCGCTGCGCCAGCGCGTCGCCCAGGCGCCGCTCGAACGCCGTGCGATTGATGAGGCCGGTCAGCGCATCGTGCGACGCCTGCCAGGTCAGCTTCTCGATCAACTGGTGTTCGCGCGTCATGTCGCGCAGGATCAGCACGTAGCCGACGCAGCGGCCCGCGGCGTTGTCCATCTTCGACAGCGACGCGCGCACCGACACCGCCGAGCCGCACACGCGGATCAGGTCGAGATCGCGGGTGAACGTGGGGTCGCTGCGATTGCCGAGCGACGCGAGCAGCTTGATCGACATGCCCGTCGACGTGTCGATCAGGTCCAGCACGTCGTTGATCGGCTTGCCGACACACTGCCGCGACGACGCGCCGAGCAGCTGCTCGGCCGCCGGATTGACGGTCTCGATGCCGCGCGTGAGGCCGATCGTGACGATCGCGTCGGCGACCGAGCGCAGCGCGGCTGCCGCGAACGCCTGGCTCCGGTCCAGCTCGGTCTGCATCGACGCCTGCTGGCGTTGCGCGCGGCTCGCCCACCGCACCGACAGCAGGATGATCAGCAGCGAGGCCGCGATGTACGACAGGAACAGCTGGATGACGGCCGAGCGGAATTCGGCGCTCAGCTCGTCGGAAAAGCGCTTCGGCAGCGGTTCGATGTGCGCGTTGAGGTCCCAGATCGCGCGGTTCAGGCTGCTCGTGCGCCGGACGTCGTCCGCATGCACCGACGCGTGCAGCGCGTTGGCGATCCTGCGCAGGTCGACCAGTTGCCGGTCCGCGTCCTCCCAGTATTGCAACGCGGCGTTCAGGCGTGCGAAGCTGCTCAGGATCGGGTAGAACCACACCACCGCCGCCGCATCGACCGGATTGATGCCCGCCTCGATCAGCGCCTGGCGCGCCACGCCGTGGTCCGGCGGCGTGCCGGTCATCGCGCGGCGCGCGGCGCCGAGGAACGTAAGGGTCCGGTCGACCGCCAGGTAATCGTTAAACAGCTGTTCGTCGCCGGTCTGCCCGTAGCGGCTCAGCAGCAGGATCTCGTCCTTCTGCGCCTTCGACCAGCTGCTTTCGCCGCCGACGTACACGCGCAACGACATGATCACGATCAGGCTGACGGCGACGAACCCGGCCAGCGCGACGACCACGACGACGATCGGCAGGATGCCGAGCGCCGGACTCCATGGCCACACGTGGAACGAGCTGCGCTGACTCTGGAGCTTCGAAATGTTTTCCATACCTGAATGACTGTTTTTCTGATTCTTCTCGATGCCGCCTGCCCGACGCGTCGCCGCACCGCCTGCGCCAGGCACCTCCCCGTTCCTTTTGCGCGCCGCGCCGCCGTGCATGCCATCGCGCCACGACGCGGTGCCGGCGACTAAGTCGTCCGGACGCGGCGCGACAACGCGGCACCGGCATCCGTACCGGCATCGGTCGCGAGGATGCGGCGTGTTTCGTCGCGCACGACCCGATGGCAATCGCAGCCCTGCCGTTCGAGACCGGCGAGATCCGTCAGTACGATGGCACCGCGATGCTGATGGATCAGGCCGAGCTCGTGAAGCTGCCGCGTGGCATCGGTGACGGTCTCGCGGCGCACGCCCAGCATCTGCCCCAGCATGCCGTGCGTGACCGGGATTTCGATGCTGCGTGCGCGCTCGTAGGCGATCAGCAGCCAGCGGCCCAGTTGCTGCCGCATCACGTGATGGCGGCTGCAGAACATGACCTGCGACGCCTGGGACAACGCCAGCTGCATCCGCACGAAGACCTGCCGCCGGATCGCCGCCGACCCGTCGCACGCGTCCGCGAAGCGGCGCGCATACAGCCGGTACGCGAACCCGCCGCGGTAGACGACGACGCGGCGCTGCATCGCGCTGCCGATGACGTCGTCGCATACGATGCCTTCGCGGCCGATTTCCGTCACGCCGAGTGTCGTCTTGCCGCCCGCCGTGTATTGCAGGGAAATGCCCGCCGTCACCGGAAAATAGACGGCCTCCAGATTCTCGCCGGCATCGCATAGCACCTGGCCGGTCTCGAGATTCGAAAGCATCAGATGAGGCGCCAATTCGGAACGGCTAATTCCGTCGAGCGCAGACAGGAAATGATTGGCACCAAGTGCATGCGGCAACTCGATGACGTTGTTGGCCTGATGTATCACGGCGCACCTCGTACGTTGTATCCCTGCCCCTCGGCCACCGGACCTTCCTGCTGTTTTCACCGCACCGGTTTAACGGTTTCTCCGCCGTTTCATCGCGGTGACATTGAGCAAAAAGGTATCACGCAGCCCAACCGTACGCGACACTCCGCTTTTGTTACATGAAGTAATTTGACAGTTCGGCTCGCCAGCCGAAGATACTTGCATTGTCAATCAAAAATCGGCGATTTAAATCCTCCCATATAAAACGGGTTGCGCAATGTGTCATTGAAAACGGCGGATGAATGTCAATGCGCGGTAATGCGATTTAAACTGGAAATTAAAATCATTCCCGAATCGAAAAGAATGCGGAAAGTGTGGGCTATCTCACACTTCTCCGCCGCCAGGTGTGAGCGCCGTGACGGCGCGCACGTCCGGGACGAGTGCTAGCGCGCCGATGCCGTGGCCCGGCCCGCGTCGAGCGATGCGGCCCGCAATGCGTCCGCCGGATCCGGGAAGTCGCGTTGCCGCAATTGCGCGAGCTGCGCATCGCGCGCGTCGGGCGCAAGCGGCTGCGCGTCGAGCCGGTCGCGTTCGGCCGCGTAGTCGCGATAGCGTGCCCGCCACGCATCGTCGCCCTGCCGCATCCGCTCGACGCGCGCGGCGACCTCGGCGCCGAGCTGCGCACGCAGCGCATCGGGCGTCGCGCGCTGGCCGTCGAGCTGCGCGAGCGTTGCGAGCGCATCGCGTTGGCGCGCCGCGCGCTCGCGTGCGTCGCGCTCGTCCGGCGGCAACGCCTGGTCGAGTGCGGCGAGGCGTGCGCGCTTCTGCGCGGCATCGAGCGTCGGATCGCGCGCGATCCTGATCCGGTCGAGATCGCCGCGCTGCCGCCGGAATTCCGCGTCGAAGAACGGCGCGCTCCAGTCGCCGAGCCAGCGGCGCGCGAGCGCCGCGCGCCGCTCGAGCTCGCCCGCGATGCCGTCCGGATCGAGAACGGCGCCTGCCGGCGGCGCGCCCGGCAGCGTGTCGAACGCGGCGATGCACGCGCGATAGCGCGGCCACAGGTCGAGCGCATCGCGGCGGGCCGGCTCGCCGATCGGCTGCGAAGCGATTTCATGCGCGACCAGCGCATCGAGCGCCGCGGGCGTCAGGTCATGCTGCGCAAGCAAAAAGTAATCGAAGAATTCCCGCACCGCGTGCACGTGCGCGAGGCGCCCGTCGGGCCCGACCGGCAGGCGCGGCGCACGCGCGCCCGCGAGCGGCGCCGGCAGCGCGACATCGGACAAGGCAAGCACCGGCCGCGGCACCGCCGCACCGCTCGGCGCGACGTGGCCGGGCGGCGCGGCATCCGTGGCGGCCACGGCGGCCGTCGACGCAGCCTGACGACCGAACGCGTGCCACACGGCCGCCGCGGCGATCGCCCCGGTCGCGCCGTACAACACCGCGCGGGACAGCATGGTCCGGACCTCCATCGCTCAGACGCCCTGCTGCTTCAGCCGGTTTGCCTGCACGCGCAGCGCGGCGACCGGGTCTTCCGCATAGGCGCCGCGAATGCCGAGCAGCTGGTTGATCGCGTCGAAGTGATTCCAGCGATAGCGCGTCGAGATCACCGTGCCGAACCGCGCACTGCAGGTCGACGTGAAACCGTCGTTCGGGCCGGCGCCGGCCAGCGCCATGACGTTGCCGGCCGTCAGGAACACGAGCGTCGACGGATCCAGCACGTTCGCCGGATCGATGACCGGAATCACGCTGGTGTCGACCGCGCCGGTCACGATGCCGAGCAGCGACACCGGCTGATACGCGGCCCCGCTCCACGAATACAGCAGATGCACGTTGCCGCCGATCGTCTCGACCGGTGCGCCGGTGCCGCACGCGCCGGCGCCGAGCCCCGGGCTCGGGAACAGCTGGTTGAACTGTGCGGCACGGGACGTGCTCAGCGCGTTGAGCGCGGCGATCGCATCCTGGTTCGTGTTGTGCGTGTCGCTGGTGAGGATTCCGAACAGGTTCAGCAGCGCACCGAAGATTGGCGTCGACAGGCCGGTCGGGTCGAGCTTCAGCGCGCCCAGCACGAAATCGGCGAACTGCGAGCCGCGGTGCGGCGTCGCGATCGTCGTGACCGACGCGACGAGCGCGGGCGCGACCGACGCCACGTAGCGCGACGTCAGCCCGCCCTGGCTGTGGCCGATCAGGTTCACCTTGGTGGCGCCCGTGACCGCGAGTACCTGCTTGACGTAGGCCAGCAACTGCTCGCCCCGCCCGTTTGGGCCGAGGTCGCCCTGGAAACCGGACAGGTCGGCGACGTAGACGGTCGCGCCATGCCGCTGAAGATCTGCCTGGATGCCGTACCAGTACGGCAGGACGCCGAAATAGTCGTCGGTCCCGGTCAACCCGTGCACGAGGACGATCGGATAGCGGGTCGCCGCGTAGTCGTCGACGGCCGCCTGCGCGCCGGCCTGCGCCGGGCCCAGCAGGACCCACGCGAGCAGCGCGATACGGGCGATACGGGCGATGAACCGCGCGTACCCGAGCGATACGCGTCGTGCCGCCACGGCGTGCAGGAACGCCGCCGCGATGCCCCGCACGGCCGCATCGGCACGACGACGCGCCGCGATACGCCGGTCGATGTCGATGTCATGCATTCGCGTGCTCCCATGCGGCATGCGCGGCCACGCGCCGCTGCCATGCGATGAACAGCGGCGCGCCGACGACTTCGAGCGCCGTGAAGCCGACGAACGGCGGCCACGGCAGCCCGAGCGCCGCGAGCGAAATCAGCCGCCCGATACCGCCGAGAAAGATCATCGTCCACAGCGTCGCGAACAGCCGCCCCTGCCGCTCGATGCGCGGAATCACCGAAAACGCCGCGAGCCCGAGCCCGAGCCAGACGCCCGCATGGAAACGCAGGTTGCCGTCCAGCGTCGCGTCGGCCGGCAGCGCGATGCCGAGCGATGCGTACAGCGGATCGTGGATGCCCATCATGCCGAGCACTCCGGTGATCGTCGGGACCAGCGCAAGCACGGCGGTCGCCGCCTGAAGCGCGCGTTTGCTCATTCGAACTCTCCTTGCGTCATCGATAAAAAATGCCCAGCACCTGAACGCTCGTCGACTCCGGCATCGCGCCGAAGCGGCTCCACGACGGCCCGCCCTGATGCAACCATTGCAGCGCGACGTCGAAGCGGTCGAAACGCCGCCGCAACTCGAGCCAGTATTGCCGGCCGCCGCCGAGATCGGCCTGCACGAAGCCCGACAGGTCGAGGCGACGCACGCCGACATTGCGCCACGCCGCCATCACGAATACGCCGTGACGGGTTTGCAGTTCCTGCGCGGCGATCGAGGTCTGCACCGCACGGCCCCAAGCGAGCGGGTTCGCGCGCTGCAACGACCGCCATTGCGCCGCGTTTGCGCCGCCGCCGTTGCTCTGGAATTCGGCGGTCAGCGACAGGTCGACCGGCAGCGTCCACGTCGCGCCCACCGATGAACTGGTGCGAAACGCGCGATCGTCGGCCGCGCCGGTGGCACGCGCGATCAGCGAGCGCCGGTAGCCGCCCGTCCACTCGAGGTACGCGACCACCGAGTTGCCGAGCAGCACGCTCAGATTCTGGCCGAACTGCGGCGCCTGCCCGCTTTCGCCGTAGACGATCCATTGCGGCTGGATCGCCGCGGTGAGCCGCTGGCTCGCGACGAGCATCCAGCGGTCGACGCCGTTGGTGCGCCGCAGGTCGGACGACGCGGCCGGATCGCCCGGCAGGCTGCGGCGCTCGAGCCGCGGCGACAGCAGCGCCGCGAGCGAGCCCGAGTCCCACACCTGTTGTGCGCGCAGCCCGACCGTGCCGAGCCGGTTCGTATGCCGGCTGTCCGGATCGGGCGGCACGTCGAGACTCACCGCCCCGGCCCGGAAGAAGTCGGTCGGGTTGTAGCCGATCGCCGCGCCGAGCCGCTCGTTCACGCGCCCCGCGTCGACGACGAACGCGGGCGACGCGCGCCAGCTCGCATACGCTTCCTTTACGAGCGTCACGTCGCGCGACGACGTGCGCGACGTGCCGAGCGGATCGAAACGGTCGAAGCGCATCGAGAAATGCGCGGCGAACGACGGCGTCAGCCACTGGCCGTATTCGAACTCGATCGACAGCTGGTTGCGGCCGGCCTCGCCGCCGTCGCGATAGCGGCTCGTGCGCAGCGCGTCCTGCACGTTCAGCTTCCACGGCTTCGCGGTGTCGGCGGGCGTCGCGGCCGGCTGGTCGGCCAGCGCCAGCGCCGCGGCATCGGCCGCGGCGACGCCGGCCGTGCCGTCCGCCGCACCCGTTCCACCCGCCGCACCCGCATCCGCTGCACGCACGAGCGCAGGCAGCAGCACGAACGCGAGCGCCGCGATCCGGCCTCGGCGCCGCGCCGTCATTGCGCCTGGAAGCGGGACAGGTAGTCGCGCTGCAGCCATGCATCGGGAATGTCGCGCCATGCGTAGTCGGAGAAACGCATGACCGTGACCCAGTTGCTGTCGAGCCCGTCGACGATGACGGTCTCGGTCGGCCGCTCGACGCCCAGTTGCATCGTGTAGCGGCGATAGAACGCGGTCTTCAGCAGCCGGTCGCTTTCCGAATAGAAGCGTGCCTTCAGCGGCCGGTTGTTCGCCGCGTCGATCCAGATCTCGATGCGGCGATACGTGAGCCCGTCGCCGTGGCCGGCGAGCGCAAGGTGGTACGCGCGACGGGTCTGCCGGTCGCCGTCGACGATGTCCTCGACGCCCTTCAGCGCGGCCGTATAGTCGTGCGCGAGATTGACCGTCACGACGTCGCCGTTCGCGGCCTGGCCGAGCAGCCGCTGGTCCGGCGAGATCCGCACGCTGGCCTGGTTCGCCGGATCGTAGAACCACAGGTCGTTGCCGTTCTTCAGCATCAGCTTGCCCGTGTCGCGCGCCGGCGCGACGAAGCGCACCAGCGTGCGGAACGCACCGCCGGGCGCGTCGGGCTTCGAATGGATCGACAGCGTATTGCCGTCGACCTGCTTGCCGGCGCGGTACTCGACGAGCGTCGCGGTCAGCACGAACGATTTCTCCGGTGTGCGGATCGCGTCGCTCGCCGCGAGCACCTTCTGCGGATCGGGCGCCGGCTGCGCACGCGCGACGCCGGCCAGGAACGAAAGACTCAGACAGCATGAAACGAACAGGCGACGCACGGGCGCTCTCCCGAAAGTGAAGTGAACGAAAACGCGGCAATCGGGCGACCTCACACGTGCCGCAGCGCATCGACGATCGACAGCCGCGCCGCATGCCGCGACGGCAGCCACGCGGACAGCCCGGCCACGCACGCGAGCCCGGCGAACGTGACGGCGATGGTTCGCCACTCGCCCCACACGCGCACCGTCAGCGCGACCGCGTCGATCCGGGCGGGCGGCGTCCAGGCCAGCCCGCTGCGATTGACGATCGCGGCAATGGCGAGCGCGACCAGCACGCCGAGCGACGCGCCGGCCACGCCGAGCAGCGCGCCCTCGCAGACGAACAGCGCCTGGATGCCGCCGCGCCGCATGCCCATCGCGCGCAGCGTGCCGATCTCGACGGTGCGCTCGATGATCGCGGTGCTCATCGTGTTGCTGATCACGAACAGCACGATCGTGCTGATCAGCACGAACACGAAGCCGAAGATCACCGAGAACATCCGGTTGGTCTGGTCGTAGAACGGGTTCAGCGTCGCGAAATCGACGACCTCGAGCGCCTGGCCGTCGAAGCCGCCGTGCAGCAGCTGTTCGATGCGCGCGCGCGCCGCCGGCAGGTCGGCCGTGCGCGCGAGCTGGATCTCGATCGCGGTCGCGCGCGGCGCGGCGCCGCCGTAGACGAGCCGCTGCGCCTGCGGCAGGTGCACCGCGAGATACACGTCGTCGAGTTCCTTCACGCCCTGCTGGTCCGCCTTCACGACCGAGAAGCGGCCGACGTTCGGCGCGCCGCCCGCGCTCGCGGTCAGCACTTCGACATGCGGCGCGCCGTCGGCGGCCGGCCGCGTGCCGGCCTCGGCCTGCGCGAGCGCCAGCACGTCGGGCGGCGCGGTCGCGGCCGGGCCGTCGGCGGCCGGCTCGGCCGGGCCCGGCGGCGCATCGCGGCAATCCGGCACGCGCAGCGGGCCGCACAGGTGCAGCACGCGCGCGACGCCGAGGCCGACGATCGCCGCGTCGCCGGCGCTGCCGCGCAACGCGAACGCGGGCGGCTGCAACGGAAACCCGTAGGCGTTCCATTGCTGCATCCGGTACTGGTCGTCCGCAATCGCGCCGAAGCCCATCACGGTGCGCGACACGCCCGCCGCGAAATTGCCGGCGATCCCGCCGAACTGCAGCGTCGGCGTGACGACCTGCAGCAGCGGCGCGAGCTGCGGGTCGTGCCGCAATCGTTCGATCAGCGCCGGGTAGCCGCGAATCCCGTACGCGGCCGGGTCGCCCGTGCCGTACAGGAAATAGCCCTGGCGCTGGATCTGCAGGTGGCCGCTGCGCTGCACGAAGTCGGTCTGCAGGCCGAGCGTGATGTCGCGGCTGAAGCCGCCGAACAACAGGATCGCGCTGACGCCGACGATCATCGCGAGCAGCGTGGTGAGCGAGCGCCGGCGGTTGCGCTGCAGGTTGCGCAGCGCGAGCATCAGCGTATGGGTCATCGGCACACCTCCTGCGTCGCCGTGTCGTCGCCGGCCGGTTCGTGGCCGACGATGCGGCCGTCGAGAATCCGGATCACGGCGTCGGCCACCTTCACCACCTGCGGATCGTGCGACGACACGATGAACGACACGTCGCGCTCGCGCTGGATCGCGCGCATCAACGCGATGATCGCGTGCCCGGTCGCGCTGTCGAGGTTCGCGGTGGGTTCGTCCGCGAGGACCATCGCGGGCTCGGCCGCGAGCGCACGCGCGATCGCGACGCGCTGGCGCTGGCCGCCCGACAGCTGGCTCGGCCGGTGCCGCGCCTTGTCGGCCAGGCCCACTGCGTCGAGCAGGTCGCGCACCCGCGCCGTGCGCCGCGCCGGCGCCCAGCCCGCCATCAGCAGCGGATACTCGACGTTCTCGTACGCGGACAGCACCGGCAGCAGGTTGAAGGTCTGGAACACGTGGCCGACATGGCGCGCGCGAAAATCGGACAGCGCATCGTCCGACAACGACGCCGTGTCGTGACCGGCGATCGTCACGCGCCCGCTGTCGGGGCGATCGATGCAGCCGATCAGGTTCAGCAGCGTCGTCTTGCCGCTGCCCGACGGGCCGCTCAGCACGGTGAAGCGGCCCGCGTCGAGCGTCGCCGACACGTCGGCGAGCCCGGTCACGCGCACGCTGTCGAGCAGGTAGGTCTTCGACAGGTGTTCGACATGCACGAGGCTCACGACGCACCTCCCGCGCGCACCGCGTGCGCCGGCGCCACCTTCGATGCCGCCGCGCTCTCACCGCCGGGCAAGGCCGGCAACCCGCGTATCAGCCGTCGCAGCTGCAGCCGGTACGCGAAATGCTCGACCTCGATCACGTGCCGCGGCGTGCGATGGAACGCGATGCCGCCGCTCCAGTCCGAGCGGCCGCGCCGGATCAGCCGGTCGATGCGCGCGGCCTTGCGCGGCGCCGCGTCGCGCGCATGCAGGTAGCGGGCGAGCAGCTGCGCCTGGTAGTCCATCAACGGCCAGTTGCCGGTCGAGGTCTGGAACAGCCCGATGAAGAACAGGTCGCGATGCTGCGCGTCGAACAGGTTCAGGTACAGCGACGGCTGCTGCTTGCGCCATTGCAGGTGCGCCTGGTCGATGAACGGAAAGCTCGGCTGGTAGCCGGTCGCGTACACGATCACGTCGATCGCCTCCTCGCTGCCGTCGACGAACACGACGCGATCGCCCTTCAGTTCGCGCACGTCCGGCCGCGCGGCGAGGTCGCCGTGGCCGAGGTGATAGAACAGCGTCGAATTGATGATGAAATGCGATTCGAACAGCTTGTGGTCCGGCTTGCGCAGCCCGTAGTGTTCGGGTTGCCCGGCCGTCGTCAGGCGCAGCAGCCGTTCGCCGAAAAAGCGCCGCGCCCACAGCGGCATACGCAGCCGCAACGGCCATTCCGCCCACTCGTCCGCCGGCATCCCGAACAGGAATTTCGGCCAGTAGTAGTAACCGCGGCGCGTGCTGTGGAAGACCGCGCGCGCACGATGCGACGCCTCGACCGCGATGTCGCAGCCGGAATTGCCGGCGCCGACCACGAGCACGCGCTTGCCGTCGAAGATCTCCGGCGTGCGGTACTGCGACGAATGCAGCTGCAGCCCGTCGAACCGCCCCGGATAGTCGGGCAGTTGCGGATGCGACAGATGGCCGTTGCAGACGATCACGCCGCGATAGGTCCGCACCTCGCCGCGATCCAGTTCCACGCGCCACTGCGTGCCGCCCGGCACCGGTGCGATCTCGAGCACCGAGCGGCCGAACTCGATCCGGTCGCATACGCCGTAGCGCCGCGCGTACGCGCGCAGATACGCGAGTGCCTGGTCGCCGCGCGCATAGGTCGGATAGTCGTCGGGAATCGGAAAGTCGGTGTACTCGGAAAACCGCTTCGAGCTGATCATGTGAATCGAGCGATACACCGCGCCGCTCGGGCGGCCGTAGTACCAGTTGCCGCCGACGTCGTCCTCGCGCTCGATCACGTCGAAGCCGATGCCGGCCGCGAGCAGGTTCTTCGCGGCGGTGATGCCCGCCGCGCCCGCGCCGATGATGCAGTACCGCGCGCCGTCGTTGCGCTCCGTCATGGTGAACCTCCTCTTCCCGTTCAAGTAGCCGACGCCGTCACGGCTTGCGTGTCGGTCGCGCCGGCGAGCCGCGCGTCGTACAGGTCGGCGATCGATGCGCCCGCGCGATCGGCGATCGCGAAGCGATCGTCCGGATAGCGCAGCAGCATGTCGGCGTCGCCCGCCTGCGCGGCGCCGAACACGATGCGGCCGATGCGCCATGCGTGCGGCGGCTCGCCGTCGGCGGGCCAGGCACCGAGCAGCACGCGCAGCACGTTTTCCAGGTGATTGACCGGCAGCCACAGCTGCGGACACGGCACGCGCCCTGCATCACCCTGCACACCCTGTACACCCCACAGCGCGGCGGGGTCTGCGGCCTTCGCCTGCGCGATGCCGCCGCTCCATCGGGCCTCGGGCAACAGGTCGTCGCGCCAGCTCGCGCGTGCGGACCGCCGGACCGGGCCGTCCTCCGTCTCGCGCGGCAGCGCGACGGTCGTGCCGCCGGGTGGATGACTGCGGTACACGAACGTCGCATCGAGCAGCACGCGGCCGGCAAGCGACGCGCAGCGCACCGTCACGTGCCAGCCGTCGTCCACCGTGCGGCCGCTCACGTCGGTGTCGAGCGCGAGATCGCCGTGGCCGTCGAGCGCCTCGGCGAGCGCGTCGAGCGCGATCGTGATGTCGACGGCTTCCTGCAGGCAGGCCCGCTCGCCGCCGGGCGGCGCGCCCCAGTCGGCCACGACGCGCGCGTGCTCGAGCAGCAGCGACGCCGGCACGGCCGCGCGGCCGCCGAACCGGAAGGCATGCGCATAGGGTGCGCCGGCCGTGCGATAGCGCGTCGAGAAGCAAGCGAACGGCCGGAAGCGCCGCGGCGTGCCCGCGTGATGCCGGCGCGTCGCGAGTTCGCCGAGGTTCGGCAAGCCTTCCACCGCGTCGAACCCGCGCAGCTGGATCGGCGTCAGTGCGCGGCCGACCGCGCCCATGTACATCGGCTCGCCGCTGCCGGATGACGACGGATTCGCCGGCGCCGCTAGTTCCGCGAGCCAGTGACGCACGCCGTCGTCGATCCGCATCGGTGTTACGTAGCGCCGCGTGACGGCGAGGTTCGTGATCATCCCGACACCGTCCCAGGTCGGCCACGCGATCGTCTTCACGACGCGCTCGCCGGCGTCGCGCCGCGCCCACCAGCCGAGCCGCGCCAGCGCCTCGTTTGCGGCCGCATAGTCGGTCTCGCCCGTCATTCCGCCCCAGCGGCCGGTCAGCGAGCCGACGTTGACGAAACAGTCGACGCGCGGCCGGTTGCGCACCGCCGCGTAGAGATTGAGAAAGCCGAGCACCTTCACGCGCGCGGTGCCGATGAACGCGTCGGCGCTCTTGCGCGGCAAGCGCACCGGCTGATCGATGCCCGCGTTGTGGATCACGGCGCGCAGCCGGTCGCCGAATGCGTCGCACAGCGTGCGCACGGCCTCCGCGTCGGTCACGTCGCATACGCGGTAGTGCACCGGCAGGCCGAGCGCGGCCACCGCGTCGAGCGACGCCTTCAGGTCGCGGCGGCGTTCGAGCTGCCGCAGCGCATCCCGGATCGCCTTCGGCGATCGCCCGGGCGTCGCCTGGCGCAGTTGCTCGAGCCCGTAGCGCTTGAAGCCAGCATCGTCGAGCGCGAGCCACGGCTCGTCGCCGGCGGGCAACGCATCGCGCCCGGTGACGATCACCGTGCAGCGATGGCGTTTTGCGAGCGCGCACGCGGCCAGGAAACCGATGCCGCGCGCGCCGCCCGAGAACAGCACGACGTCGTCGGGCGCCCAGTCGGGCGCCGCGTCGGCCGGCAGGTCGTCGCGGGTCGCGACGAGCGTATGGCGGCGTCCGCCGCGGTGGCCGACCTCGAAGCGTCCCCAGCGGTACAGTTCGCGCGCGATCAGCTGGTCGACGCGCCCCGTTTCGTCGGGCGCGATGTCGAGCACGCGCACGTTGCAGTTCGGCAGTTCCTGCGGCAGCGTCTTCGCGAGGCCGGCCCACAGTCCGCCGAGCGGCTGCACGAGCGGGCCGTCGCCATGGCCCATCAGGCCGTCCTGCCAGGTGAGCGCCAGATAGAACAGCCGCGACGTCGATTCTTCCTGCCACCAGTCGCCGTAGCACGCCTGCAGCAGCGCGACCGTGCGGCGCAGCGGCGCTTCCCATTGATCGCGCGCGTCGAGCGAGAACGGCGCTTCGATGCCGAGATCGACGATCCCGTCGAACGGCCCCGACTGCGCGACGAACGCGCTCGCGGCGGCCGCCGGGTCGGCACCGTTGGCCGGCGCGAACACGGCCGGTTTCGCGCAGGCGCGCGTGAGCGTCGCCACCACGCGCTCGACCGTGCGACCGCGGCCGTTGACGATCGCGATCCGCTTGCCGCTCAGCTCCGCCGCCGGCAAGTCGGGCAGCGGCTCGATCTCGACCGGCCGCCAGGTGAAGCGGTGCGTCGGCGTGGCGTCGGTGCGCTGAGGCGCGTCGTCCGCGATCGCGTCGCGCTGCAGAAAGGCCAGCACGTCCAGGGACAGCGTGGGGCCGGCGGAACGATCGGGCGTAGGTGATGCCGCGTTCGCCGGTTGCTCGGCGCCGGGTGTCGGTGTCGGTGTCGGTGTCGGTGTCGGTGTCGGTGTCGGTGTCGGCAACGAAGTAGCCCCCACCGCTTGCGTGCCCGTAAACGGACACACCGATGTCCTGACAGCCGGCGCGCTTGCATCCCCCCCGGCCTGCCCCGCGGACACCCGCTCGCGCAAGCGCGGCTTCGCGATCAACCGGATCCCGTCGCGCGGACGCAGCGAGATCGTCGCGCCGGTGTCGAGCGAATGACCGGGCACCGCGCTCAGGTCGACGTGCTGCGCCACCACCGCGATCAGCACGCGCATCTGCAGCAACGCGGTCTGGTAGCCGATGCATTTGCGCATCCCGCCGCCGAACGGAAAGTACGCGTACTTGTGGCGCTCCGGCGCATGCGATCCGAAGTTCTCCGGATCGAACGCGTCGGGGTTCGCCCACAGCGCCGGATGACGATGCGTGACGTACGGCGACATGAACACCGACGAGCCGGCCGGCACGTGATAACCGCCGATCTCGTCATCGTCGACCAGATCGCGCGTGAAGCCCCAGATCGGCGGGTACAGGCGCAGGATCTCGTCGACTGTCTGCGCGAGGTACGGCAGGCGTTCGAGATCGGCCGCATCGGGCGCGCGGCCGCCGAGCACGGCATCGAGCTGCTCGCGCAAGCGGCGCAACACCTGCGGATGCTGCGCGAGCGCATAGAGCCCCCACGCCATCCCGCTGCCGGTGGTTTCGTGGCCGGCGAGAAACACCGTCATCACCTCGTCGTGCACCTCGCGCTCGGTCAGCGGCGCCCCCGTGTCCGGGTCGCGCGCGGCGAGCAGCAGCGAGATCACGTCGCTCGTGTCGCAGCGCCCCGCGCGATGCTCGGCGACGATCGCGTCCACGATCGTGTCGATCCCGCGGCGCGCGTGCGCGATCCGGCGATTGAACGGCGTCGGCATCCAGCGCGGCACGAAATCGTTCAGGTTGCCCTGCGGCATCATCGCCGCGATGCCGAAGCGCACGGCCGGCCCGACGTCGTCCGCATGCCGCGAGATGTCCGCGTTGAACAGCATCAGCCCGAGCATGCGCAGGCTCACGCGCATCATTTCCTCGACGGCGTCGAACGGCGCATGCGCCGGCCGCTTCAGCCACGCCTCGACGAGCGCGAGCGCCGCAGCGCCGACCGCAGCCGTGTGCGACTCGACCTGCTTGCGGTGAAACAGCGGCTGCACCACGCGGCGGTGGCGCCGCCAGAACTCGCCGTCGGTCGTCAGCAGGCCATCGCCGAAGAACATCTTGAAGTTGTCGTAGAAGCGGCCGCGCACGTAGTTGCGGTGGTTGTCCTGCAGCACGTGCTGCACGCCGTCCGGATGCGCGAGCGCGTGCGTGAGGAACGGGCCGAGACGGTTGCGCGCGACGTCGCCGTACTGCTGCTGCAGCTTCAGCAGCATCGTGACGGGGTTGCGCTTGTACGCCGCGAGGTTGCCCATCACGACGCTGCCGCGCGGGCCGGGCGCGAGTCGCTTCATGCTCATGCGGACACCTGTTCGGAAGGCGCGCGCCCGGCCAGTTGCGCGTCGATCTCGCCGCGCGCGGCGAACGCGCCGGTCACGCGATGCACGTAGCCGATCACGATGCCCGTCACGTCGCGCATCTGCATCAGGATCCTGCCGTCCGGGCGCACCGCGACGAACCGGTTGCCGCTGCTCGCCGGCCCTTCCAGCGCGAACGCGCGCGGGCTCACGCGCAGCGCGATCGACGCGTGGCGGCTCGCCAGCTCGCAGTCGTTGCCGGCTTCGTAGATATCGATGCGGCCGATCGACATCGGCGCCGCGAGCGGAATGTAGTCGCCGGCGACGTGATCGAGCGCGGCCACGCGCGCGAGCCCGTCGAGCAGGATGCTCGGCACCACGAAGCGCGAGAACACCGGGTCGCCGTCCGGCACGTTCAGCCGGAAGCGCGCCTGCTTGCCCGCGTCGCTCATGCCGGTGTCGGTCGTCGACACGAACATGCCGGTCAGCCGCACCGGCGCCGCGTCGAAGTGATACGGATCGGCGACGGGCGTGAACGTCGCCATGGCCGGTTCGTGCCACACCGGCGCCGGCGCGTAGGCGTCGGCCAGGCGCACGGTGATCTCGAAGTGCGGCTTGTCGCGCACGAGCACCTGCCCGCCCGGCGCCAGCACGTCGCCGGAAATCCGCACGCGCACGTGCACCGCGTCGCCGTCACGCGACGCGATCCGCGCGTGGATGCGCTTCACGCTCGGCCGCTTCGCGTCGTACACACGCAGGAAGTGCAGGAATGCCGCGTCCGCGAAGCCGACGACCTTGAGCCCCGGCACGAGCCGCAGCGCGGCTTCGGCGGCCACTTCGGGCACGAAGGTTCCCGGCAGCGTCGGAAAGCCGTTGACGACGTGATGCTGCAGGTATGCGTCGCGCTCGAGGTCGAACACGCGCTCGAACGTCACGCTGTCGTCGGTCCGCGCGCGTTCCGCGCCGAGATAGAAATCGGGATCGCGCGACGCGGCGATGGCGGCCGGCGCGCCTTCGTCGAGGTCGAAGTAACCCGGCAGGTGCGTTTCGATCGCACGCCGCTCGGCGTCGCCGAGATGCACGGACATCGCCGCGCGCTCGCCGAGCCCGAGTTCGCGCATGAAGTGATGTTGCCCCTCCGCGGTGCGCATGCTCGTGAACAGCCCGCTCTTCTCGAGAAACGCGCGCGTGACCGGGTTCGCGCCGAGCCCGACCGAGCGCCACAGCGTCCAGCCGATCGTGAATTCGTCGTGACCGAGCGCCGCGCGGTGATACGACGCCTGCGTGTTCAGGAAGTCGTTGCCCGACGCGTAGTCGGTTTCGCCCGCCTGCCCGGTCAGCCCGATGAACGAGCCGAAGTTGCACCACAGGCGCGGCTGCCGCGTGCCGAACGCGCGGCGCAGGTTCCAGTAGCCGCGCACCTTGATGTCGCGCACCGCGACGAAATCGTCCAGCGACTTCACGCGCACCGAGGCCGAACGGTTCAGTCCGGCCGCGTTGACCAGCAGGTCGACGCGCGGCTCGCGCGCGAGTATCGTGTCGATGGCCGCCTTCACGCTGTCGGGGTCGAGCACGTCGGCGCGCAGGTAGGTCACGCGGTGCGCGCCGCAGAACGCGCGCATCGCCTCGATGTTCATGCAGGCCGTGCGCGCGTCGGCGCGCCGCTCGAAGGCGCGGATGATCTCGGGCAACGGCCGTTGCGGATCCAGCGCCTTCTGCTGGCGGATGTAGTCCGGGCGGCTCTTCGCGAACGTTTCGTCATCCATCGCGAGCAGTTCCGCGTCGATCGTGTCCAGCGCGCTGCTGCCGATCAGGTACAGCGTCGGGCGCACCTGCGCGGCGAGCGTCTTCATCAGCTCGCCGGTGATCCCGCGCGCACCGCCGACCGCGACCACGACCGAATCCTGGCCGAGCGACAGCCGCTCGTCCGCGCGCAGTTCACCCGTGTCCGCGACCACGCGCGGCGTGCGGCGCCGTCCGGCGCCCAGCGCGACGACCGGCAACCAGTGACGGGCGCCGCCTTCCCGCTCGGCGTCGCGCAGCGCGTCCGGCAGCGCGCGCGCATCGGTCAGCACGGCAACCGGGCGCGCTTCCGGCATCTCGATCGCCAGCGCCTTCACGAGGCCCGTGAACAGGCCGGCATCCGGATGCGGCACGTCGCCCGCGAGCGCGTCGAGCAGCAAAACGATCAAGCTGCCGTCACGCTCGAGTGCCGCATGGCAGCGCTTGATCGCGAGGAACACCAGGTCGTGCAGCGCGAGCCGCGCGGACGCAGCCGGCGCTGCGGAGCCCGGCGCGAGCGTACCGGCGTCGAGCGATGTGAGCACGCGTACGTGGCCGATGTCGTCGGGCAGGAAGTCGAGCGCCGCCGCATCGATCCGCTCGATCCAGTGCCAGCCCGGCCGGTGCGTGGCGAACGGCCGCGTCGACAGCACCACGCAGCCGGAGCCCGCATCGGCGTGTGCGGCCTGTGCGGCCAGCGCGTCCGGCATGTCGGTCACGATCACGCAGCGCGGCGCGATGAACGGCGTCGACCGGCCCGCGGGCCGCCACGGCGCATCGCGCCATTCGATCCGGTAACGCGCGACGCCGAGCGGCTCGCCGTCGGCCGCGACGCCGGTCCGGCGCAGCGGGCCGGGTATCAGGGTGCCGGGTTCAACGGGTGCGGTCGCCGCAGCAGTCGATGCGGCCGGTTCCGCGGTCGCGGCGGCCGGCGCCGTCGCATCGGCGGGCGGCACACGCAGCGCGTCGCGATGCGGCTCGTGCGGCGTGGTCCCGTGCGGGCCGGCCGGCTCGCATGCAACGTGCAGCGCGTAGCGCGCGCGGTCGCCGCCGCCGTCACGCGTGAGCGTCGTGCCGGCATCGCGCGCGACGATTGCGCGCAGCACGTCGATCGCCGAGTCGGCCCCCGCATACGTGACCGCGCGGCCCGTCGCATCGCACGGCGCAGCCGGTTCGACAGCAGCCCTCGCGTCGCCACCGCCCACTACCGCGAGCACCGGCAGCCCTTCGGCCTGCGCACGCCGCACCGTCGTGACGGCGAACAACACGATGCCCTCCGCGAGCGGCAGCCCGAACGCGGGCCGCACCTCTTCCGCCGAGTTGCCGTTGATGCCGCCGACGATCGCCATGTCGAGTTCGCCGCTGCACAGGAAACGCTCGGCCGCCTCGAATGCCGCGAGCGTCGACGCGTGGCCCGCATCGACTGTCATGTTCAATCCGTGCAGGTCGTGATAGTTCGCGACGCGCGCCGGGATCACGTTCGGCATCATTCCCGGAAACGAATTCTCGGTCGTCGGCGCGACGAGTTGCTTCGTCGCCTCGCGCAAGCCGTCCAGCACGCGTTCGGTCGCCGCGCGTTCGTCCGGCCGCGTCGCGTCGAGCACCGCGGCCGCGATGTCGTCGAGATAGCAGCGGCTCGCGTAGAGCGCCGCATTGCGCGTGGGCCCCATGTGCCCCATCACGAGTCCGATCGTGTCCGCATGCGCGTGCCAGAACGTGCCGAGGCGTTCGCGCAGGTCGTGCGCGGCGTCGAGCGCCATCAGCTGGCAGCGATCGAGCGCGCGCAGCACCGCCGGAGGCATCTTCACGCGCGCGAAGCTCGGCAGCGGGTAGTCGGTTCCGAAGCTCGCGTCGGGCGCACGGCCTTCGCCGCGCAGCCACGCGGCGACCTGGGCGTCGCCGTCGAGGCCCGGAAACTTTGCGGACCAGCCGACGATCGCGAGCGGTTCACGCGCGAACCGTCCGCTCGCCTGGCCCGCAGGCAGATCCGCACGGTACTCCGACACGATCAGGTGCCCGTTCGTGCCGCCGAAGCCGAACCCGGACACCGCCGCGACGCGTGCCGATTCACGCCGGACCGGCCACGATACCGGCGCCACCGGAATCCGCAGGTTCGTGCCGGCGATGTCGAACTCAGGCGGCGGCTCGCTGAAGCGGTGCTGCGGCGGGATCATCTGATGCCGCAACCCGAGCAGCACCTGGATCACCGACACGACGCCGGCAGCCCACCCCGTATGCCCGACCAGCGACTTGTTCGACGTCACCTGCACCGGACGGTCGCGCCGGATCGCGTCGCGCAGGCTCTGGAACTCCGCGAGATCGCCGGCCGGCGTACCCGTTGCATGCGCAACCACCCAGTCGACGTCGGCCGGTACCGTCGCGGTGCGCGCGTACGCGCGGTCGATCGCGATGCGCTGGCCGGCCGAATTCGGCGCGTAGATCGCCTTGCCCTTGCCGTCGGACGACGAGCCGAACGATTTCAGCACGCCGAGGATGCGGTCGCCGTCCGCACGCGCCCGCGCGACGCGCTTCAGGATCACGACGCCCGCACCGTCCGCGAACAGCACGCCGTCGCAGTCGCGATCGAGCGGCCGCACCTCGCCGCTGCGCGACAGCCCGTGCAGCTTCGAGAACAGGACCGAGCCGCGCGGCGCGAGCGCGAAGGCGCCGCCGCACGCAACCACGTCCTGCTTGCCGAGCAGCAGCGCCTTGATCCCGAGATCGATCGAATACAGCGACGACGAACACGCGGTGTCGACCATCATGCATTGCGCGTCGTCCGGCAGCACGCCCTGCATCGCGTTCAGGCCGACCCGGTGCGGGAAGAACGACGCGAGATCGCCGGCGCCGCGCGCATAGCGCGCGCTCAGCACCGCATCGATCGCGGCCACGCGCCGCTCGCGCTCGGCCGCGTCCACGCCCGCCTCGCTCAGCACCGCGTTCAGGCGTTCGCGCACGGCGGCCAGCACCATCCCCTCTTCGAGATGCTGGCTGCCGTCCGCCGTGTAGCCGACGAGGAACGCCACGCGATCGGCGTCGCGCAGCGTCACGCCGTCGAGCGACTGGCACAGCGCGTGACGCAGCCACAGCGTCGTCAGCTCGTGCGGCGCGGTGCCCGCGTCGAGTTCGGCGCGCACCGTCGGGCACGGCTCGAACTGCTCGATGAAGACCGAGCGCGACTGATAGCTCTTGTCCTCGGCCGACGTGTCGGGCGAATAGAACGAGCGGTAATCCCAGCGATCCGGCGGCACGTTGCCGAACAGTTCGGGGCCGTCGAGCAGCGCGCGCCAGAACGCGTCGGGGTCGCTCGCGCCGGGCAACGCGAGACCCATGCCGACCACGGCGATGTCGTCGCTGTCGGGCGCGTCGTCGGGCGGCGCGGCAGGACCGTCGGCCCGCGGTGCGTTCACGGCGACAGGCGGCACCGCGGCCGGCGCCGCCTCGCCCGCGCCCTCGGCACGCGCCGCGCCCGCCCATTCCGCGCGCGGCGACAACCCTTCGCTGCACAGCGACAACCCGCCGTCCGCGACGACCACCTGCCCCGTGATCCAGCGCGCCGCGTCCGACGCGAGAAACACGACGAGATCGGCGAGGTCCTCCGCGCGTGCGAGCCGCTTCAGCGGCGTCGCCGCGATGCTCGAGCGCTTCGTGTTCTCCGGGTCCGGAAACTGCGCGGCGACGTCGCCGTCGATCAGCGTCGACGACGCGCCGTTCACGCGAATGTCGCGCCCCGCGTACTCGACCGCGAGATAGCGCGTCAGCGATTCGAGCGCCGCCTTCGCGGTGCCGACGACCAGATAGTTCGCCGGCACGAGCGTCGCGCCCACCGACGACACGTTGACGATCGCACCGCCGCCCGAGCGCGCCATCAGCGCCGCGGCACGGCGCGCGCACCAGAACGCGCCCTTCAGGTTGGTGTCGAGCGCGCGATCGAAATGCTCGGCGCCGATCTCGTCGACGCCGAGCAGCGCACCGGACGCCGCGTTGTTGACGAGCACGTCGAGCCGGCCGTAGCGCCGTTCGATCTCGTCGAACATCCGGTCGACCTGCGCCTGCTGCGCGACCGACGCACGGATCACGTCGACCGTCGCGCCGAGCGCGCGCAGTTCGTCGGCCGTCTGCTTCGACGCGTCGAGCGAGTGGAAGAAATTCAGGATCACGTGCGCGCCCTGCTCGGCGAAACGCCTGCAGATGGCCTTGCCCACGTTTTTCGCACCGCCCGTCACGAGAACGAGCTTGCCGCGCATGCTGGTATTCGACATGGATCGCCTGCCTATCGAGAACTTGTCATTACGGGCAGGGCCCCCCTGCCGACCAACGTTTCAGCCCACGGCCGTCAGGCGAGCGCCTTCCCCTGGTTCTCGTAGACGAAATCGACGATCTGCCCGATCGCCTTGAAATCGCCGCTGCGGAAATTGGCCGGCAGCGGCGGCAGCGCGTAGCGCGCGGTGATGCGCTGGATGATCTCGGTCTGCTTGACCGAATCGATGCCGAGTTCGGCTTCGAGCTCGATCGTTTCGGAGAACACCTCGGCCGGATACTCCATCGCTTGCGCGTAGATATCGACGAGCTCCGTGAACAGCCGCTCGCGCGGCACGTGGGCGGGCTTCGCCGCCGCGAGCGGCTCGTGAGGCGCCGACGGCGCCGGCACCGCCGTCAGGGTCGGCGCGGCCACGGCCACCGCTGCCAGGCGCGGCGCGGACGCGACGAGCGGCTCGGCCTGCGATGCCAATGCGGCGAGCGTCGGTGCCGCGACCGGCGCGGCGCCGGCCGGCGCCGCGCTCGCCGCATCGAACGCGTGACGCAGCTCGCCCTTGAGCCAGTCGACGATGTGCGGTCCGCGCGCATGCCAGAACGCGTCGAACCCGGAGCCGGCGTTGCCGATGCGAATATCGTCCTTCATGATGCTGTCCTCCTGGAAATAACGGGTGATGGTCGTGACGACGCTCGATTCCTCGGTCGCGTTCGACGGGCCGCCGAACGTCCTGACCGTGCCGGGCCCCGCGATGCGCACGACGATGCGCGCCAGCGCGTTGAGCGCGCCGCATTCGACGTAGCGTCCGATGCCGTCCGCGCACGCGGCGCGAATCGCATCGGCGAACCGCACCGGCAGCACGAAATGCGACGCGAGCCGCGCGCCCGGATCGTCGGCGCCGCTGTAGCGGCGGCCGAGGATCGGCGAATACACCGGAATCGCGAGCGGGCCGTGCCGATACGCGGCGAGCCGCGCGGCGAACTGTTCGCGCGCGCCGGCCAGATCGGGGTGATGAAATCCATACGGAGACCTGAGCGTCTGTGCGGTCACGCCGCGTGCCGCGCATGCCACGACGAAGCGCTCCAGCGCGTCGCGCGGGCCGGACACGACGGTCTGCGACGGATGGTTCTCGACCGCGACGCACACGTTGCGCACCGCGTGCGTGATGGCGCTCGCGTCGATCAGCTCGCGCGTCGCGTCGGCACCCGCGGAGATCGCGGCCATCATCCCGTCGGCCGGCGCCGCCGCCTGCAACGACGCAATCCGGTCGCAGACGATCCGCGCGCCCTGCTCGATCGAATACATGCCGCCGCACGCCAGCGCCGCGATCTCGCCGAAGCTGTGTCCGATCAGCACGTCGGGCGTCACGCCGCGCTCGCGCAGCACGCCGAACATCCCGACCGACGCGCCGTAAATCCCGAGCTGCAGCAGATCGGGCGCTTCGTGCAGCCAGACGTCGAGCCCGGCATCGTCACGCCACAGCGCGCCAGTCAGCGGGCGGCCGAGGCGCTCGCTCGCGACCGCGTCGAGCATGTCGAGCGTCAGCCGCACGCTCGAGTGTTCGCGGCCCAGCTGCCGCAGCGCGCCCGCATAGAACGCGCCCTGTCCCGGGAACAGGAACGCGCAGCCGCGCGCTTGCGCGCCGCTCGCGTCCGGCCCGGCGCCGTTCAGCCCGCGTCGTTCCATAATCCCAACCTCCCGAGGCTCTCGGCCAGTTTCAGTCTCGCGATCCGCCACTTCGACACCGCGAGCACACGCTGCCGGCGCGCATCCGCGAGCGCCGACTGCGCGTTCAGCAATTCCGTGAACGTGCCGACGCCGGCCTTGTAGCGGCCACGTGCGATGTCGAGCGAATGCAGCGCGGTATCGAGCAGATGCCGCGAGTTGTCCAGGTTCGTCGTATCGGTCTGCAGGCTCTGGTAGCTCTTCCATACGTCGAGCGACACCTTCAGTTCGGTATTGCGCACGTCGGCTTCCTGTGCGTCCGCTTGCGCCTTCGCTTGCGCGACCCGGTAGCCCGACGCGAACCCTTCGAACAGCGGAATCGAGACCTGGATGCCGATCGAGTTGCTGTGACTGCTCTGCAGCTGGAGAAACGACGCCTGCTGCTGGTAAGACGGGTTGTTGCGCGCGACGCTGCCCGTCAGCGAGATCGTCGGCAACGACTGCGCGCGCACTGCCCGCACCTCGTCGCGCGCCGCTTCGAGCTTTTCGCGCGCGGCGATCAGCTTCGGGTGATGGCGCTTCGCTTCGGCGATCAGGTCGGCGACACCGCGCGTGAAGTCGTCGCGATCGGGCGACGGTTCCGCGTCGGCGATGCGCAGCGGCGTATCGGCGTCGGCGCCCAGCGTCGTCGCGAGCGTGCCGATCGCGCTCTGCAGGTCGCCCTCCGCGCTCACGCGATCGAGCAGCGCCTTGCGGTAGGTGGTCTGCGCCTGCAATGCGTCGCCGAGCGTGCCGGCGCCGCCGTCGTGCCGCGCGCTCGCCTCGGCGAGGCTCTCCTGCGCCGCGTGCTCGACCGCCTGCGCGGCAGCGAGCGCCGCCTGCGCGTCGCGCAGCGCATAGAACGCCTGCGCTGCGTCGTAGAAGACACTCTGCAGCGCATCGTCGTGCGCCGCGTTGGCCGCGCGCAGCAGCGCGCGCGCACGGTCGAGCGTCGCGCCGCGCTTGCCGAAATCGAACAGCACCCAGCTCAGGTTGAGCATGCCGTAGCGGCTGGTGCTGCGCTGGTCCTGCGAGTAGCCGCCGCTGTAGTTCGTCGTCAGGTTGTCGCGCTCGATACCCGCCGTCGCATTGAGCGTCGGCCAGTACGCGGCCTTCGACACGCCGACCTCGGCCGCCGCCGCGCGCGCATCCGACCATGTCCGGCTCAGTTGCGGATGCGAGCAGATCGCCAGCAGGATCGCGTCCTCGAGCGCGAGCGGCCGCGCGTCGACAGTCTGTGCGCCGCACGCGGTGGCCGACGCCATCGACCCGGCCGGCGTGGCCGCGACGTCATTGCGCGTGCCGTACACGTCGAGCAGCTGCGCGCGTGCCGGCAGCGCGGACACCGCGAGCGCGACGACAGCCAGCACCGTAGCGAGGGGACGCTTCATCTCTCAGCGCCCCGCGACCGGTTCGGCCGCACCGGCGTCGTGCGTAGCCGGCTGCGGCGCGACGGGTGCAGCGGCGGACGTCCTTGCCGCCATCGCCGCGCGCATCGCGGCGGTCGACTGGTCGAGCACGACCTTGCCGCCCTGCAGCATGATGACGCGCTGCGCGGACGCGATCGTCTCCGGCCGGTGCGCGACGATCAGCCGCGTCATCGCGAGCTGCGTGACGGCCGCGTTGACCTGCATCTCGCGCTGGATGTCGAGATGGCTCGTCGCTTCGTCGAGCACCAGAATGCCCGGCCGCTTGTACAGCGCCCGCGCGAGCAGCACGCGCTGCTTCTGCCCGCCGGACAGCACCGTGCCCATGTCGCCGACCAGCGTGTTGTACCCCATCGGCATCGCGGCGATGTCGTCGTGCACGGCTGCGATGCGCGCGCATTCGGCGACCCAGCGCGGGTCCGCGTCCGGGTCGAAGAAACTGATGTTGTCCGCGATCGAGCCCGCGAACAGCACGTCGTCCTGCAGCACCGTGCCGACCAGCGCGCGCAGCCGCTCGATGCCGAGCCGGCCGACGTCGAGCCCGCCGATCCGCACCGTGCCGCCCGTCGGTTCGTGGATGCCGAGCAGCACGCCGATCAGCGTCGTCTTGCCGCAACCCGACGGCCCGACGATCGCGACCGACTCGCCCGCCGCGATCGTCGCGCTCACGCCGTCCAGCACGAGCGGCTCGCCTTCCGCGTAGCGGAACGACAGCGCGTCGATCTCGATGCTCGCGTCGAGCGCGTCGGCCTCGCCCGGCACGTTGCGCAGGCTCGCGTCCGGCTCGCTTGCGGCGAACACGATGTCGGCCAGCCGCTCGCCCTGGAGTTGCAGCATCCTGACTTCGAAGTACTTGTCGATCAGGCTGCCGACCCGGCTGTCGAACTGGTTCTTGTACGCGTTGAACGCCATCAGCACGCCGACGGTGAACTGGCTGTCCATCACCATGCGCGCGCCGAGCCAGATGATCAGCACGTTCTCGATGCCGAACAGCAGGCCGTTGAGCTGCTGGTAGAAGATCTGCAGCTTCTGCACGTGCAGGCTCGCATTGACCTGCTCGACCAGCAGCGTGATCCAGCTCGCGCGGCGCTCCGTCTGGCGGTTGAACAGCTTGATCGTCTTCACGCCACGCACCGTTTCGAGGAAATGGCTCTGCTGCTTGGCCGCGTGCACGATCTGGTCCTCGGTCGCACGCCGCAGCGGGCCGTACCACAGCCACCGGACAAGCGCGTACAGCGCCATCGTCGCCAGCGCGACCAGGCCGAGCACGCGGCTGTACACGAACATCATCGCGAGCGTCACGATCGTCATCAGCCCGTCGATCACCGCGCCGAGAAACGACGTGGTCAGCGTCTGCTGGATCGTGTCGATCGAACCGAAGCGCGACACGACGTCGCCGAGATGGCGCCGCTCGTAGTAGCGCACCGGCAGGCTCAGCAGGTGCGTGAACACGTTCGCGCGCCACTGGATGTTCAGCGTGACGCCGACGTACATCAGCGCCCACGCGCGAATCGTGCCGGTCGCCTGCTGCATCAGCAGCAACAGGCCGAAACCGAGTGCCAGCACCGTCAGCAGGTCGCGATCGGCGCTGACGATCACCTCGTCGATCACCCACTGCAGGAAGAACGGCTGCACCAGCATGAAGACTTCGAGCGCGATCGCGAGCGCAAGGATCTGCGCGAGCGAGCGCGACAGCCCCGACACCGGGCCGAGCAGCTCGCGCAGCTTCACCGCCGGCCGTGCCGCGCGCGGCGCGAACCCGGCGGCCGGCCACAGTTCGAGCGCGACGCCGGTGAAGGCGCGCGACACTTCGGCGAGCGACACCTTGCGGATGCCGTGCGACGGATCATGAATCGTCGCGGTCTTGCCGCTCACTTCCTTCAGCACGACGAAGTGGTTGAAATTCCAGTGCAGCAGGCACGGCAGGCGAAGCTGGCCGAGCTGCGCCAGGTCGAGCTTCACCGCGCGCGTGCCGAGCGCGAGGCGCTGCGCGACCTCGATCACGCGCCCGAGCCCCGCGCCCTTCAGCGAGACGGGGAATTGCCCGCGCAGCGTCGCGAGATCCACGTGATGACCGTGATAGCCGGCCACCATCGCGAGACACGCGAGCCCGCATTCCGCGGCCTCCGTCTGCAGGATCATCGGCAGCTGGCGGCCGAGGCCGAACGAGAGTCGATCGAGTAGTGCCATGCGCGACCTCGTCAGAGTTTGCCGGTCAGGCTGTAAAGCGGCTCCAGCACCCATTCGTACAGGCGCCTGCGCTCCTGCAGGATGTCTGCCTGCAGCGTCATGCCCGCCTGCAACGGTTGCTGCGCGCCATACGCGGTGACGTGCTGCGCATCGAGCGCGACGACCACGCGATAGAAGGTCGCATCGCGCCCCTCGCCCGGCGTCGCCGCCGGGCCGCCGTCGTTCGCGAGTTCGGCCGCCGACAGCGCCGTGCGCGCGATCGACACGACCTCGGCGCGATACTGGCCGAATTTCTGGTAAGGAAATGCCTGGTAGCGGACCAGCACCGGCTCGCCGACCCGCACGAAGCCGATCGCCGTGCTCGGCACGAACAGGTGCGCCTGCCAGCGCGCGCCGCCCGGCACCACGCTCGCGAGCGGCCGCGAAGTATCGACCGACTGGCCGACGTCGGCGATCGCCGCCGTCACGACGCCCGCTTCCGGCGCGGTGACGACGATCCGGCGCTTCGCCTCGCTTTCGATCAGGTTCTGGTCGACGTCGATCACGTTGCGGTCGATCTGCGCGAGCTGGTTCTGCTGCTTGAGGTCGAGGCCGGCCAGCTGGTTGTTCGCTTCCGTCAGCAACTGCGCCGTCGACGCACGCTCGCGCAGCAGCCCGTTCAGCTTCGACTGCTGGTCGAGCAGGTCGGCTTCGCGCTGCTGCGCCTGATCCTTCGAGATGTAGTCCTGGGCCAGCAGGCCGCGATAGCGTTTCGCGCCGTCGGCCGCGATCGACGTGCGCAAGCGCTGCGCCGCGAGCTGATCGTCGATCTGCGCAAGCTCGCCGCCCAGGCTCGCGATCTTCGCGCGCACCGTTGCGCGTTCGTCCTGCTGCAGGCTGCGCGTCTTGTCCATTTCCGCGAGCAGCGACGCCTTGCGCTGCCGCGCCTGCGCGATCAGCGCGGCCTGCGTCGCGCCTTGCGCCGCGCTCTGCAGGTCGGTGGACACCGTATAGAGCGTCTGCCCGCGTGCGACGTGCTGCCCTTCCTTCACGTCGCGCGCGACGACGATCCCCGGCTGCAGCGCATAGACCTTCACCAGCCCCGCATCCGGCATCACGACGCCGCTGACCGTCGTGCGACGCGTGTAGGTGCCGAACGCGAAGAACAGCAGCACGCACGCGGCCATCGCGACCGCGGCGGCCGCCAGCAGCGTCAGCGACACCGGGCGCACCAGCACGATCTCGCCCAGCGCGCCGGCGCGCTGCGCCTGTTGTGCTTCGTGCCGGAAGAGAGAAGTCGGGTTCGTCAAGATACGGGATGACAGACAGTCAGTTGGGTTCGACGGGATGCCTTCCGGTTGCCCGGGAAGATCGCCGCGGCACCCCGCTCCGGTGCCGCGGCGGCCCGCGATTCACGCGATGGCCGCGCAGCGCGCTGCCATCGCACGGAAATCGCGTCCGGCTTACGCGTGGTAACCGCCCAGCAGGCCGAGCAGTGCGTTGCCCGTGCCCACGACAGCCGTCGTCAGCGCTTCGCCGACGTTGTAGAGCGTCTGGCCGTACAGCTCGACCACGTTGCCCAGCGTGTCGAAAATCGAGCCGCCGCCGTAGTAGCCGCCGGAAACTTGTGCGATTTCCTGCTGATTCAGTTCTTGCATTGCGTTTCTCCAGATTGAGAATGCTAGATAACCCATCTAGCGGGGCATCGAACCACGCCACAATCGCGACGCAGATCAATACGTTAAATATGTTAAATTTATGAACGAAACGACTCCATCGCTCGTTTATATTTCATCAACCATTTCAGCGAGATGGCGTGCAGCGCCCCATCGGATCAAATATCGAGATGAATTCTTTCGCAACACCCTCACGATCGATCAGCATTCGACAAACCGGCTGTTTGTCGATATGCAATTAATCCTCGCGCCGCCCGGCATCCGGTTCGACGGCTTCAATCTGCAGACGAGCAAACACCCCGTGCGCGGACCTCACGGCACCGTGCACGTCATGGAACAAACGAATGAAAACGAGAATGAATACCCGCCCGATAATCGACCCAAAACAGGTACAAATCGAATACCAGCCACCCAATCAACCATCAATAAAATGGCTGAACCGCGCCAGGCTCCGCTCAATGAATTTCTTACAAAAATGAATTCGACGGGCCAATGATCCGACACTTTCCGCCCCCTCTTTGTACGATACCGCACCATCGGGCAAACCCGATATCAGAGGGCTATTGATTCTATTTTCAGGTGGAATTCGGTGCGTAAATATGGAAATTGAATTCCAGCAGTTGATGCTGGAAAGCGATTGTCGTGGCGGCCGAACGGCCCGGTGAAATCCGTCGAATTGATATGCAGATGGAGTGCATGAACAGGCCGCACGCAACGTCGGGGCGCGAGAGCGGATATGCGCACCGGGCCTTGCAGACGGCCCGGCGCGCAGCACCGCATCACGCCGCTTTCGGCTTCGCGAGCTGGTCCGCGACGGGCAGGCTGCGGATGCGCATGCCCGTCGCCGCGAAGATCGCGTTGGTCAGCGCCGGTGCGACCGGCGGCAGCCCCGGCTCGCCCACGCCGCCGAGCGGCGTCGCATAGTCGTCCGGCGCGACCAGGTGCACGCGGATTTCACGCGGCGCCTCGTTCATCCGGAGCACCTGGAAGCCGTTGAAATTGCTCTGCTCCGGGCGCCCGTCCTTGAACGTGATCTCGCCGTGCAGCGCGATGCCGAGCCCCATCACCACCGCGCCTTCGAGCTGCGAGCGCACGCGCTCCGGGTTCACTTGCGGCCCGCAGTCGATCGCGATGTCGACACGCGGCACCGTAATCGCGCCATCCGCGCCGACCTGCACTTCGCACACGGCCGCCGTGTACGACACGAAGCTGCGATGCGCGGCGATGCCGAGCCCCCGCCCTTTCGGCAGCTTGCGCCCCCAGCCGGCTTCGCGCGCGACCGTCTCGATCACGCGCTGCAGCCGTCCCGTATCGACCGGATACAACGCCGGATCCTCGCCGTAGTTCACGTTCTTCACCGCAATGTGCGGCTCGAAACGTCGCGCCGGCCCGATCAGGTCGAGCAGGAAGTCCTTCGGGTCGCGGCCCGCCGCGTGTGCGAGTTCCGCCACGAAGCTCTGGATCCCGAACGCGTGCGGAATGTTGTACACCGAACGAAACCAGCCGATCCGCGTATGCGCGTCCGCGGCCGGGTTCTCGATCCGTATGTTTTGGACTGCGAATGGAAGATCCGCGATGCCTTGCGCGAGCTCGCCCGGCTGCTCGTGCACGACGCCGGCCCTGAAGGTCGACTGGATCGACGGCGCGACCGTGCGATGCTGCCATGCGACCACCTTCCCCGCCGCGTCGAGGCCGCCTTCGAACGCTTCCAGCGACACCGCGTGGAAATAGTCGTGCGCGATGTCGTCCTCGCGCGTGAAGGTCAGCTTGACCGGCGCGCCGACCGCCTTCGACAGCAGCGCGGCCTCCACTACGTAGTCGGGCTTCGACTTGCGGCCGAAGCCGCCGCCGAGCAGCGTCACGTTGACCGTCACCCGCTCGGCCGGCAGGGCCAGCGCCTTCGCGATTTCGTCGCGCGTGGTTTGCGGCGCCTGCGTGCAGGTCCATACTTCGCAGCGGCCGTCGGCCACGCGCGCGACCGCCGCCGGCGGCTCCATCGTCGCGTGCGCGAGATGCGGGACGTAGTACGTCGCGCGCACCCGCTTCGCGGCGCTCGCGAGCGCCGCGGCCGTATCGCCGTCGTTGCGGATCACGTCGCCCGGCTGCGCGGCCGCCGCTTCGAGCGTCTTGCGGTACGCGGCCGAGTCGTAGCCTGCGTGCGGTCCATGCTTCCAGTCGATCTTCAGCTGCGCGCGCGCCTGGATGGCCGTCCACGTGTCGCGCGCGATCACGGCCACGCCGCCGAGCGGCTGGAACCCGGACGGCAGCGGCGCCGACGCGAGCTGCACGACCTTGACGACACCCGGCAGCTTCTCCGCTGCCGACGCGTCGAACGACGCGACCGTATCGCCATAAGCCGGCGGACGTGCGACGACCGCGTGGAGCATCCCGTCGAGCCGCGTGTCGATCCCGTAGTGTGCGCGGCCGCCGACGATGTCGCGACCGTCGATCAACGCCGTCTGGCCCTTGCCGATATAGCGGAACTCGGCCGGCGCCTTCAACGGCACGCTTTTCGTATCGGGCACCGGCAGCGCGGCCGCCTTCGCGGCCAGTTCGCCGAAGCCGAGCTTGCGCCCGGTTTTCGTATCGACGACCTCGTGCACCGTCGCCTTCACCTGGCGCACGTCGACGCCCCACGTCGCCGCCGCGGCCTGCTCGAGCATCGTGCGCGCGGCCGCGCCCGCGCGGCGCAGCGCCGCGAAGCTCTGCCGCAGGCTGCGCGAGCCGTCGGTGTTCTGGTTGCCGTAGCGCGGCTCGTCGCCGACCGCCTGCGCGACCTTCACGCGCGCCCAGTCCGCGCCCAGTTCGTCGGCAACCACGAGCGCGACGCTCGTGCGCACACCCTGCCCCATCTCGGAGCGGATGCAGGTCACCGTGACCGTGCCGTCCGGCGCGATCGCGACGAACAGGTTCGGATCGTCGCGCAATCCGTGCGGCATGCCCGCGCCGCCGTACTGCGGATTCGGGCTGACCGGCGGCTGCACCGCCACAGCCGCACGCGCGAGCGACGGCATGCCGAATGCGAGCAGTAGCCCGCCGGAGGCGAAGCCGAGCAGCAAAGCGCGGCGGCTTTCGTTATGGACGGAGAGTTCCGGCGCGTTCATGCGGCACCTCCGCGGCGCACCGCCAGCCGGATCGCCGCGCGAATGCGCGTATAGGTGCCGCAGCGGCAGATGTTGCCGGACATCGCGTCGTCGATGTCGGTGTCGCTCGGATGGGGGTTCGTCTTCAGCAGCGACGCGGCCTGCATGATCTGGCCGGACTGGCAGTAGCCGCATTGCGCGACGTTCAGTTCCTGCCAGGCCTGCTGCAGCGGGTGGGTCAGGTCGGTCGACAACCCTTCGATCGTCGTCACGCGCTTGCCGGCAGCGACCGCGACCGGCGTGATGCACGCGCGAATCGCCGTGCCGTCGAGATGCACGGTGCACGCGCCGCACAACGCCATCCCGCAGCCGAACTTGGTGCCCGTGTGGCCGAGGACGTCGCGCAGATACCACAGCAACGGCATGTCGGGATTGCCGTCGAAATGCTGTTCGCTACCGTTGACGGTCAGCGTGATCATCGTTCACCTCCTGTGTCGGCGCCGCGTCGCGCGGGCGTCGGGTGGGGATTTGAACGGCGCTGGGCACATTCCGAACGACCAGGTGGGCCTGACGCCGTTTCGTTTCCGGATTGCGTCGGAGAACGACGCAATCGCGGCAATGCTGCCGTCTGGTTGCGTGTGCAACGGTTCGGCGGGATTCGGACGATTGCTCGTTCGCGGGGATCGCCGCTCGTATTATCAGACGAATTCCGGTTTGTCGTCGGATCGGGGGAATTCGGGTGGCCGGGGTTATCAACGCGCTTGAATCGCTTCGGCGCGGCGTGACGCGGTGATGCCGGTCTCGCCGACGGACGTGCAACCGGCATGCTTCCGTCCGTCGTGCGCTCTTTACCCGACGAGCACCACCGGTTTGCCGGAGAACCGGCGATGCCGCAGCCCTTCCAGTTGCTCGGGCAAATGCTCGAAATCGCCGGTGACACGCGCTTCGGGTTGAAGGGTGCCGTTCGCGATACCGGCCAGCAGCATGCTGCCCGCGGTGGTCGTCTCGAGCCACGCCGCCGCATCGCCGTACGTATGCAGTGCATTCAGCGCGACTTCATGAAGCGATACGCTCGTCGTGAACGGCGGCAGCGGCTGTGCGTCAAACCGGCCCTGGATGCACACGACATGCCCATTGGCGGACACCGCCGGGGCCCAGCGGGCCGCGCTTTGCGCATCGACGCTGTCGAACACTGCGTAGAAACGCCGGGCCAGTTCGTGCCCGGCGTCGATGGTCTCGCCGATCGGGCCGGCGACGAAACGGGTCGCCCCTCGCGCACGCAGACGCGCCCAATGACGCTCGTTGCACGATACCGTGACCTCGAACCCGCGGTCGGCGGCGATCTGCACCAGATAGTTGCCCACCGCGCCCCCTGCTCCGCTGACGAGAATTTCGCGGGCGGTGCGGCACGGCACTTTCTCGAGCGCCTGCCACGCGGTCAGCGCGGGACACGGCACGCTCGCGGCCGTTTCGAAATCGAGCGCGTCGGGCACCGTCAGCAGCACGGACGCGGCGATCGGCGTGTATTCCGCGAAACTGCCGTGTCCGTCGAGGCCCTGGTGGTACGCAACGCGGCGGCCGAGCAGATGGCGTGCGTGCTCGTCCGCGACGGCGACGATCGTGCCGGCGCCGTCGACGCCCGGCACATGCCCGTCGGACCAGTTCACCAGCGCGCCGCCGAGCACTTTCCAGTCGACCGGGTTCAGGCCGATCGCGTGGTTGCGTACCAGCACCTGGCCGGGCTTGAGCGCCGGCATCGCGATCTGTTCGAGACGCAGTTGTTCGGGATGCTCGCAGCCATGCCAGGTCCATGCGCGATAGCGGGTCGGCAATGAGTCGTGGTGGAGGGGTTGGGTCATGGGTGGGGGTTTGGGTTCGAGTGCGCGGCGATGCCTGCGGCATGGCGGTCATGCCGGATGCGCCGTGAGGACGACCGGCCAGGACGCGGTATGTCCGCGGCATCGATCATGCAGGGATCGGTGTGGCGTTCGCGGATGCGGAACGTGTATGGCCGTCAGTATCCGTGGCCGACGCCGTGTCGCGGAAGGGCTATTCCGCGAAAACACTTTTGAATCCGGGGGGACATTCGCATTTTCTGCAGAATGTGCGACGCACCGGGGGCGCACGTGTATCCCGTGACGCGACAGGAGAAACGGCAGATCTTCGCGACCACCGTGCTCGTGGTCTGCTTCAGCAGGTACTCGCGCTGCGGCGACAGCGGCGTCTCGCCGAACCAGCACGGGGCCGCCGATTCGATCCTGCCGATGTAGCCGCGAAAGTCGTCGGCCGAGCAGCCATCCTGGCGTGCGGCCCACTGCGCCGGGAAGCGCGGCGCGTCATGCGCGTCGCGCCGGGCCAGTCATCGCTGCTCCACATGCATTGCAACGTCCGACGGTCTCGACAGGACGATACCGTGTGCCGTCAGTTCGAGGATGCGCGCGCGGGTCGCGGCGACCAGTTCCGCGTCGTGGGTCGACATCAGCACGACCGACGTCGGCGCCGCGGACGCAATCATCCGGCACAGCTGCGCATGTGCGGCGGCATCGAGTGCATTGCTCGGTTCGTCGAGCAGGATCAAGGCCGGCGGCCCCATAAATGCACCGACCAGAAATACCTTGCGTCGCGTTCCCTGCGACAGTGCGCCAAGCGGTTCGTCGGCGTATCGCGTCAACCCCAGGCGGTCGGCCGCCACCAGGCCCTGCTCGAGATTCGTCCCCCGCGCATCGGCAATCAGCCGCCATACCGACGAAGGTGTCACGAAATCGTAGAACTCCTCGCTGTCCGGCATGTAGCCGATGCAGGCCTTGGCCTTGTCCGCTGCACGGTCGATCGCGTGACCGCTCACTTCGACGACGCCCTCGTCGGGCCGGACCACGCCTGCCAGCAATTTCAGCAACGTCGATTTGCCGCTGCCGTTTTTGCCCCTCAGCGTGTAAACGCCTGCCTGCAGTTCCAATTCGACGTCGCTGAAGATCGTCCGTCCGGCGTATCGCTTGCCCAGCCCCGCCACTCTCAAGATGCTCATGTCGTTTTCCATCTATTTCAGCATGCCGTAGCAAGCGATCGCACATCCCGCCGTCAGAAACATGTCGACGATGCGAGACGCCCGCGCGCCCCACCAGCGACACGCCGCCAATGCGACGGCGAGGCCGGCGTAGCACGCAAAGACGATGGCGTAGCGACGGCCTTCGTCGGTTGCAATTGCGAACGCCACGCAAATCGCCAGCACATAGGCACTCGACAGCCCCACGATGCTCATCGCTGCCGCCCGATTGAAGCGGGCAATCGCGCGTGGCAAGCTGCCCAGCCAGCTGGTCAGCCGGGCTGATTCGTCGCGCATCCACCCATGCAGGATCGCGATCTGGTACAGCGCAAACGGCAGCACCACGTTCACGATGCCCCAATGTCGCGACAGATAGTCGGGCATCGAGACGATCCATCCGCAGATCATCGCCAGCACGGCCAGCATCAAGCCGCCCAGCCGCAGCGAATGACCGTAGACGTTCACCATCACCGCACGAACGAGTTCGAACGGACTCCCGCCGCGGAGCAACGTCGCTCCGTGCTGTTCGCGCTCGACGAACGCGTCAAGCCGTGCGCGCCACAGTGCGACAACGCTGCACGCCAGGGCAAGTGCCGCGCAGGCGGTCCCTGCGACGCCGAAGCGAAGGACGATCCATAACAATGCGTTGGCCGCGAACACCGCCGCCAACGCCATTCGTGAACGCGCAAGCAGCGCGAGCGGCGCGCCCGTCGAGGCGAGCGCAAGCGTCGCGACGACCAGCGCGAAGGTTGCGCCGGCCACCGTGTCACGCGCACCCAGCACGTGTCGCGCAATCGCGGCGGCGAGCATGATCCAGAACGGCCACAGAGCAGCGCCCGTCACGATGAAATCGGCCGCGCGATGCGCGCGGATGCCGCCGGGCAAACTGGCGCTCCAGCGGCGCGCGGCGCCACCGAACACCGTATCGCCCTGCACCGCCACAGACGCGGCGGCCAGCATCGACAAGGTCGCCAGCACCGATGCCACGCCGAGTCCGGTTGCGTGTTCGGCCAGCAACACTTTCATCGGCATGCCGAGCAGGTCGAGTTGCGCATTCAACGGCAGTCCGAACACGAAGATGCCGACGATGATCGCCAGCGTCTTCGCATGACGCGCGACAGCCTGTGCCACCGCACGCGAATAGGCCTTCATGCGCCAAACTATCAGCGTCCTCGATTCCCGTTTGTTCGCGGCCTGCAGGCCGGCCTGCCCGGCGGCGCTCACGCCGCTCCCTCGCCTGCCATCGCCTGGTGCACGCTCAGTGGACGCATGTCGGTCCAGGCGCTTCGAATGTGGTCGAGACATGGTTCCCGCGTGCCGCCGAATTCGGCCTTTTTCCAGCCGGACGGAATTTCCCTGGAAGTTGGCCAGATCAAATACTGTCCCTCGCGATTCGTCACGGCCTGATGGCGCTCGCTTTCGATTTCATTCATGCTGCGTTTCTCTTTGTTCTCTCAGAAAACTGTTCTCGTTTTTGAACAAAGATTATTTCACGCCTGAATGGCAACTGTACGGCCCGGGTGTGCGAGCCAACAATCCCAAGTGGGAATCAGAACGACGCAAGCAGATCGTTCACAGCTTGCGCCTTCCAGATCATGCCGATGTCAGAGTCGTCGCGAATGCGACCGCTATAGATGCCAATGAAGTTCGAGACCGGTCCAGAAAAAGCCGCGGTATTGCCGTTCCGGAGAGACACCATGCCCGCATTACGATATGCAACAACGGGAGACCCCGACTGACCAGGACGTCCTCGGCAATCCACCAAGATCAAAGGCAAATCGTTGTAGTCGACATCCGGTTCCGACGCGATTGTCCCGCTTACCCAAATCGCCATGTTCCGACCGGCAGACTCGCCGAACGGGAATCCAATGATCGAGACTGAGTCAGTCGGCCCCAACCGGATCTGTCTGTCAATCGGATCGTGGGTCTGACAGACCAAATTCCTGTCCGGCTCATACCCTAGCTCTAGGGGCAATGCCACGAGGTCCGCACGGGCACCCAGTACGGGATGTTCGATCCAGCGCGGATTTTCTTCCGCAATGAGAGCGACGGTAATGGCATCCCAATCCAACCGGAACCCAGCCGGCGTACCCTCGCCGTAATGGACCGGAACCTGGACAATTCGCGGCATCCGGACCACGATCTCGTTTGGTACGCCGCCTGTCCTCGATAGAGGTGCGTTGTTATCTTGTCGTCGCCCCGTGACGTTATGTCGATTCGTTATCAAACAGAGAACGCCGCGAGCGCTCTCGCACAAGAAACCTGTGCCTGTCGACAGCACTTGCCCATCAAAGCTCATCGTTAGATGAAGCGATTGCAGTGAATGACTCGAAATATTCACGCCTTCTCCGAATAACGTTGGTCGATGCAAACAGCGGTCTGAACCGGCGAGGCCAAGAGCATGCGCGATTGATTGGCTCCAGACAACTAGGAACGCATCGGTGTCGAGGAAGGGAGGGAGTCTCTCTGCCGATTCGTGGAAAGCGCACCACTGCCAACAACGAGGTCCACCAGCGTCATCCGGAAAACACACCTTCCGGACGGTGGATTGACGAAATTCGGTTACAGCCCGGGAACAAAAATCGGTCTAACCTATTGATTTGACTGGCCCGCCCTACACGATTCGAACGTGTGACCTACGGCTTAGAAGGCCGTTGCTCTATCCAACTGAGCTAAGGGCGGTCGAGGGGAAAAGACACGGCGACAAAACAAAACCCGGACCGCATTTCACGCGAAGGCTTCGAGCACCACCACCACAACCCAAAACTCGAAACCCCGAAACGAAACGGGCCCGGCATGAAGCCGAGCCCGAAATTATACCCGATCATCGCGTCACATCACGCGCGACGCGCGACCGGCGGCACCGCAACCCTCAAACCGGCTGCGGATGCAGCATGAACCAGCCGAGACAGAACACCCCGGCAATCACACAATACACGCCGAACGAAGCCAGCCGCCCGCGCCCTTCGAAATAACGCATCAGGAAGCGTACGCTCAGATAAGCCGCGATCGCCGTCAGCACGCCGCCGAGCAGCGCATCCGCGAGCTGGTCGCGCGCATGGAACAGCTTCGGCAGTTCGAGCACGCCCGCGGCAAAAATGATCGGCGTGCCGAGCAGGAACGAAAACTCCGCGGCCTTTTCCGCCGTCAGCCCGGCCACGTTACCGGCGATCATCGTCAGCCCACTACGCGAGAAACCCGGAATCAGCGCGCCGATCTGCGCCAGGCTTACGAAGAACGCCTGCTTGAACGTCATCTTCTCGGGCGGTTGATGCGCACGGCTGCGCTGGATCCGGTCGCCGATCCACAGCAGCACGCCGTTGATGATCAGCGCGATCGCGACGATCCGCAGGTCGTGGAACACGCGCTCGATGCGCTTCTCGAGCAGCAGGCCGACGATCCCGGTCGGGATCGTGCCGATGATCAGCGCCCACATCAGGTGCCCGTCGTCGTTCTTGCGGCCGCCGAGCTGCGCGAAGAAGCCGCTGATCAGCGCGATCCAGCGCGCGCGGAAATACCAGAGCAGCGCGAGCGCGGTGCCGAGGTGCAGCGCGACGAGGAACGGCAGCAACTGCGGCGCATGCTTGTCGATGTGCATGCCGAACAGCGCGGGCACGAGCAGCGTGTGGCCGAGACTGCTGACGGGGAAGAGTTCGGTAACGCCCTGCAGGACGCTCAGGAATACCAGAAACCAGAGACTCACGCGTCGGTCCTTTTGGTGGTGATCAGTCGGGAAGAAGAGCGGACGACGCATCGCGCGTCCGAAAAAACGCGCCCCGATTATGCCCAGCCAAGATTACCGCGCCAAGGCATTTGGCAGCTTATTGCGGCAATGCACACAAACGCTTGCAATTTGTAAGCGCGCAGAAAGCAAAAAGCCCGCCATTTGCATGGCGGGCCTTGCGATTCCGGCAGAAATTGCCGTCAGCGGCCGAGCTGATAGAAAAACAATACCGTGCTGCCGGTGAACATGCCGAACAGTGCGATTCCCATTGCCATTGCCAGATCCATGGCCCCCTCCACGAAGTGTCATGACCCGGCAACATCACCGGTTTAGATGCATTATCCAGACCGTCGGCAGGTTGAAAAACTCGCGATTTCCCCGAGAAGGGTTTTCCCCGACCGCGTCGCAGCCCGATAATGGAGCGCGCCATCGCGCACCCGCCCACCCGTCCATACCCGATTCGCCATGCCGATCTTCCAGCAGCACGACATTCATGAACTCCACGCCGGCCCGTCGCTCGTTCGGGTCGCCCCGCAATTCGGCGGCCGCCTGCTGTCGTGGCACGTCGACGGCGAGCCGGTCATCTTCTGGCCGGACGCGGCCGACTGGAGCAACCTCGCGCGCGTGCGCGGCGGCAATCCGCTGCTGTTTCCGTTCCTCGGCCGCCATCGCGTCGACGGCGAACTGGGCCGCTGGCGTGACGCCGCCGGCGTGGTCCGCGAGCTGCCGATGCACGGCTTCGCGCGCGACCTGCCGTTCGCGGCACGCCCGTCGGCCGACGGCGCCGCGCTGTCGATGACGCTCGATTCGAACGACGCGCTGCGCGACAGCTATCCGTTCGATTTCCGGTTCGAGACGACCTACCGGCTCGCCGATGCGCACACGCTCGACGTCGCGCTCACCACGACCAACCGCGGCGACACGCCGCTGCCCTACTACGCGGGCCATCATTTCTATTTCGCGCTGCCGCACGGCGAACGTGCAGAAACCACGCTCGAGCTGCCGCCGACGCGCCGCTGCATGCAGCGCGCCGACGGCTCGATCAGCCCGCTCGAGCCCGGCGCAGCGTCGTACAGCCTCGGCGACGCGGACATCCTCGACCGCTTCCACTGTCTCGACGGCGCGCCGTCCACGCCGGTACGCATCGTCATGCCGGGCCGCCGCCGCACGATCGAGATCGCGCTCGACGTACCGGGCTCGATCCCGTGGTACGCGGTCACGACCTGGACGGAAAAACCGGAATCGGACTTCTACTGCGTCGAGCCTTGGCTCGGCCTGCCGGACGCGATCCACAACGGCCTCGGGCTGCGCATGCTCGCGCCGGGCGCGACGGAAACGGCCACGCTGCGGATTCGCGTGCTGCCGCTCGCCGGCTGACATCGGCCGCACCGAACCGGTGCGCGCCGGTCGCGCGCCCGCGGCCCGAAACTGCGGTGCACGGGTCGAACCCGTTAAAATCGGACGTTTTGTATCGCCTGCCGCGTCGCGCGCGGCAGGGTTTTGCGAGGTTCAATGATCGGAACAACAACGAAGCGGCTCTTCGCGGCCGCCTGCGCCGCGCTGCTCGTCGCGTGCGGCTCCGCTCCCGTCGGCCCGGGTTACTACCGCGTCGAGCGCGGCGACACGCTCTACAAGATCGCGCGCGAGAATCGCACGTCGACGGCCAACATCGTGCGCTGGAACCAGATCACGAACCCCGACGCGATCGAAGTCGGCCAGGTGCTGCGGGTCGCGCCGCCGCCCGGCACGACGACCGCGTCGACCACCGGCACCGGCAGCGCGGGCCGCAGCCGCCCCGCGCCTTCCGCGCCGGTCGAATCGGCGGTCAAGCCGGCCAGCAGCATCGCGCTGATCTGGCCGGCCGCCGGCAACGTGGTGCGCAGCTTCGACGGCTCGAAATCCAAGGGCATCGATATCGCGAACGCTGCGGGCACGCCGGTGCTGGCCGCCGCGCCGGGCACCGTCGTCTATGCGGGCAACGGATTGCGCGGCTACGGCAACCTGATCATCCTCAAGCACAACGCCGATTACCTGACGGCCTACGCGCACAACCGTGCGCTGCTCGTGAAGGAAGGCCAGCCGGTCACGCAGGGGCAGACGATCGCGGAGATGGGCAACAGCGACAGCGACCGCACCGCGCTGCACTTCGAGCTGCGCTACGGTGGCCGCTCGATCGATCCGGCACGCTACCTGCCGGCGCGCTGAGCGCGCCAGCGTCGACGGCAGGCGGCAGACGACACGCGAGGCCGGCAGGCATCGCATGTCGTCGCGTGGGAGATCGGTAAGATTGTGTCAGCGCTTGCGCAGACGGCCGGTGAACCGGCCGGACAGCGGATCGACACGGCTGGCGAACGCCACCAGCGCCCCGATTCCGAAGAGGCTGAACCCCGCAGCTATCAGAAGCAAATCCATGGTCATATCACTGTTTTATCGTGATCTTATGCGTCATGACGGAATCGTGCACTGAGCCGCACCGGTTGCACGAGTCCGCACATTCCCTATCTATCAGACGCCATTGTGGTTTCGGTCGCGTGAAATGCCGATGTAATCCATCGACCGATGCCGACGATCGACGCCAAGGAGACTCGCATGCTGCCCGCCGCCGACCGCTACGACGACCTGCTCTCCCGCTTCCGGTGGGACGTTCCGGCCCGTTACAACATCGGCGTGGACGTCTGCGACAAGTGGGCCGACGGCAGCGGACGGGTCGCGCTGACCCACGAAACGGCGCAAGGCGACGTGTTGCGCCTCACGTTCGACGACCTGAAGAATGCTTCTAACCGTTTCGCGAACAGCCTCGCGCGGGCAGGTTTGCAACGCGGCGACCGGATCGCGATCTTCCTCGCACAGGGTCCGGAAACAGCGATCGCGCATCTCGCCGCGTACAAGCTCGGCGCGATCGCGGTGCCGCTGTTCACGCTGTTCGGCGCCGACGCACTCGAATACCGGCTCGCGAACAGCGAAGCCGCCGCGCTCGTCACCGATGCAGCCGGTTACGCGAAGATCGCGCCGCTGCGCGCGCAACTGCCGATGCTGCGCACGTGCTACTGCATCGGCGACGATGCACCCGACGCGCCTGGCGTGCTGCGCTTCGACGCCGCGCTCGCCGCCGAATCGCCGGATTTCGTGCCGGCGGACACCGCCGCCGACGATCCGGCGGTGATCATCTACACGTCCGGCACGACCGGCAAGCCGAAAGGCGCGCTCCATGCGCACCGCGTGCTGCTGGGCCATCTGCCGGGCGTCGAGATGTCGCAGCAATGCTTCCCGCGCGACGCACGCCTGTTCTGGACGCCTGCCGACTGGGCCTGGATCGGCGGGCTGCTCGACGTGCTGCTGCCGTCATGGCATCACGGCGTGCCCGTGCTCGCGCGCCGCTTCGAGAAGTTCGACGGCGAAGCCGCGTTCGCGCTGATGGCGCGGCACGGCGTGACCCACGCGTTCCTGCCGCCCACCGCGCTGAAGCTGATGCGTGCGGTGCCGGCGCCGCGCGAGCGCCACGCGCTGGCGCTGAAATCGGTCGCGAGCGGCGGCGAATCGCTCGGCACCGAGCTGACGGCCTGGGGGCACGATGCGCTCGGCGTGACGATCAACGAGTTCTACGGACAGACCGAATGCAACATGGTGCTGTCGTCGTGCGCGGCGCTGTTCGATGCGCAGCCCGGTGCGATCGGCAAGGCCGTGCCCGGCCACGCGGTCGCGATCGTCGACGAGCACGGCACGCCGCTGCCGCCCGGCGTCGAGGGGCGCATCGCGGTGCGCCGCCCCGACCCGGTGATGTTTATCGAATACTGGCGCAATCCTGCCGCCACGCGCGACAAGTTCGCGGGCGACTACCTGCTCACCGGCGACACCGGCACGATCGACGCCGACGGCTTCGTGCGCTTCGTCGGCCGCGACGACGACGTGATCACGAGCGCCGGCTACCGGATCGGCCCGGGGCCGATCGAGGACTGCCTGCTCACGCATCCGGCGGTACGGATGGCGGCCGTCGTCGGCGTGCCCGACCCGACGCGCACCGAGATCGTCAAGGCGTTCGTCGTGCTGAACCCTGGCCACGTCGGCGACGACGCGCTCGTGCAGGCGCTGCAGGCACACGTGCGCACGCGCCTGGCCGCGCACGAGTACCCGCGCGCGATCGCGTTCGTCGACGGCCTGCCGATGACGGCGACCGGCAAGATCGTGCGGCGCGCGTTGCGCGACGCTTGAAACGATCGTGGCCGTACCGGGCGGCCGGCCGCGCGCCCGGATGGTTTATAGTGGCGCCACGCAGTCTTTCCAGCACACAACCGATGTCCTCCCACCAACACGAATCCGCCGCGGGCGCGTCGCACAGCCCGCTTTACGCCAAACTCCTCGGCGAAACCGCCAAGATCGACTGGTGCGATCTCGAGCGCTTCTTCGCACAGGGCAAGCTGCTGTCGGTCGCGCGCGATCTCGATCTCGTGAGCGTCGCGGAAGCGATCGCCGGCGACGACGCGCAACAGGTCACGCGCTGGCTGTCGTCCGGCCTCGTCGCACGCATGCCGGCGGAAACCGCCGCCGACTTCGCGGCGCGCAATCCGGAGCTGTGGGCGGTCGTCGTGTCGCCGTGGGTCTGCGTGCAGGAACGCGCCTGACGCGTTCGCCATGTCCGAATCCGCATTACCGCACGGGGCCGGCGCCGGGTCGGCCACCGTCTCGCACCGGCGCGTCCTCGCGCTCGCCTTCCCGATCGTCCTCGCGAACCTGACCCAGCCGATCCTCGGCGCGGTCGACACGGCCGTCGCCGGCCACCTCGACGGCGCGCAGTATCTCGGCGGCGTCGCACTCGGCGGGCTGTTCTTCAATTTCGTGTTCTGGGGCTTCGGCTTCCTGCGCATGGGCACGACCGGCCTCGTCGCGCAGGCGCACGGCGCCGGCGACGCCGCCGGCATCCGGCTGAACGTGCTGCGCGCGCTGATCGTCGCGTTCGCGCTCGGCACCGCTGTGCTCGCGCTGCAGGTGCCGCTGCTGTCGTTCGCGCTGAGCGCGCTGGGCGGCAGCGAGGCCGTGCGCGCAACGGCGCTGGCCTATGGCCACGCACGGATCTGGAGCGCGCCGTTCGCGCTCGCCAACTACGTCGTGCTCGGCTACCTGCTCGGCGTGCAACGCGTGCGGCTTGCGCTCGTCGCGCAGGTCTTCATCAACGCGGTGAATATCGGGGCCGTGCTGCTCTACGTGTACGGCTTCGGCTGGGGCATCGCCGGAATCGGTGCGGCGACCGCGACCGCCGACGCATGCGGCTTCGCGCTCGGCGCCTGGATGCTGTGGCGGCTGCGGCCGCGCGGCCTCGCGCCACTGGCCGCGCGGGCGCTCGCGGACCGTACGGCACTCAAGCGGCTGATCGCGCTCAATCGCGACATCTTCCTGCGCACGCTGTGCCTGCTCGGCGCGTTCGGCTGGTTCGCGCATCTCGGCGCCAGACAGGGCGACGCGACGCTCGCGGCCAACGCACTGCTACTGAATTTCCAGACCTTCATGGCCTACGGACTCGACGGTTTCGCGCATGCGGCCGAGGCGCTCGTCGGCGCCGCCGCCGGCGCGCGCGACCGCGCCGCCTTCCGGCAGGCCGTGCGCGTCACGCTGCTGTGGTCCGCGCTCGGCGCGCTGCTGTTCGCGCTCGTCTACTGGGTCGCGGGCGGCTGGATCGTCGCGCGGCTGACCGACCAGGCCGAGATCCGCGCGGTCGCGCTGCGCTACCTGCCCTGGGCGGCGGTCTCGCCGATCGTGTCCGTGTGGGGATTCCTGCTCGACGGCGTGTTCATCGGCGCGACGCAGACGCAATCGCTGATGCGTGCGATGGTCGCGTCGTTCGCGATCTTCATCGCCGCGACGCTGGCGGCCGTCGGCCCGTTCGGCAATCACGGGCTGTGGTTCGCGCTGCTGCTGTTCATGGTCGCGCGCGGCGCGACGCTCGCGCGCTACCTGCCGGCGCTGACGCGGCGGATCGGCGCCGATGCAGCCGCGGCCGGCACCTGACGGCCGCGAAGGCCTGCCGCTATCGTCACTGCACGGCTGCGGGTGCCGACGGCGCCGGCTCGCCGAGCATCGACGGCGGCGTCATGTCGGTCGGCACACCGTGGTAATCGGCCGGATCTTGCGGCGGGTGGCCGCGACGGGCCTGGCGGGGATCGCTGGCACAGCCGGCAAGAATGGACGCGGCCAGCACGGCCAGCATGAAACGGGTCATCGGGAAGGCTCCGTAAGACGGCGCGCCCATCGCGCGCCAGGACCGCGCCGAGTCTAGCGGAATTCCGGGTTAGGGATCGTCCCGCGCGTGTCCTAATATGAATCCATGGCGCTGTGCCGTTGAAAGGAGGCAGCCATGTCGTCTGAAGAGATTGCCGGCCTGATCGGCCTGTTCATCGGCCTGATGGTGCTCGTCGCCCTGTCCTATTTCGAGTCGCGCGAATACAAGCGCAACCATGGCGGCGAAGGGATGATCCATCACTGGATGGCCGAACACCATCTGCTCGACTGGCGGCGCAAGCACTAGGCAAGCCCGCCGTGTCGTCCGGGCCGCCGTGCGCGGGGCCCGCTCCGAACGTGCGCCCACCCGCACGGTGGTCGGCGCATATCGCTCGAATTAACAGGGTCGGATAAGACAACATCCTCGGAATGGTCGAACGCCGTCGCGCGACAACCTGCCGCGCGACGGCGTGCGCTTGCGCGCGCCTGGAGCAGCGCGCCGCGATCGGGATGGCTCAGCCCAGGAAGTGCCGGGCGTAGCGGGCGTTGATGTCCGACAGCCGGAACAGCGTCAGGAAATCCGCGCAGTTGAAATCGGGATCCCACGCCGGCGCGCCGCAAATCTTCGCGCCGAGACGCAGATAGCCCTTGATCAGCGGCGGCGGCGCGACGACGGTGCCCGTCTGCAGTTCGTCGACCGGCAGCGCCGTGTGCGGGAACGCGCGGTATTCCGGCGCCGTCAGCGAATTCGCCGGCAGCGACTGATACAGGTTCGCCGCATAATGGCCGCCGTCGGCCATCGACACGCTCGCGCAGCCGAGCATCGTCTCGTAGCCGTTTTGCATCATGTATGCGCCGAGACCGCCCCACAGCGCCATGATGACGGCGCCGCTGCGGTAGTCGCTGTGCACGCACGAGCGGCCGACCTCGACCATCTTGCCGCGCAGGTGCGTGAGGCGCGACAGGTCGAATTCGCCCTCGGCATACAGGCGGCCGACCCGCGCGGCCTCGTGCGGCGGCAGCACGCGGTACGTACCGACCACCTTCAGCGTGTCGAGATCGCGCACCAGCAGGTGGTCGCAGTAGGCGTCGAACGGATCGACGTCGAGACCGGACGGACCGCTGACCTGCGCGCCCATCTCTTCGGCGAACACGGTGTAGCGCAGGCGTTGGGCCTCGCGCAGTTCGTCTTCCGTGCGCGCCCACGCGGCACGCAGACGGTACTCGGATGTGACGGTTTCAGCAGCGCGCGGCAGGTGACGCCGCGTCGTGTCGAGGGGAAGCGAGGCAAAAGGGAGCGTAGGCGTCGGCAGTTCTCGCATTAGGCTTTCCTGGTCGTAAGGAATAGGACGACATGCCAGCCAATGTAGTAACCGGTCGTTACCGTTCTGTGGCACGACCGTGTCCTTTCAATGACGTGTCGCCGAATTGACTTTAGCAGAAAGCTTCCGAAACCGTATGATCAAAGTCCGCAAACCCCCTTCAGGCCAGCTCCGGCGTCAATACCGCGCGCAGCACGGCCTGACGGTTGCCGTCGCGCGTGCGGCTCGCGAGCCACACGATGCCACCCTTCTTGATGCTCCAGCTGTCGTCGCTGCCGGCGATCAATTGCGCCGCAACGCTGCCGAGCGTCGGCTGGTGGCCGACGATCACGACCGTCGGCGCGATGCCGTCGGGCCAGCCGGCGGCGGCCAGCACGTCGTCGACGCTGCCATCCGGCGCGAGCGCATCAACGGTCCGGTACTGGTCGGTCAGCGCCTCGACCGTCTGCACGGTGCGCGCCGCCGGGCTCGCGAGGATCACGCTGTTCGACTCGAGCCGGCCGCGCAGCCATTTGGCCATGGCCTGCGCTTCCTTGCGCCCGCGGGCCGTCAACTGGCGTGCGAGGTCGTTTGCCGCGTAGTCTTCTGCTTCGGCGTGGCGCCACAGGATCAGGTTCATCATGATGTCTCTCTCCATGCTTCGACGAATGGTTCGGCCGACCACCCGCGGGCCGGACGATCACACTTCGAATTGTCGCCAATCGCGAGCGGTTCGTGATGATGTGCGCCGTATGCAAAACGTGATTGACCCGGCCACCCATTAGACGATAGAATCTTTGGCTCGTCGGAGCGTAGCGCAGCCTGGTAGCGCATCTGATTTGGGATCAGAGGGTCGAAGGTTCGAATCCTTTCGCTCCGACCACGATACACGATAAGGGTTGCAAGCCATCGCGCTTGCAGCCCTTTTTCGTTTGCTCCGCCGTGCGCCTTCTCAACCGCTGCCGCCCCATGCAGAGCCCGCGCACGAATCTTGCGGGAACACGCGATAATGTCCGCGACCCAACCCGCAACCGCGCATGAAAAACCACGTTTTCAAGACCGCCCTGCTCGGCGCGCTGCTCGCAATCGGCACGTTCGGCACCCTCGGCGCGTCCGGCGCCGCGTCGGCCAAGTCGCTCGACGACGCGCTCGACTGCCATTCGAACGGCCACAAGTTCGTCGCACCGCTGCTCGCGGCGGGCGACATCCAGTCGGAGCCGATGCACGTCGAAGCGAATTCGGTGAACGCGTTCCGCACGAACCATCCGCTGACCGCCTACGGCTTCGGCGTCTACGTCGTGCTCGGCTACCAGGCGAACGATCCGATCTTCCAGCCGGGCGACGGCACGCCGATCGGCAAATGGGCGTACGGCGTCGTGGTACGCGGCACGAAGAGTGCAGTCGAACAGGCCGTTCGCAATGCCGGCAGCGACGCAACCGTCAAGCAGGCGTTCCCGTTCCTGACCGCGATCGTGTGCTCCGACTGAGCACACCGCGAGGCAAGCGGCGCGAGCGCGCCGCGCCCTCGGTAGCGTCTCGTTACGCGCCCGTATAAACCACGCGATACGGAATCCCGACCTTCTCCCACTCGGCCGCTTCCTGGCTGAGGCTGTAGTCGGTCAACGGGTTCTGCTCGACCCAGGCGCTCGGCAGGCGCACTTCATACCCGCCCTTCTTCATCTGCGACACGGAAATGTCCGGCAGCCCGGCATCGGTCCGGCGCCGGCACAGCAGCGCGGCGAGCCGCAGGCAAAACAGCAGCGGCCATTCGACGTCGCGCGCCTGCGACAGTTTGCCGAGCTTGCCCGCATGCCCGAGCACGAGCGCGGCAAGGCGCGCCTGGTCAGTGCGCGAGAAGCCCGGCATGTCGGCGTTGCTGGCGATATACGCGGAATGCTTGTGATACGAGCTGTGCGAAATCGACAGGCCGATCTCGTGCAGCGCGGCGGCCCAGCCGAGGAACATCCGGCCTTCCTCGCGCGCTTCTTCGTCGTCGGACGCCTCGAGCTCGTCGTAGAACCGCACCGCCAGCGCGGCGATCCGCTCGGCCTGCGCGCGATCGACGCCGTAGCGGCGCGTGAAACCCTCGACGGTCACCGCACGCATGTCCTCGTGCTGGGCCCGGCCGAGCAGGTCGTACAGCACGCCGAGACGCAGCGCGCCGTCGGTGGTGTCGACGTAGTCGACACCCAGTTCCTCGAATACCGCGAGCATGATCGCGAGGCCGCCGGCAAGCACCGGCACGCGATCGGGCTTCAGCGCGATCAGCTTCAGCCGGTTCACGTTCTCGGCCTTGATCAGCGCGCGCTTCAGGCGTTCGAGCCCGCCGCGCGAAATGCCGTGCGTGATGCCGGCGTCGTTGAAGCCGTTCGCCTCGACGAGTTCCGCGAGCGCGCGCGCGGTGCCCGACGAACCGATCGCCTGGTCCCATCCGGCCTTCTTGTACTCGCTGGAAATGATCTGGATCTCGCGCTTGGCCGCGAGTTCGGCCTGCCGCATCGTGTATTCGTCGACGTTGCCGGCCGGGAAGAACGCCCGGCTATGGCTCACACAGCCGATGTAGAGGCTCTCCATCACGAGCGGCGTGTAGTGCGAGCCGATGATGAATTCGGTCGAGCCGCCGCCGATGTCGACGACGAGCCGCTTGCCCGCGCTCGCCGGCACCGAATGCGCGGCACCTGCATAGATCAGGCGCGCCTCTTCGCGGCCCGCGATCACTTCGATCGGAAAACCGAGCGCCGCTTCGGCTTCGCCGAGGAATTCGCCCGCGTTCTTCGCGACGCGTAGCGTGTTGGTCGCCACCGCGCGCACATGATCGGGATGGAAATCGCGCAGGCGCTCGCCGAACCGCTTGAGCGCCTCCCAGCCACGTTCCTGCGACGCACGATCGAGCATCTTGTCGCTCGACAGCCCCGCGGCCAGTCGAACCGGCTCGCGCAGCGCATCGACGGGATAGATCTGGCTGCCCGCCGGCGTTTCCTCGACGCGCCCGACGATCAGCCGGAAGCTGTTCGAGCCGAGATCCACGGCAGCCAGCAAGTGGGGGGATGTAACCATCAGAAGGGGGCTCCGTGCGCGTTCGCCCGCGGCAGCCGCTCCGGCCTCGCTGGACGATCAATCAAAGGCGATATTTTAAGCGTGGAACGCTTGCCATTGCCACGCTTCACGGGCATGTACTCGGGTAGAAAGTATATGGCCGAAACATTTATGAGACGAATCGGTTCAAGCGTAGAATTTCCCGATATAAATACATTATTGTCATCAGCACGTCATCGTACCGTGAGAGTTTCCGAGCGTCCTTTCGAATCATCGCCCGAATCACCCCCTACTCTGCCGATGTCCGTCCGCTATCCGCTTCTCAATCGTGAACTCGGCATCCTCGGCTTCAACGAGCGCGTGCTGGCCCAGGCAGCCGACCCGCACATTCCGTTGCTCGAGCGACTGCGCTTCATCTGCATCACCAGCAGCAACCTCGACGAGTTCTTCGAGGTCCGGATGGCCGGCCTCCAGGAACAGATCCGCGACAACCCGGGCGCCCTGACGCCCGACGGCATGTCGCTGCAGCACGCCTACGATCTCGTCGTCGAGCGCGCGCAGCGGCTCGTGCACCGCCAGTACACGATGCTGCACGAAACCGTGCTCCCCGCGCTCGAACAGGAAGGCATCTACTTCCACGCGAGCGACTCGTGGAACGACGAGCAGCTCGAATGGGCGCGCCGCTACTTCCTCGACGAACTGCTGCCGGTGCTGACGCCGATCGGCCTCGATCCCGCGCATCCGTTCCCGCGCGTGCTGAACAAGAGCCTGAACTTCGTCGTCGAGCTCGAAGGCCGCGACGCGTTCGGCCGCCAGGCGGTGATGGGCATCGTGCAGGCGCCGCGCGCGCTGCCGCGCGTCGTGCGCATGCCGCAGGCGCTGTCGGGCTTCGAGCACGGCTTCGTGCTGCTCAGCTCGTTCATGCAGCGCTTCGTCGGCGAACTGTTCCCGCAACTGGTCGTGAAGAGCTGCAACCAGTTCCGCATCACGCGCAACAGCGAGCTGTTCGTCGACGAGGACGAAATCACCAACCTGCGCGTCGCGCTGCAGGGCGAACTGCCCGCGCGCCACCTCGGCAATGCGGTACGGCTCGAAGTGTCGGCCGATACGCCCGCGCATATCGTGCGACGCCTGCTCGAGGAAAGCCTGCTCGGCGAGAAGGACTGCTACCGCGTGTCCGGCTCCGTGAACCTCGTGCGGCTGATGCAGATCCCCGATCTCGTCGATCGACCCGACCTGAAGTTCGCGCCGTTCACCGCATCGATCCCGCCCGCGATCGCGAACGCGCCGACGATGTTCGACGCGATCGACGACGGCGACATCCTGCTGCACCACCCGTACGAAAGCTTCCAGCCGGTGCTCGAACTGCTGCAGCAGGCCGCGAAGGACCCGAGCGTCGTCGCGATCAAGCAGACGATCTACCGCACCGGCACCGATTCGCCGCTGATGGACGCACTGATGGAAGCCGCGCGCAACGGCAAGGAAGTGACCGTCGTCGTCGAGCTGCTCGCGCGCTTCGACGAGGAAACCAACATCAACTGGGCGTCGCAGCTCGAAGCCGTCGGCGCGCACGTCGTGTACGGCGTGGTCGGCCACAAATGCCACGCGAAGATGATGCTGATCGTGCGGCGCGTCGTGCAGAACGGCAACGCGTCGCTGCGCCGCTACGTGCACCTCGGCACCGGCAACTATCATCCGCGCACCGCCCGCCTCTACACCGACTTCGGGCTGATGACGGCCGACCAGAAGATCTGTGAGGACGTCCACCACGTGTTCCAGCAGCTGACCGGGATCGGCGGCGAACTCACGCTGCACGAGCTGTGGCAGTCGCCGTTCACGCTGCATCCGCGCATCATCGAATCGATCCGCGCGGAGATCGACAATGCACGCGCCGGCAAGCGCGCGCGCGTGGTCGCGAAGATGAACGCGCTGCTGGAGCCGTCGGTGATCGCCGCGCTGTACGAAGCGTCGCAGGCCGGCGTGAAGGTCGACCTGATCGTGCGCGGCGTGTGCGCGCTGAAGCCCGGCGTGCCGGGGCTGTCGGACAACATCACCGTGCGCTCGATCGTCGGGCGCTTCCTCGAACACCACCGCATCTACTATTTCCACGCGGGCGGCGCCGAGGACGTGTATCTGTCGAGCGCCGACTGGATGGACCGCAACCTGTTCCGCCGCGTCGAAGTCGCGTTCCCGATCCGCGAGCGCAAGCTGAAGCGCCGCGTGATCGCCGAAGGGCTGTCGGTCTGCCTCGGCGACAACCAGTCGGCCTGGCAGATGCTCAGCGACGGCCACTACCGCCGGCGGCGCGCGGGCAAGACGATCCGCAACGCACAGCTCGGGCTGCTCGCGAAGTTCTGTTCGTAGGCACACGGCGCACGGTTTCGCGTGCCGCGCACCAAACGAAAAAGCACAGCCCGAGGGCTGTGCTTTTTTCATTCCGCCGGGGTGCCGACGTGAGGCGCCGCTTCGCGTGACGCGCTCACGCCTCGAACGCCGCCGGCCGGATCGCGATGATCCGCGAGCCCGGGAAGCGCGCGGTGAACGTGCTGCCGCGCCCTTCCTCGCTCTGCACGTACAAGTGCGAGTCGTGCCGCTGCAGCACGTGCTTGACGATCGCGAGACCGAGCCCCGTGCCGCCCGTATCGCGCGAGCGGCTGCGGTCGACGCGGTAGAAGCGTTCGGTCAGCCGCGGCAGGTCGGCGGCCGGAATGCCGAAGCCGCTGTCGGTGACGGAGAACACGCCCTGCGCGCCCTCGCGCCGCCACGACACGAAAATCTTGCCGCCGTCCGGCGTATAGCGAATCGCGTTGGTCACGAGATTCGCGAACGCGCTGAACACTTCGGTCTGCGCGCCTGTGACGCCGAGCGTCTCGTCGATCGCGAACGCGATCTCGTGATGCCCGTTCGACAGCGTCTGCGCATCCTCCTTCAGATGATCGAACACGGCACGCATGTCGATCGCGTGATCCATCGGCGGCTTGCTTTCGCCCTCGAGCTTCGCGAGCACCAGCAGGTCGGTGACGATGTGCCGCATCCGCGACGCCTGCTGCTCCATCATCTCGAGATAGCGCGCGCGATCTTCCTCGTTCAGCGGCAGTTCGCGCATCGTCTCGAGGAAGCCCGACAGCACGGTGAGCGGCGTCTTCAGTTCGTGCGACACGTTCGCGACGAAGTCGCGCCGCATCGCGTCGGTCCGCTCGAGCTCCGTGATGTCCTGCGTGAGCAGCAGCTTGCGGTTCTCGCCGTACGGGAACACCTGCACTTCCAGCACGTTCTGCCGCGAGTCGCCCATCCCGCGCATCACGAGCGTCTCGTCGTAATGCTGCGCGTTCAGGTAACGGACGAACTCCGGATGACGAACCAGGTTCGTGATGTGCTGGCGCAGGTCGCGCTTCGCATCGAGGCCGAAGTGCACCTCGGCGATCGCGTTGCACCACTCGATCTGGTCATGGTCGTCGAGCATCGCGACGCCGTTCGGCGACGCCTGGATCGCCTGGATGAAGCGCGAATGCTGCTGCTCGACCTGGCGCACCTGCGCATGCCACTGCTTCGCGAGCTTGTGCAGCCGGTAGTAGATTTCGCCCCAGATGCCCGGTGCGCTCGGCACCTCGCCATAGACGGGCGCATCGAGCAGACGCCACAGGCGTTGCGTATGGAAGGTGCTGAAGAAGCCCTGCGCGACCAGCATCACGGCCGCGAACCCGAGGGCCGCGGTCGGGCCGGCGAATACGCCGACCAATACGCTGATCAGCACGAGCAGCACGAGCGACACCAGAAAGCGCGCCCAGATGATGTTCATGATTCAGCGTCCGAAAGAATGAACGGCATGCCGCGGCACACGGCATGCCCGGATACGTTACGCGTGCTTGGCGAGCCGGTAGCCGCTGCCGCGCACGGTCTCGATCATCGCATCGCAGCCGGCCGGTTTCAAGGCCGCGCGCAATCGTTTGATATGGACGTCGACGGTGCGTTCCTCGACGAACACATGATCGCCCCAGACCTGGTCGAGCAGTTGCGTGCGGCTATGCACGCGCTCCGGATGCGTCATGAAGAAATGCAGCAGGCGGAATTCGGTCGGGCCGAGATCGAGCTTGATCTCGCTGCCGTCGCCGTGCGCGGCGACCCGATGCGTGGCCGGATCGAGGCGCAGCCCGTTGATCGACACGACGTCCTCGGTCAGCTGCGGCGCGCGGCGGCGCAGCACGGCCTTGATGCGCGCCATCAGCTCCTTCGGCGAAAACGGCTTCGTCACGTAGTCGTCCGCGCCGATCTCGAGGCCGAGCACCTTGTCCTGCTCGTCGCCGCGCGCGGTCAGCATGATGATCGGGATGTGCTTGGTCCGTTCGTTGTTGCGCAGGTCGCGCGCGAACGCGATGCCGGACTTGCCCGGCAGCATCCAGTCGAGCAGCACGAGATCGGGCAGCACGTCGCTGATCAGGTTCTGCGCCTGCTCCGCGTTGTACGCGCGGATCGGGCAGTGACCGGCATGCTGGAGATTCACCGAGATCAGTTCGGAAATCGCTGGCTCATCTTCGACGACGAGAATGTTGCTGGGCATCGGCACCTCTGTTCTTCCTATACGGAGTCGATTAACTGTTGGCTTCGCGATCGAGCGTGTCGCGCGGCTGGTGCCGCACGTCGGTGCCCTTCACGATGTAGATGATGAATTCGGCGATGTTCTTCGCGTGGTCGCCGATCCGTTCGATCGCCTTCGCGATGAACAGATACTCGAGACCGACCGAGATCGTGCGCGGATCTTCCTGCATGTACGACACGAGCTTGCGCACGAACGCGCGGAATTCGAGGTCGATTTCCTTGTCGTCCTTGACGATCTGCGCGGCCGCCACCGTATCGAGGCGCGCGAACGCGTCGAGCGCGCGGCGCAGGATCGTTACGGCCATCTCGCCCGACACCTTGATCTCGGCGATGTTCACCGCACGCGCGGCCGGTTCGTCGACCAGGCGGCGCACGCGCTTCGCGATCTTCTCGGCCTCGTCGCCGGCGCGCTCGAGGTTCGTAATCGTTTTCGAAATCGACATCAGAAGACGCAGGTCGCGCGCGGCCGGCTGCCTCCGCGCGATGATGTTGCCGCACTCCTGGTCGATGTCGACTTCCATCGCGTTCAGCGTTTCCTCGGCCGCGATCACCTTCTCGGCCGCATCGCGGTCGAATTCGTTCAGCGCATGCATCGCGCCGACGATCTGCGACTCGACGAGCCCGCCCATTTCCAGCACTTTCGACGACACGGCATTCAGGTCCGCGTCGAACTGGCTCGACAGATGTTTATCCGACATGGTTGTGATTCTCCGTCATCAGCCGAAACGGCCGGTGATGTAGTCTTCCGTTTCCTTGCGCACCGGCTTGATGAAGATCTTTTCGGTTTCGCCGAATTCGATCAGCTCGCCCAGGTACATGTAGGCCGTGAAGTCCGAGCAGCGCGCGGCCTGCTGCATGTTGTGCGTGACGATCACGACCGTGTAGTCGCTCTTCAGCTCCGCGATCAATTCCTCGATGCGGCCCGTCGAGATCGGGTCGAGCGCCGAGCACGGCTCGTCGAGCAGCAGCACTTCCGGACGGATCGCGATGCCGCGCGCGATGCACAGACGCTGCTGCTGGCCGCCCGACAGACCGTAGCCGCTCTGGCTCAGCTTGTCCTTCACTTCGTTCCACAGCGCGGCCTTCGTCAGCGCCCACTCGACGCGATCGTCCATCTCCGAGCGCGTGAGCTTTTCGAACATCTTCACGCCGAACGCGATGTTGTCGTAGATCGACATCGGGAACGGGGTCGGCTTCTGGAACACCATGCCGATCCGCGCACGCAGCAGCGAGATGTCGCGCTTGGTGGTCAGCAGGTTCTCGCCGTCCATCAGGATTTCGCCTTCGGCGCGCTGCTCCGGATAGAGCGCGAACATCTTGTTGAACGTGCGCAACAGCGTCGACTTGCCGCAGCCCGACGGGCCGATGAACGCCGTCACCTTCCCTTCGGGAATGCGCAGGTTGATGTTCTTCAGCGCGTGGAACTTGTTGTAGAAGAAGTTGAGGTTGTTGACCTCGATCTTCGCGTTCAGCGGCGCCAGCGGACGGCCATGCGCCGCATCGTGCGTGCCGGCGGGCGCAGCGGTGCGCTCGACGGGATTCAGGTGGCTTTCTGCCATATTCATCGGATTGCTCCGCCGTTACTTTTTCGAGAAGATCGAGCGCGCCAGGATGTTGAGTCCGAGCACCCCGAGCGTGATCAGGAACACGCCCGCCCATGCGAGCGACTGCCATTCGGCGAACGGGCTCATCGCGAACTTGTAGATCGTGACGGGCAGGTTGGCCATCGGCTGGCTCATGTCGACCGAGAAGAACTGGTTCGACAGGGCCGTGAACAGCAGCGGCGCCGTTTCGCCGGCGATCCGCGCGACCGCGAGCAGCACGCCCGTCACGATCCCGCCGACCGACGCGCGCAGCGTGATCTTCAGCACCATGCGCCACTTCGGCGTGCCGAGCGCGACGGCTGCTTCGCGCAGCGCGTTCGGCACGAGCTTCAGCATGTTCTCGGTCGTGCGGATCACGATCGGGATCTGCAGCAGCGCGAGCGCGATCACGCCGGCCCAGCCCGAGAAGCGCCCCGACTTCGCGACGACGATCGCGTACACGAACAGGCCGATCACGATCGACGGTGCCGACAGCAGGATGTCGTTGATGAAGCGGATCGTGCTCGCCAGCAGGTTCTTCTGGCCGTATTCGGCGAGATAGACGCCCGCGAGGATGCCGATCGGCGTGCCGACCAGCGTGCCGAAACCGCACAGCAGCAGGCTGCCGACGATCGCGTTCGCCAGGCCGCCGCCTTCGGTGTTCGGTGCCGGCGTCGATTCGGTGAACAGTTGCAGCGACAGGCCGCCGACGCCGAGATGCACCGTCGTGTAGAGAATCCACACGAGCCACAGCAGGCCGAATGCCATCGCGGCGAGCGACGCGGTCAGCGCGATCGCGTTGGTCACCTTGCGCTTGCGCTGCAGGCGGTTGCGCATCGCGTCGAGCGCGGCGCCGTTCGGCCCCGGGAAATTCATGATGGGCTCGCTCATTTCTTGCCCTCTCCCTTCTCGAGACGAAGCAGCAGCAGTTTGGAGATGGACAGCACGATGAACGTGATCACGAACAGGATCAGGCCCAGCTCCATCAGGGCGGACGTATGCAGGCCCGGTTGCGCTTCCGCGAATTCGTTCGCGAGCGCCGACGTGATGCTGTTGCCCGGCGCGAACAGCGACACGCTGTCGAGCAGGTTCGTGTTGCCGATCACGAAGGTCACGGCCATCGTTTCGCCGAGCGCGCGGCCAAGGCCGAGCATCACGCCGCCGATCACGCCGGTCTTCGTATAGGGCAGCACCACCTTCCACATCACTTCCCACGTCGTGCAGCCGATCCCGTACGCCGATTCCTTCAGCAGCACGGGCGTGACTTCGAACACGTCGCGCATCACCGATGCGATGTACGGGATGATCATGATCGCGAGGATCACGCCGGCCGCGAGAATGCCGATGCCGATCGGCGCGCCGGCCGTCAGCGGACCGAGCACCCACACGTCCTTGAACAGACGGCCGATCGGTTTCTGGAAGTATTCGGCGAAGATCGGCGCGAACACAAGCAGGCCCCACATGCCGTACACGATCGACGGAATCGCGGCGAGCAGCTCGATCGCGATGCCGAGCGGGCGGCGCAGCCACACGGGCGACAGTTCGGTGAGGAACAGCGCGATGCCGAAGCTGACCGGCACCGCGATGACGAGTGCAATCAACGACGTCACGATCGTGCCGTAGATCGGCACGACTGCGCCGTAGACATCCGAGTTCGGATCCCACTCGGATTGCCACAGGAAGCCGAGGCCGAACTTCTGGATGGTCGGCAGCGACGCAATGATGAGGGAAACGATGATCCCGCCCAGCAGCAGCAGGGTCACGATCGCGGCGAGCCGGGCGAGGCCGCCGAACAGAACGTCTCCGAGACGGCTCGGCGCGCGTTGCTGCGCGGCATCGGGCCGGGAGGACGTGTAGGAAATATCAGACATGGGCGCCTGTTCTCGATTGCCGGGCGCCGTAACGCCCGGCCTTACCGCACACACTGCCCGGCCGGCACGACCGGGCAGCGAACCGCTGGATGGCTTACTCTGCGGCGACCGGCTTGCCCGATGCGTCCGTCACCTTCGTCTTCCACTGCTTGCGGATTTCCGTCTCGACCGATGCCGGCAGCGAGATGTAGTCGAGGCTGTCGGCGGCCTTCTCGCCGTTCTTGAACGCCCAGCTGAAGAACTTCAGCGTTTCGGCGCCCTGCTCCGGCTTGTCCTGCTTCGCGTGCAGCAGCACGAACGTCGCGCCGACGACCGGCCATGCTTCCTTGCCCGGCTGGTTCGTCAGGATCTGGTAGAACGACTTCGACCAGTTCGCGCCCGCGGCAGCGGCCTTGAACGTTTCGGTCTTCGGCTCGACCACCGTGCCCGTCGAGTTCTTCAGGGCCGTGTAGATCATGTTGTTCTTCTTCGCGTACGCCCACTCGACGTAGCCGATCGCGCCCGGCAGGCGCTGCACGAACGCCGCGACGCCGTCGTTGCCCTTGCCGCCCGTACCCGTCGGCCAGTTGACCGTCGTGCCTTCGCCGATCTTCGACTTCCATTCGTCGTTGACCTTCGACAGGTAGTTCGTCCAGATGAAGCTCGTGCCCGAGCCGTCAGCGCGGCGAACGACCGCGATGTCCGTATCCGGCAGCTTGACCTTCGGGTTCAGCGCGGCGATCGCCGGGTCGTTCCACTTCTTGATCTTGCCGAGATAGATGTCGCCGAGCACCGGGCCCGACAGCGTCAGTTCGCCGGCCTTCACGCCCGGCACGTTGATCACCGGCACCACGCCGCCGACCACCGTCGGGAACTGGAACAGGCCTTCCTTCGCGAGCTCTTCATCCTTCAGCGGCGCGTCCGAACCGGCAAAATCGACCGTCTTCGCGACGATCTGCTTCAGGCCGCCCGACGAGCCGATACCCTGGTAGTTCACCTTCGCGCCGCCGGACTGCTGGTAGTCCGCAGCCCATTTCGTATAGATCGGCATCGCGAACGTGCTGCCTGCGCCCGTGATGTCGGCAGCTTGCGCGGCGACTGCGAAAAGCGCGCCAGCCAGGCCGGCAATCGCGGTTTGCATCAATTTCATGAGACCTCCAGTGTGTGAGCGGATGACTACGGCACCGCGAAGGTTAGGGGCTCCTCATGACGATAATGTGACAATCGATGAAACTGGCGTGACAGTAACATGACTGGTTGAAAGGGTGTAGCGGGCCCGGTTCGGGCAGCCGCACAAGCGCGGCGCGGCGGGGTTGGCGGCAAGAATTGCCGGTCGGGAAGAGGTAGATTGGTACCCGCCGATGCGGGGTGCGAGCGGATCGTATCGCAGCGCACGCCGGTCGGAAAGCCCCTTGCCGCGGCTGTCGCGATTCAGGGTCGGAGTGTGTGTTTGATCAGACGAAATCCGCGTCGAAAGCGCCTTCTATTTAATAGCGCAAACCTTTGCGTCTGACGAATTGCGGCGCCCGCAGGCGCCGCATGTCGAATCACCGGAGCGGCGGCGCGCATACGGCCGGACCGTCGCGCGCCGTCGCCGAGCCGGTTCAGGCCGTCGCCGCGCGCACCGCGTCGGCGATCGCTTCCGCGTGACGCGTCGCGTCGGCCGCATGCCGTGCCTCGACCATCACGCGCAGCACGGGCTCGGTGCCCGACGCGCGGATCAGCACGCGGCCGTGACCGGCCAGCGCGCCTTCGGCCGCGTCGATCGCCGCGCGAATCGATGCGTTGCCCTTCCAGTCGGCACCCGGCTTCATCCGCACGTTGATCAGCTTCTGCGGGAACAGCGTGACGCCGTCGAGCATCTGCGCAAGCGTGCGGCCGCTGCGCTTGAGCGCGGCCAGCACGAGCAGCGCCGACACGATGCCGTCGCCGGTCGAATGGCGGTCGAGCGACAGGATGTGGCCCGAGCCTTCCGCGCCGAGCTGCCAGCCGCGCTCGCGCAACTGTTCGAGCACGTAGCGGTCGCCGACCGCCGCGCGCACGAACTCGACGCCCTCACGCTGCAGCGCGACTTCGACCGCGAGGTTCGTCATCAGCGTGCCGACCGCGCCGTCGACCTTGCCGGCGGTCGCGATGCGGTCCTTCACAAGCACGTAGAGCAGCTCGTCGCCGTTGTACAGCCGGCCGGTCGAATCGACGACCTGCAGGCGGTCCGCATCGCCGTCGAGCGCGATGCCGAGGTCCGCATGGTTCGCCCGCACCGCGCGCATCAGCGCGTCGGGCGCCGTCGCGCCGACCCCATCGTTGATGTTGAAGCCGTTCGGCGCGACGCCGACCGGGATCACGTCCGCGCCGAGCTCGTGGAACACGTGCGGCGCGATCTGGTACGCGGCGCCGTGCGCGCAGTCGATCACGAGCTTCAGCCCGCGCAGATCGTAGGCGGCCGGGAACGTGCTCTTGCAGAACTCGATGTAGCGGCCGGCCGCATCGTCGAGGCGGCGCGCCTTGCCGAGCCGGTCCGACGATGCGCATTCGAGCGGCTTGTCGAGCCATGCCTCGATCTCGGCTTCGGTTTCGTCGGGCAGCTTGTTGCCGTCGGCGGAGAAGAACTTGATCCCGTTGTCCTGGTACGGGTTGTGCGATGCGCTGATCACGACGCCGGCCGACAGGCGCAGCGCGCGCGTGAGATACGCGACGCCCGGCGTCGGCATCGGGCCGGCCAGCATCACGTCGACGCCGGCCGCCGAGAAGCCGGCCTCGAGCGCGGCCTCGAGCATGTAGCCCGACACGCGCGTGTCCTTGCCGATCAGTACCGTCGGCCGTGCACCGGCCGCGACGTCGGCCGCACCGGCCAGTACCTTGCCGGCTGCATAGCCGAGACGCAACACGAAATCAGGCGTGATGGGCGCCTCGCCCACCGTGCCGCGAATGCCGTCCGTGCCGAAATATCGACGTCCCATGGCGAACCTTCCTCCTTCGTCTTTCTGATTTCTGACTTATCGTTGCCGCGCGGCTTCGCGCACGGCGTTCCAGACCTTCAACGCATCGACCGTCGCCGCGACGTCGTGCACGCGCACGATCGCCGCACCCCGCCCGACCGCGCACAACGCGGCCGCCACGCTCGCCGCGACGCGCTCCATCGGCGGCTTGCCACCAATCACCGCGCCGAGCATCGACTTGCGCGACATGCCCGCGAGAATGGGATACGCGCGCCCGTCGGGCCGCGCCGGCGCCGTGTCCGGCAACGCGGCCAGCAGCGCGTAGTTGTCGTCGACCACCGCCTTGCCGAACCCGAAGCCCGGATCGACGCAGATCCGTTCCGGCGCGACGCCCGCGTCGCGCAGCGCCTGCGCGCGCGCGGCGAGAAAATCGCGCACGTCGCTCACGACGTCGCCGTAATCGGGCTCGCCGACCTGCATCGTCTGCGGCTCGCCGAGCATGTGCATCGCGCACAGCCCGCTGTTACCCTCGCGCACCGCATCGATCGCGCCCGGCTGACGGAAACCCCAGATGTCGTTGATCAGGTCCGCGCCGGCGGCGAGCGCCGCGCGCATCACGGCCGGCTTGTAGGTGTCGATCGACAGCGGCACGTTCAGCGGCCGCAACGCTTCGACCAGCGGGATCACGCGCGCGAGTTCCTCGTCGAGCGGCACGGGCGGCGCGCCGGGGCGCGTCGACTCGCCGCCGATGTCGATCAGGTCAACGCCTTCGGCGATCATCCGCTCGGCCTGGCGCAGCGCATCGTCGCGCGCGAGGAAGCGGCCGCCGTCGGAGAACGAATCGGGGGTGGCGTTCAGAATGCCCATCACGAGCGGGCGCTCGAACGTCAGCGAGAAACGGCCGCACTGGAGCGGCGCGGGAATAGATGCGGAAACAGCGGAATCGGACACGGGCGGGAGGCGTTGACGAATGCAAAACGGGCCGGTGTGAAGCCACACCAGCCCGTGAACGGTGCTACGGCGAAGGTCAGGCCGGCGAAGCAGGCGCCGGCGCGTTGCCGGGCTTCACTTCGGCGGTGGTGCCGCCGCCCGACGAATCGCCGCCGACAGCCGGCGAGCTCTTCGGCGAACGCGGCGGACGCCCTTCCATGATGTCGTTGATCTGATCGGCGTCGATCGTTTCCCACTCCATCAGCGCGGCCGTCATTGCCTCCACCTTGTCGCGGTTCTCTTCGAGCAGGCGACGTGCAAGGCCGTACTGTTCGTCGAGCACGCGGCGGATTTCGCCGTCGACCTTCTGCTGCGTCGCTTCCGAGATCGTGCGCGTGAAGCCGCGACCGAACGGGCCGTTGTCGCTCTCGTCGTCGACGTAGACCATCGGCCCGAGCGCGTCGGTCATGCCGAAACGGGCCACCATCGCGCGTGCCGTCTGCGTCGCCTTGTTGAAGTCGTCCGACGCGCCGGTGCTGATCAGGTTCAGGAACAGCTCCTCGGCCACGCGGCCGCCGAACAGGATCGCCAGGCGGTCGAGCAGGTAATCCTTCGAATACGTCTCGTTGTCATGCTCCGGCAGCTGCCACGTGACGCCCAGCGCGCGACCGCGCGGGATGATCGTGACCTTGTGTACCGGATCGGCCTTCGGCAGCAGCTTCGCGATCACCGCGTGGCCCGACTCGTGGTAAGCCGTCGCGCGCTTCGCTTCCTCGCGAATCACCGCCGACTTGCGCTCCGGACCCATGAAGATCTTGTCCTTCGCGTCCTCGAAATCCTGCATCTCGACGATGCGCTTGCCGCGGCGGGCGGCGAACAGCGCCGCTTCGTTCACGAGGTTCGCGAGATCGGCGCCCGAGAAGCCCGGCGTGCCGCGCGCGATCACCGCTGCGTCGACGTCGTTCGCGATCGGCACCTTGCGCAGGTGCACGCGCATGATCTGCTCGCGGCCGCGGATGTCCGGCAGGCCGACATAGACCTGGCGGTCGAAACGGCCCGGACGCAGCAGCGCCTTGTCGAGCACGTCGGAACGGTTGGTCGCGGCGATCACGATCACGCCCGAGTTCGCTTCGAAGCCGTCCATCTCGACCAGCATCTGGTTCAGCGTCTGCTCGCGCTCGTCGTTGCCGCCGCCCATGCCGGCGCCGCGATGACGGCCGACCGCGTCGATTTCGTCGATGAACACGATGCACGGTGCGTGCTTCTTCGCCTGCTCGAACATGTCGCGCACACGGGCCGCGCCGACGCCGACGAACATTTCGACGAAGTCGGAACCCGAGATGCTGAAGAACGGCACCTTCGCTTCACCGGCGATCGCGCGGGCGAGCAGCGTCTTGCCGGTACCCGGAGGGCCGACGAGCAGCACGCCGCGCGGAATGCGACCGCCCAGCTTCTGGAATTTCTGCGGGTCGCGCAGGAAGTCGACGAGCTCGGACACTTCTTCCTTCGCTTCGTCGCAGCCCGCGACGTCGGAGAAGTTCACCGCGTTGTTGTTCTCGTCGATCAGCCGCGCACGCGATTTCCCGAACGAGAATGCGCCGCCTTTGCCGCCTCCCTGCATCTGCCTCATCATGTAGAACCAGAACACGATGATCAGGATCGTCGGCCCGAGATAGTACAGCGCGGACATCAGCGCGTTCGGCTCGTCGTCGGCCTTGCCGCTGACCTGCACGCCGTACTTCATCAGATCGCCGACCATCCAGATGTCGCCGGGCGACACGATCTGGTATTTCTGGCCATCAGCCGGAGTGACGGTGAGGTTGCGCCCCTGAACGATGACGTTCTTGACCTTGCCGTTCTTGGCGTCGTCCATGAACTGCGAATAGGACACACCTTCCTGGACGCGGGGCTTGTCGAACTGCTTGAACACCGTAAACAGCACCAGTGCGATCACCAGCCACACTGCTGCCTTCGAAAACATATTGTTGTTCAAAGCACCACTCCTTCACTCGTAGACGAGCGCCTACATTTTCCTTGCAGCGCTCCTCGGTCATTCTAATCCAGTCCGACCACCCCTGCCATAAGGATTGACAACCGCCGCGATAGCGCTTCGCTTGTCTGGCAAGGGCCGGAGCCCGTTTGCGGCACGCCGCTGCGCGTCAGCGCGGATGCTTCAGATGCCGACCCAAAATGAACGTTTCGGACGATTTGTCGCGGGACGCCTTCGGCTTGCGCGGCGCGACAGTCTTAAACTGCTGTTTGAACTTTTCGACGATCTGGCTGTAGCCGCTGCCGTGAAAACACTTCACGAGCAGCGCACCGTCCGGCTTCAGATGATTCTGCGCGAATTCGAGCGCCAGATCGCACAGATGCTCGATGCGCGCCGCGTCCGCCGAGGCCACGCCGGAGAGGTTGGGGGCCATGTCGGAAATAACAAGGTCCACCGCGCGACCTTCGAGCACTTCTTCGAGCCGGTGGAGGACCTCGTCCTCGCGGAAGTCGCCCTGCAGGAAGTGGACGTCGGCGATCGGCTCCATCGGCAGGATGTCGAGCGCCACGATCGTGCCGTCGATGCCGCCTTCGCGCTCCGCGTCGCGCTTCTTGCCCTGCGCGAGCTTGTTGCGGGCATACTGGCTCCAGCTGCCCGGCGTCGCGCCGAGGTCGACGATCACCTGGCCCGGACGGATCAGCTTGTCCTGCTCGTCGATTTCCTTCAGCTTGTACGCGGCGCGCGCGCGATAGCCCTCCCGCTGCGCCATTTTGACGTACGGGTCGTTGATGTGGTCGTGCAGCCAGTGCTGGTTAAAGCGGTTTTTTGCCATTCGAGAGAGAGATTGCTGCTATTTGCTTCGTGAAGCCGTGCTTTTGGCGGATAATACGCGTCTTCTTCGCGCGGCTGCGGCCCCTTCCGGGCCCAAGCCGCGATTTTACGTGGTTTCGGCGCGCGGCTGATGCGGTAACTTCCCGCGATTCGCTTCTGACGCAGCGCGCCCCTATTTAGATTTCGACATTTCCATGCCCGCCCTTTCGCTTTCCCCCGCCGAGCGCTCCGCGCTGCGCTCCCAGGCCCATGCGCTCAAGCCCGTCGTGCTGATCGGCGCCGAGGGGCTCACCGACGCCGTGCTGAAGGAAATCAAGGTGCACCTCGCTGCGCACCAGTTGATCAAGATCCGTGTGTTCGGTGACGAGCGCGACGAGCGCGTCGCCATTTACGACGAGATCTGCGACCGCCTGAACGCGGCGCCGATCCAGCATATCGGCAAGCTGCTGGTGATCTGGAAGCCCGAGGCTGCCGTGGCGGCCCCGGCCCGCGGCCGTCGTGCCGGCGCGCTGCCGAGCGCGGCCGAAGCCGTCGACGACAAGAAAGGCCGTGCACCGCGCACCGTCAAGGTCGTCAAGGTGTCGCCGAACGCGAGCCCCGTGCGCCGTCCGCGGCCTGTGAAAGTCACGGTGCGCGGCAACGAGCGCGTGACGGCAGGCGGCACGGTGAAGCGCGCGAAAAAGCGTCAGGCCAGCACGAAGCGGCCGCACCAGGGCAAGTAATCCCGCCGCGCGGCACGGGGCACCCCGTGCCGCGTTGCCCGCGCGGCGCTCACGCCATTCAGGCGTCTTGCGCCGGCAGACGCCAGATCAGCATCAGCCCCAGCACGCTCTCGACGAGATAGAACAGGCTCGAGACGCCGTGCAGCATCCCGAAGCGGCTCGCATACGGCGAGTTCGCGATATCGGTGCCCGCCTCCATCGCGGCCACCCGCAGCGCGTTCATGAACGGCTGCAACGCAAAATACCCGACCAGCACGCACGCGACCATCGCCGCGACGATCCAGCGCACGCGACGATAATCGCCGCTGCCGCGCCGCACCTGCTGGTTCGACAGCGCGAGCAGCAGCACGCCGCATACGACACCGAGGATCGCCTCGATGCGGAACAGCTGGGCGGCGACCGAGCCGGCCGTCATCCGCTCCAGCGTCCTGAACAGCACGGGCGCGACCGCATACCCGATCGTCAGCAGGCTGCCGACCCACACGGCCGACAGCAGGCGGAACACGCGATGCGGCATCACGTCGCCCCGCTTCAGATATAGCTGACCGAGATGATTTCGTACTCGCGCACGCCGCTCGGCGCCTGCACGGCCGCGACGTCGCCTTCGGACTTGCCGATCAGCGCGCGCGCGATCGGCGAGCTGACCGAGATCAGGCCGTGATCGATATCGGCTTCGTCGTCGCCGACGATCTGGTACTTGACGGTGTCGCCGGACTCGAGATCCTCGAGTTCGACCGTCGATGCGAAGACCACGCGGCCTTCGGCGTCGAGCACGGTGGGATCGATGACCTGCGCGGCCGACAGCTTCGATTCGATTTCCGCGATGCGACCCTCGATGAAGCCCTGTTTTTCTTTCGCAGCGTCGTATTCCGCGTTTTCGGACAGATCGCCCTGTGCGCGGGCCTCCGCGATCGCGTTGATCACGGCCGGCCGCTCGACGGACTTGAGGCGCTGCAATTCATCGCGCAGTTGCTCTGCGCCACGCTTTGTCAACGGAATGGTGCTCATAAACGGCTCAATCGCTAAAAACGGCTATAAAAAAAATCACCGCGATTAAACGTATTTCCGGTGAACCGGAAACACCGCTTAATCGCGGCACGTGTTGCTTCGACAGGTAACTGACTGCTTAGTTTAGGCGAGCGTGAAGACCTTGTAAATCATAGACTTCCAGATCCTTCAGGTAGCGCAGGCCTTCGACGGCCGCGCGCGCGCCGGACATCGTCGTGTAGTACGTGACCTTGTGCGCCTGCGCGCTCATGCGGATCGAACGCGAATCGGCGATCGCCTGGCGCGTCTCGTCGACCGTCGTGAACACGAGTGCGATCTCGCCGTTCTTGATCATGTCGACGATGTGCGGACGGCCGTCCTTCACCTTGTTCACGACCTTCACCGGCACGCCGGCCGCTTCGATCGCGGCAGCCGTGCCCTTGGTCGCGACGATCGGGTAGCCGAGGTCGTGCAGCATGCGCGCGACTTCGACCGCCTTCGGCTTGTCGGCATCCATCACGGTGAGCAGCACCGTGCCCGACTCCGGCAGGCGCGAACCGGCCGCGAGCTGCGACTTGAACAGCGCTTCGCCGAAGGTCTGGCCGACGCCCATCACTTCGCCGGTCGAACGCATTTCAGGCCCGAGGACCGGATCGACGGTCGGGAACTTGACGAACGGGAACACCGCTTCCTTCACGCTGAAGTACGGCGGCTCGACTTCCTTCGTCACGCCCTGCTGCGCGAGCTTCTGGCCGACCATCGCGCGCGCCGCGATCTTCGCGAGCGGCAGGCTGGTCGCCTTCGACACGTACGGCACCGTGCGCGACGCGCGCGGGTTCACTTCGAGCACGTAGATGATGTCCTGCTTCGAACCGTCCGCCTGCGGCACCTGCTGGATCGCGAACTGCACGTTCATCAGGCCGACCACGTTCAGCGCCTTCGCCATCGCGCCCGTCTGGCGCTTCAGCTCGGCCACGGTTTCCTTCGACAGCGAGTACGGCGGCAGCGAGCATGCCGAGTCGCCCGAGTGGACGCCCGCCTGCTCGATGTGCTCCATCACGCCGCCGATGAACACCGACTCGCCGTCGCAGATGCAGTCGACGTCGCATTCGATCGCGTCGTTCAGGAAGCGGTCGAGCAGCACCGGCGAATCGTTCGACACCTTCACGGCCTCGCGCATGTAGCGCTCGAGGTCGCGCGGCTCGTGGACGATTTCCATCGCGCGGCCACCGAGCACGTACGACGGACGCACGACGAGCGGGTAGCCGATTTCGGCCGCCAGCGCGAGCGCTTCTTCTTCGGCGCGCGCGGTGCGGTTCGGCGGCTGGCGCAGGCCGAGGTCCTGCAGCAGCTTCTGGAAGCGTTCGCGGTCTTCGGCCGCGTCGATCATGTCCGGCGACGTGCCGACGATCGGCACACCGTGCGCCTCGAGGTCGAGCGCGAGCTTCAGCGGCGTCTGGCCGCCGTACTGGACGATCACGCCGACCGGCTTTTCCTTGTCGACGATCTCGAGCACGTCTTCCAGCGTCAGCGGCTCGAAGTACAGGCGGTCGGACGTGTCGTAGTCGGTCGACACCGTTTCCGGGTTGCAGTTGACCATGATCGTTTCGTAGCCGTCCTCGCGCATCGCGAGGGCCGCGTGCACGCAGCAGTAGTCGAACTCGATGCCCTGGCCGATCCGGTTCGGGCCGCCGCCCAGCACCATGATCTTCTTGTTGGTGGTCGGCTGCGCCTCGCACTCTTCCTCGTAGGTCGAGTACATGTAGGCCGTCTTGGTCGCGAACTCGGCCGCGCAGGTGTCGACGCGCTTGTAGACCGGGCGCACGTTCAGTTCGATGCGGCGGCGGCGGACGTCTTCCGGCGTCGCGCCGAGCAGCTTCGCGAGGCGGCGGTCGGAGAAGCCGCTCTGCTTCAGGAAGCGCAACTCGTCGAACGTCAGCGACGCGAGCGTGCGGCCCGCGAGCGCCTTTTCCTTCAGGATGATCTGCTCGATCTGCTCGAGGAACCACGGGTCGATCGCGGTTTCCGCGAAGATTTCCTCGGCCGTCATGCCGATGCGGAACGCATCGCCGACGTACCAGATGCGATCCGGGCCCGGCTCGTGGATCTCGATCGCGATCTCGTCGCGGTCGGTCGACTTCTCGTCGAGACCGTCGACGCCGACTTCGAGGCCGCGCAGCGCCTTCTGGAACGATTCCTGGAACGTGCGGCCGATCGCCATCACTTCGCCGACCGACTTCATCTGCGTGGTCAGGCGCGAATCGGCTTCGCGGAACTTCTCGAACGCGAAACGCGGGATCTTCGTGACGACGTAGTCGATCGTCGGCTCGAACGACGCCGGCGTCTGGCCGCCGGTGATTTCGTTCTTCAGCTCGTCGAGCGTGTAGCCGACCGCCAGCTTCGCCGCGACCTTCGCGATCGGGAAGCCGGTCGCCTTCGACGCGAGCGCCGACGAACGCGACACGCGCGGGTTCATTTCGATGACGACCATGCGGCCGTCCTTCGGGTTGATCGAGAACTGCACGTTCGAGCCGCCCGTGTCGACGCCGATCTCGCGCAGCACCGCGAGCGATGCGTTACGCAGGATCTGGTATTCCTTGTCGGTGAGCGTCTGCGCCGGCGCGACCGTGATCGAGTCGCCGGTGTGCACGCCCATCGGGTCGAGGTTCTCGATCGAGCACACGATGATGCAGTTGTCGGCGCGGTCGCGCACGACTTCCATCTCGTATTCCTTCCAGCCGAGCAGCGATTCCTCGATTAGCAGTTCGCGCGTCGGCGACAGGTCGAGGCCGCGCTTGCAGATCTCTTCGAACTCTTCGCGGTTGTACGCGATGCCGCCGCCCGAGCCGCCGAGCGTGAACGACGGACGGATCACGACCGGGTAGCCGCTGCCGCCGGTGCCGGCCATGATCTCGGCGTGCACCTGGGTCGCTTCTTCCATCGAGTGCGCGATGCCCGACTTCGCGGAACCGAGACCGATCTTGGTCATCGCTTCCTTGAATTTCTGGCGGTCTTCCGCCTTGTCGATCGCTTCCGGCGACGCGCCGATCAGCTCGACGCCGAATTTCTCGAGCACGCCGTGGTGGTGCAGGTCGAGCGCGCAGTTCAGCGCGGTCTGGCCGCCCATCGTCGGCAGGATCGCGTCCGGGCGCTCCTTCTCGATGATGCGTGCGACCACTTCCCACGTGATCGGCTCGATGTACGTGACGTCGGCCGTGTTCGGGTCGGTCATGATCGTCGCCGGGTTGCTGTTCACGAGGACGACCTTGTAGCCCTCTTCACGCAGCGCCTTGCAAGCCTGCGCGCCCGAATAGTCGAACTCGCAAGCCTGGCCGATGATGATCGGGCCGGCGCCGATGATGAGGATGCTTTTGATGTCTGTGCGTTTTGGCATGGCTTGTGAATTCAGTAAGTAATCTTTGTCGTGGCGTTGTCGTCGGTCGGCAGGCCGCGCTCAGCTCATGGTGGCGAGCGCGAGCTTCACCGAGAAACCGATGAACAGGCCGCCCACGCTGCTCGCCGCGCCCGCCGCGAGCCTGCGGCGGCGGCGGAAATGCTCGGCGAGCCGTGCGCCCGCGAAGATCAGCGTGCTCAGGTACAGGAAGCTCGCGCATTGCGCGATCGCCCCGAGCACGACAAACGACAGCGCGGGATGCGGGAATGCCGGGTCGACGAACTGGATGAAGAACGAGATGAAGAACAGGATCGCCTTCGGATTCAGGAGGCTCACGATCAGCGCCTTGCGGAACGGCTTGTCGAAAGACTGTTCGCCGTCGACCGCCTGCGGCGCGTCAGCCGGCGCATCGCTGCGCGCGCGCAGCTTCTGCCACGCGCTGCGCAGCATGCCGGAGCCGATGTAGAGCAGATACGCGGCGCCGCCGTACTTCACGACGGAGAACAGCAGCGGGTTCGCCTTCAGCAGCGACGCGACGCCCGCGGCGGACAGCACCATCAGCACCGTATCGCCGACGAACACGCCGCAGGCCGCGCGATAGCCGGCCTTCACGCCGCGCTGCGCCGCGAGCGACAGCACGTACATCGAGTTCGGCCCCGGCAGCAGGATGATGAAGATCACGCCGAACACGTAGGTCCAGATATCCGTGATGCCGAGTGCGTGGCCGAACATGATGCGAATCTCCCGTTCTTCGGTTGCTTCAGTTGCGTCAGGCGTTGCGCTGCTTCGCCGCGTCCATCAGTGCGGTGAAACGGTCGAACAGATAGCCGATGTCGTGCGGGCCGGGCGACGCTTCCGGGTGGCCCTGGAAGCAGAACGCCGGCTTGTCGGTCAGCTCGAAGCCCTGCAGCGTGCCGTCGAACAGCGACACGTGCGTCACGCGCGCGTTGGCCGGCAGCGAATCCGCGTCGACCGCGAAGCCGTGGTTCTGCGACGTGATCACCACGCGACCGTCGCCGAGATCCTTCACCGGATGGTTCGCGCCGTGGTGGCCCGTCTTCATCTTGAGCGTCTTCGCGCCGACCGCGAGACCCATGATCTGGTGGCCGAGGCAGATGCCGAAGGTCGGCACGCCACGCTCGATGAACTGCTTCGTGGCCGCGATCGCGTAGTCGCACGGCTCCGGATCGCCGGGGCCGTTCGACAGGAAGATGCCGTCCGGATTCAGCGCGAGCGCATCTTCCGCGCTCGCTTGTGCCGGCAGTACCGTCACGTGGCAGCCGCGCTCCGCGAGCATGCGCAGGATGTTGTACTTGACGCCGAAGTCATACGCGACGACGCGGTACTTCGGCGCTTCCTGCATGCCGTAGCCGCTGCCGAGGCGCCATTCGGTCTGCTTCCACTCGAACGACTTCGTGGTCGACACGACCTTCGCGAGGTCCATGCCCGCGAGGCCCGGGAACGAGCGCGCGAGTTCGATCGCCTTCGCCGCGTCGTCCGAACCGGCCAGGATGCAGCCGTTCTGCGCGCCCTTGTCGCGCAGGATACGGGTCAGCTTGCGGGTATCGATGCCGGCGATCGCGACGACGCCTTCGTCGCGCAGGTAATCGCCGAGCGTGCGGTCCATGCGGAAATTCGATGCGAGCGTCGGCAGATCACGGATGATCAGGCCGGCGGCATGGACTTTCGTGGCTTCGACGTCTTCGGCGTTGACGCCGACGTTGCCGATATGCGGGTAGGTGAGCGTGACGATCTGACGCGCGTAGCTCGGATCAGTCAGGATTTCCTGATAGCCGGTAATCGCGGTGTTGAACACGACTTCACCGATCGTGTGGCCTTCGGCCCCGATCGAATAACCACGAAAGACCGTGCCGTCGGCGAGTGCAAGCAAGGCGGGAGAAAAAGACGGCAACACGGGAGGCTCCTTGGGGAACACCCTGCTGCCGACCTGTTTACCCTGCCGCGCAAGCGCCGCGCTGCGTAGGCGCGCGGAATCGCTAGCTGGACGCGACCTGCGTTGTCGAGACGCGAACCCGGCGCGTGGCGCACGAGGCTTCGCGGCATCGCCCGACAGGCGGCGTGCGGCGGATGAACGGGATGAGTGAGGTAGGCGCTAGGGTGCGAGGTTGATCAGCACAAACTTTCAAATTATAGCCCGAAAATGGCCTTATCTTCAATCGATATGGCCGTCCGATCGTGTATGCGGCGCCCGTGACGGCGCGCAATCGCGCACGACCTTCGTTGCTGCGGCCCCGTTTCCGCAGCCGCCCTACCCGTCAGCGTACCGCCGGATCAACGTGCTTGCCAGCGCTGCGCGCGGGCCACGCGCACCAGACCGCGCTCGCGAGCTGCAGCGCGAGCAGCACGCTCCACACGGTGACGTGCGCGGCGGCCGGGTAATGGCCGTCGACGGCCGGCCAGTGCGACAGCACCGCGCCGATGCCGATCTGGAACGCAAAGATCAGCACGAAGATCACGAGCGTCAGCGTCGTATTCGCGCGGCCGATCAGATGCGCCGGGAAGTGACCGGCCAGCACCGCGTAGGTCAGGATCCCGACGCCGCCGAACATCCCGTAGGCCGCCCACAGCACGGCCGGCGGCAGCGGCACGCGCGCGACGATCGCGGCCTGCGTGGCGACGAACAGCGCCATGCCGATGCCGCAAAATGCCTGGACCGACACCCCGCGGCGCTCGAGCACGCGCGCCGCCGCGCCGAAGCCGACGCAGCCCGCCATCATCGCGAAGCCGAGCACCGACACGAGCCGCGCGGCGTGCTGCGCATCGAACCCCGCGACGTCGTGCAGGTACGGGCCGACCCACAGCGACTGCATCGCGTAGAACACGCCCTGCGTGACGATCGAGAACGACGAAATCTTCCAGAACGCACGGCTGCCCAGGATGTGCCACGTGCCCTTGAACTGGCTGACGATTCCGCCCTGCTGACGCGGCCGCTCGGCTTCCGGCGCACCGAGGCCGATCGCGGCCGCGACGACGATCGTCAGCACCGCGAGGCCGCCGCAGATCACGCGCCAGCTCGTCACGCCGAGCAGCCAGGTCAGCGGCGAGCCGACCGCGACGCCGCCGAGGCCGCCGACCGCCATCACGAGACCGTTGACGAGCGGCAGCCGGCCGACCGGAAAATGCTGCGCGAGCGCCTTGAACGCCGCGCCGAGACACACCGATACGCCGACGCCGATCAGGAGCCGGCCGACCATCATCGTGCCGAGGTCGTGCGCGATGCCGAACACGGCGGCACCGGCGGCCGCGAACAGCAGCATCCCGGCCGCCACGCGGCGCGGGCCGAAATGGTCGAGCAGCACGCCGGCCGGAATCTGCGCGCCGGCGAAGCCGAGGAAATAGAGACTCGTGAGCAGCCCGAGATCGGCGGCCGACAGCCCGAGCTCGTGCGTGACGAACGGCGCGAAGCCGAGATTGACGCCGCGGAACACGTACGACACGAAATATCCGATCGCAAACAGCGCGAGCACCCTCACCTGCACCGACGACATCGCTTCTCCTTGTGACTGCGCGCAGCGGCGGCCGCGCTGCCGCGCACAAACGAAAACGCCGTCACCTCGGTGACGGCGTTGCTACGCGTTTCGTCGGATGATAACGCAATCGCGCGGCCCGGTCGGGCCACCGCGCCGCGATCGCGGCCGCGTTACTTCTTGCCCTTGTGCGCAGCGGCCTTCGGTGCAGCCTTCGCGGGCGCGGCCTTGGCCGCGCGGGCCGCCGGCTTCGCGGCACCGTGCTTCCCGCCGCGCGACTTGCCGCCGACCGACAGGCTCGCGCGCTCGATATGCGCGCCGGCGGTCGACGTCGCGATCCGCTCCGGCCCCGGCTCGGCCGGCACCGCGCGGCCGACCGGCACGTGCAGCACGAGCGCCTGGCCCGGCATCGCGAGATCGCGATGCGTGCGGTTCCACGCCTTCAGCTGCGCGACCGACACGCCGTAGCGGCCGGCGATCGCGGCCATCGACTGCTTGCGGCGCACGCGGATCAGCATCTTGCGCGTGTCGGGCACGTCGGGCTCCATCGCGAGCACGCCGTTTTCCGCGACGTCCGCGCTGATGTCCTCGTCGTCGTCATCGCCGCGCGGCACGACGATCGTCGAGCCCGGCTTCAGGCGCATGCCGGCCGGAATCTTGTTGACCGACATCAGCGTGTCGGCATCCACGCCGATCTTCTCGGCGATCGCGGCCGGGCGCGCGCGCTCGCTGACCGTATAGGTGGTCCACGTCGACAACTGCCCGTTGTAGGCCTTCAGGTTCTTCTCGAACGCCGCCGCATTGTCGAAGGGCAGCAGGATCTGCGGCTCGGTCGCGCCGAGGATCACCGGCTTCGCGAACGACGGGTTCAGCGAGCGGAACTCGTCGAGCGACAGGTTCGCGAGCTTCGCGGCCACCGCCACGTCGATGTCGCGCGCCGTCGTGACCGTCACGAAATACGGGTGGTTGGGGATCTCCGGCAGCGTCAGGCCGAACTGCTGCGGATTCGCGATGATGTTCTTCACCGCCTGCAGCTTCGGCACGTAGTTGCGCGTCTCGTTCGGCATCCGCAGGCTCTGGTAGTCGGTCGGCAGGCCGGCCGCCTGGTTGCGCGCGATCGCGCGCTGCACGTTGCCTTCGCCCCAGTTGTACGCGGCCAGTGCCAGATACCAGTCGCCGAACATGTCATGCAGGCGCGACAGGTAGTCGAGCGCGGCGCTCGTCGACGCGAGCACGTCGCGACGCTCGTCCTGCCACATGTTGCGCTTCAGGTTGTACGTGCGGCCCGTGCCCGGCATGAACTGCCACATGCCGGCCGCCTTCGCGACCGACAGCGCCTGCGGGTTGAACGCGGATTCGATGAACGGCAGCAGCGCGAGCTCGGTCGGCATGTGGCGCGCCTCGAGTTCCTCGACGATGTGATAGAGGTACTTCTGCGAGCGCTCGGTCATGCGCTGCACGTAATCGGGACGTTGCGTGTACCAGGTCGTCTGCATGTCGACGAGGTCGCTCTGCAGGTCGGGCATCTGGAAGCCGCGGCGAATGCGGCCCCAGAGATCGGAGTCGGCACTGGTCAGGTCGCCGACGGATTGCTTGTCGACGTCGACAGTTTCTTTGGCGGTGGCTGATTTACGGAGGTAGTTGGACGTCGCCTCAGAATCGGCGGCGTTGTTGGCGACAGGGGCCTGGCTCGCGCAAGCGGCGAGCAGCAGGACCACCATCGCACTCAATATAAGTCGCATGAAAATCTCGGCTTCCGACGGCTGGAAATTGCTGGCGATACTACGGAAGTGCGTGCTTCACGTCAATAAAAACACCGAAAACTCAGCGAAATCCTACATTTGCAGCAATTTTTACAGACGCTACCTGAGGTTTGGAGTCCTCCCGAAATCGTCATCGGAACCGGTTTTTCCACTCGCGCATCAGCGTGAATGCCGCCAGTCGATCCGGCACCGTTTCGTGCAGCTCGGCCTCGAGCGTCGCGTGAATGGCCGCGCTGTCCGACCGCATGAACGGGTTGACGGCACGTTCGTGCGCGATCGTCGTGGGCAGCGTCGGCACGCCGCGCGCGCGCAGCGCCTGCGCATCGTCGCGCCACGCGGCGAGCGCCGCATTGCCCGGTTCGCACGCGAGCGCGAAGCGGATGTTCGACAACGTGTATTCGTGTGCGCAATGCACGCGCGTGTCGCCGGGCAGCGCCGCGAGCGCGTCGAGCGACGCGAGCATCTGCGCGGGCGTGCCTTCGAACAGCCGGCCGCAACCGCATGAGAACAGTGTATCTCCGCAAAACACGTGCGGGGCCGCCGCGCCCTGCCCGGCCGCTTGAAAATACGCGATGTGGCCGCGCGTATGACCCGGCACGTCGAGCACGTCGAACGCGAGCGCCGGTGCGCCGAGCGTCACGCGATCGCCGCCCGCGAGCGGGCGCGTGACAACGTCGATCGATTCTTCCGCCGGGCCATAAACGACCAGCGGCACATCGTCCGGTTGGCCATCTCGCAGCGCCGCGACACCGCCGACGTGGTCGGCGTGATGGTGCGTGAGTAAAATAGCGGTCAAGCGCCAGCCGCGTTCGGCAAGAACACGGCGTACCGGCGCGGCTTCACCCGGATCGACGGCGATTGCATCGCGGCCGTCCGAGACGAGCCAGATATAGTTGTCTTCGAATGCCGGCACCGGCACATATTCCAGCTCGTTCATGGGCGCGCAATCATCGTTATGTCCGATCGTCAAATTATAGACTGGCCCGCCTGGACCGACTCGCCACCCGGCCGCTACGTGCTGGACTGGGAGCAGGCGCAGCTCGACCGGATCGTGTCCGACGTCTTCGGGTTCCACGCGCTGCAGCTCGGCCTGCCGCAGCTCGACGCGCTGCGCGAGAACCGCATGCCGTATCGCGGCCTCGTGCTCGACCCGGCGAGCGGCGCGAGCGCGCCCTACCAGTATCCGTGGGCGCGCGAGGCGCATGCGCCCGAGCACGCGCCGGCCGATCGCAGCACGACCTGGTGCGACCTGCTCGACCTGCCGTTCGAGTCGCAGAGCGTCGACCTGATCGTGATGCCGCATACGCTCGAATTCACGTCCGACCCGCACCGCCTGCTGCGCGAGGCCGAACGCGTGCTGATGCCGGAAGGCCAGCTCGTGATCACCGGCTTCAATTCGCTGAGCCTGTGGGGCATGCGGCAGTCGTTCGGGCGCATGGCCAACCGCCCGTTCGTGCCGGCCGCACGCGACCAGATCGCGTTCATCCGGCTCAAGGACTGGATCAAGCTGCTCGGCTTCGATCTCGAGCGCGGCCGCTTCGGCTGCTACCGGCCGCCACTCGTCACCGACAAATGGCTTGCCCGCTACGGCTTCATGGAAGCCGCCGGCGACCGCTGGTGGCCGATCTTCGGCGCCGTCTACATGGTGACGGCCGTCAAGCGCGTGCGCGGCATGCGTCTCGTCGGTCCGATCAAGATGAAGAAGCCCGTGCTCGCGCCGGGCCTGACGCCGGCGGCCACCCCGACCACCCATCAAGAACACTCATGACCACCGACACCATCGACATCTATACCGACGGCGCCTGCAAGGGCAACCCCGGCCCCGGCGGCTGGGGCGCACTGCTGCGCTACGGCGACCGCGAAAAGGAGCTGTTCGGCGGCGAGCCCAACACGACCAACAACCGCATGGAGCTGATGGGCGTGATCGCCGCGCTCGAGGCGCTGAAGCGGCCGTGCCGCGTGATCGTCCATACCGACTCGCAGTACGTGCAGAAAGGCATCAGCGAGTGGATCCACGGCTGGAAGAAAAAGGGCTGGGTCACCGCAGCGAAAACCCCCGTGAAGAACGCCGACCTGTGGAAGCGGCTCGACGCGCTCGTCGCACAGCACGAGGTCGAGTGGCGCTGGGTGAAGGGCCATGCGGGCCATCCCGAAAACGAACGCGCGGACGCGCTCGCGAACCGCGGCGTCGCATCGCTCGCGGCCTGAATCGCAGCCTGAACGCAGGCCGCCCTACCGTCTTTCCCGATTTATCCGACATGCGCCAGATCATTCTCGATACCGAAACCACCGGCCTGAACCCCCGCACGGGCGACCGCCTGATCGAAATCGGCTGCGTCGAGCTGCTGAACCGGCGGCTCACCGGCAACAACCTGCATATCTATGTGAACCCCGAGCGCGACAGCGATCCGGGCGCGCTGGCCGTGCACGGCCTCACGACCGAATTCCTGAGCGACAAGCCGAAGTTCGCGGAAGTCGTCGACCAGATCCGCGACTTCGTGAAGGACGCCGAGCTGATCATCCACAACGCACCGTTCGACCTCGGGTTTCTCGACGCCGAATTCGCGCGGCTCGACCTGCCACCGTTCACCGAGCATTGCGGCGGCGTGATCGACACGCTGGTGCAGGCCAAGCAGATGTTCCCCGGCAAGCGCAATTCGCTCGACGCGCTGTGCGACCGGTTCGGCATCAGCAACGCGCACCGCACGCTGCACGGCGCACTGCTCGACTCGGAACTGCTCGCCGAGGTCTATCTCGCGATGACGCGCGGCCAGGACAGCCTCGTGATCGACATGCTCGACGACGCAGGCGCCGACGGCGGCGCGGCGAACGGCCAGCGCGTGGCGCTTGCGTCGCTCGACCTGCCGGTGCTCGCGGCGAGCGACGACGAACTGGCCGCTCACCAGACCCAGCTCGACGAACTCGACAAGTCGGTCAAGGGCGCCTGCGTATGGCGCAAGTCCGCCGACGCGGACGCCGCCGAAGCCGCCTGACGCGGCGTCTCACGAGCCGAAGCCGTGCCTGCAGCCGCGCTCAAGCGCGCGGCTGCAGCGCGATGACGGCCATCCCGCCGAGCGCGAGCATCGCACCCGCCACGTCCCAGCGGGTCAGCGCGATGCCGTCGACCGCCCGCAGCCAGATCAGCGCCACCGCGATATACACGCCGCCGTACGCCGCATACGTGCGCCCCGCCGCGCTCGGGTGCAGCGTCAGCAGCCACGCGAACAACGCGAGCGACAGCGCGGCCGGCACCAGCAGCCAGACGGGCCGCCCGCCCTTCAGCACGAGCCACGGCAGGTAGCAGCCGACGATCTCGGCCAGTGCGGTGACGGCGAACAACGCCGCAATCCTGATCAGTTCGGTCATCCGGTTCCTCACAGATTCGGCCCCCATCCGGCGGGCCGCGCGACCCTGCCGCGCGCCGCCGATCATACCGGAGCCGGCCCGCCGGAACCGCCACCAGACGGGGGATTCCGGGGCAATTTGCACGATCGTCTGTCATCGTGCTATCATATCGCCTGTTTCAACATTCAATCTCTGTCTATTCGATTTCGCAAGAAGTCCGTCCGCGTATTGCGGGCCGGTGCTTCGACCGAAATTGCATCCACAGGAAAGCCCGCCCGACAGGCCCGCTTTTCTCGTTTCGTTGCCCCTCCGGGGCGCTTGCCGGAACGCCGGACTCCGTCCGCGCCGGCATCTGCCGCTCGCATCACGCGGCCCATTCTTCATGAGCGCACCGTCGCGACGGCCCATCGGGCCCGCGTCGAAGCAGTCCCTTACGGCCCTTTACCGCCTCATGTGCAGTAAGCGCTTAAATGGCCTGCCCCGACGCGCAGCACACGACATCGCGCTCGCCGGCAAACCGTGTCGGACGGCCCGCCCGTTCCGGCGCAGTCAAAGGAGTGCATGACCTTGACCGCAACACACGTCAGCCCGACCGCTGCTTCTTCCTCCTCGTCGTCCGGCGAGGCTCCGCTCGCCGCGGACGACATTACCGTCGTCGACCAGAGCCTGCTCAAGCGCGCCGTCAGCGCGATGGCCATCGGCAATGCGATGGAATGGTTCGACTTCGGCGTCTACAGCTATATCGCCGTCACGCTCGGCAAGGTGTTCTTCCCGTCCAGCAGCCCGTCCGCGCAGCTGCTCGCGACCTTCGGCACGTTCGCGGCCGCGTTCCTCGTGCGCCCGCTCGGCGGCATGGTGTTCGGCCCGCTCGGCGACCGCATCGGCCGCCAGCGCGTGCTCGCCGCCACCATGATCATGATGGCCGTCGGCACCTTCGCGATCGGCCTGATCCCCAGCTACGCGTCGATCGGCATCATGGCGCCGATCCTGCTGCTCGTCGCCCGCCTCGTGCAGGGCTTCTCGACCGGCGGCGAATACGGCGGCGCCGCCACCTTCATCGCCGAGTTCTCGACCGACAAGCGCCGCGGCTTCATGGGCAGCTTCCTCGAGTTCGGCACGCTGATCGGCTATGTGATGGGCGCCGGCGTCGTCGCGCTGCTCACCGCGTCGCTGTCGCAGGAAGCGCTGCTGTCGTGGGGCTGGCGCGTGCCGTTCCTGATCGCGGGCCCGCTCGGCCTGATCGGCCTGTACATCCGGATGAAGCTCGAGGAAACGCCGGCGTTCAAGCGCCAGGCCGAGGAGCGCGAAGCGCAGGACAAGGCCGTGCCGAAGGCGCGCTTCCGCGAGACGCTGATGCGCAACTGGCGCGCGCTGCTGCTCTGCGTCGGCCTCGTGCTGATCTTCAACGTGACCGACTACATGGTGCTGTCGTACCTGCCGAGCTTCATGTCGTCGACGCTGCACTTCGACGAGTCGCACAGCCTCGTGCTGGTGCTGATCGTGATGGTGCTGATGATGCCGCTGACGCTCGCCGCCGGCCGCCTGTCGGACAAGGTCGGCCGCAAGCCCGTGATGCTGGCCGGCTGCGTCGGCCTGCTCGCGCTGTCGATCCCGTCGATGATGCTGATTCATGCGGGCACCACCGCGTCGGTGTTCGGCGGCCTGCTGATCCTCGGCGTGCTGCTGTCGTGCTTCACCGGCGTGATGCCGTCGGCGCTCCCGGCGCTGTTCCCGACCGAGATCCGCTACGGCGCACTCGCGATCGGCTTCAACGTGTCGGTGTCGCTGTTCGGCGGCACGACGCCGCTCGTCACCGCGTGGCTCGTCGACGTGACCCACAACCTGATGATGCCCGCGTATTACATGATGGGCGCGGCCGTGATCGGCATCGTGTCGGTCGTCGCACTCGCCGAAACCGCACGCCAGCCGCTCAAGGGCTCGCCGCCGGCCGTCGCGTCGCGCCGCGAGGCACACCAGCTGGCGCGCCAGCTGCGCGAGGAAGACGACGCGGAAATCTACGGCGTCGTGTCGACCGCACGCGCCTGAGCGTCGCCCGCGCGCCCATGAAAAAGCCCCGGCCGAAGCCGGGGCCCGATCGAATCCGATCCGCCCGACCGGCTTGCCCCGGCCGGGCGTTTTTTTATCCGTAGACGTGACGCGGGTTCATGCGTGCGCTTCGCAGTGGCGGCAGAAGATCAGCGCACGCGAACGCGACACGGCTGCCTGCGCGCCCCGCGCGGCGACGATCAGGCCGACCTGGCCGAGATTGAAGTCGCGCTCGACCATCAGTTGCGTCAGCGCGGCAAGCGGCAACACGACGGACGGGTGGTACAAACTCGATTCGATCAGCGCTCTCATCATCGGCTCCATCAGGCAATGCGTATTCGATGGAGTGGATTCTAGGGACGGCCCGCATCCGGATAAACGGCGCGAATGCGAAGTCACTTGTCAGCGGCGGAGAACAATCGGCTCGTCCTTGCCGGACGGGGCAGAGCGGGCGGCGCGCGGTCGCGCGGGCGCATAAAGCGCAGCGGCGCGACGTGGTTTTCAGCACGCCGCGCCGAACAATAACGCGCGGCCGGACGCGCCGCGGACTGCGGTTGGGTCGATACGCGCCGAATGCCGGCCCGGTTCCGACGCGGCGGGGCCAGACGCGCCGCCCTCGCCCGCCGTCGTTTCGGTGCCGCCGGGATCGACGCCGGGTTCAGGCGAGCGGAGTCTCGACAAACGCCGGCAGCGCTTCCGCACGCGCCGAATGCGCGGCCAGCGCCGGATACCGGGCCGGATCGATCCGCGCGAGCGCCGGATAATCGGCGGCCATGAACTGCGTGAAGCGCCAGGCGACGGCGACGGTCACGTCGGACTGCAGCAGCCGTGCGCCGCCGAACCAGCCGTTCGCGGCCGCGACGAGCGGCTCGAGTTCGCCGTACGCGGCTTCGAGCTGGCTGAGCACGCGCTCGAGCCACGGCGCGTGCTGTTTGTCGGTCGGCCGCAAAGCGTGCTCGTACACCACCTGCACCGTCTTCTCGGCCGCCGCCAGCGCGAGGCCGACCGGCACCAGCGTGCGCAGCCGCGCGTCGGCGGCGTCGGGCAGCAGGCGCCGCTCCGGCGCGACGCGATGGTCGAGGTAGTCGACGATCAGCGACGAATCGAGCAGCGTCGCACCGTCGTCGGTCACGAGCGTCGGCGCCTTCACGACCGGGCTGAACGACCGGAACCGGTCGAACTGACGAAACACCGAGACCGACTCGTGTTCGAACGGCAGGTCGAGCAGCTTCGCCGATATGGCGACACGGCGCACGAACGGGGAATCCAGCATGCCGATCAGCTTCATCGCAAACGCTCCGCTTGAGGGAATGGGACCGCCGACTGTAGCAGCGCCGCGCGTCGGTGCCTAGTGCGATGCCGCCGAAACGCGCGGCGAAATCCGCGTCGTCCGGTCACGATTCCGACACTCGCTGCGCGCCCGGAGTGACCATAATGCAGATTCACCCCCTTCCGCCTCGAGGTTCGCCATGTGGTACGACGTCGTCGAGCAGCAGCGGGAATGGATGCGCGCCTGGCGCGCCGCGACGCGCCACGCGTTCGACGTGTGGCCCGCCGCGACGCTGCCGCACGCCGCGTCGTCGTGCTACGACGACCTGTTCGAGCCGCTCCTCGGGCCGGCCGCCGGGCCGCCGCGCTTCGAGATCCGGCGGGCGGCCGTCGACGAGCGGATCATCGCGCGCACGCCGTTCTGCCAGTTGCGGCGCTTCGCACGCGACGATGCGCGGCGCGCGGTGCTGCTGTGTGCGCCGCTCGCGGGGCACGCGGCCGTGATGATGCGGGAGACCGTCGAGGCGCTGCTCGCGGACGGCGACGTCTGCGTGACCGACTGGGTCAATGCGCGCGACGTCCCGCTCGCGGCGGGCCGCTTCGGGCTCGACGAGTACGTGGCGACGCTCGACGGCTTCGTCGACGCGCTCACCCGCGACGACCGGCCGCTGCACGTCGTCGCCGTGTGCCAGGCCACCGTTCCCGCGCTCGGCGCACTCGCGCTGCGCGCCGCGCGCGGCCACGCACCGCCCGCGAGCGTCACGCTGATCGGCGGGCCGCTCGACGCACGCATCAACCCGACCACGCTCGGCACCACGGCCGCGTCCCGTTCGCTCACGTGGTGCCGCCGCCACCTGATCGACATCGTGCCGCCCCGCTTCCCCGGCCGTGGCCGGCACGTGTTCCCGACCTATCTTCAGCAGGGCGAGATCGCGCTGCTGTATCCGCAACGCTTCCTGACGCTGATCGAGGACTACGCGCGCGCCGCGTCGCACTTCGACCTGACGGCGCTGGCGGACGCGCGGCGCGCGCTGCGCGAATACACGGCGCTGCTCGACATGCCGGCCGAATACTTCCTGGATACCGTCGATATCGTGTTCCAGCGGATGTGCCTCGCGAACGGCACGTGGGAAGTCGGCGGCCAGCGCGTGGAGCCGGCCGCGCTGCGCGGCATCGCGCTGCTGACGGTCGAAGGCGGTCGAGACGCCGTCACCGGCGCCGGCCAGACGCATGCGGCACTCGACATGTGCCGCGGCCTCAAGGCCGGCGAGCGCCAGCGTCTCGATATCGACGATTGCGATCACTACGGGCTGTTCACGGGCGCGCGCTGGCACGGCAACGTCCATCCGGCGCTGCAGCGCGTGTTCGCGCAGGCCGAAGCCGTACGCCCGGGATCGCGCCGGCGCCGGGTCAGGCGGACGTGAGGTCGTCGTCCGGCCCGCGGGCCGCATCGAGGAGCGCACGCACCTCGTCGTCGCCGGTCTGGTCGAAACGCGCGTAGAACTGGCTGATCCCGAAGAAGCGCAGCGGCTGCGACACCGTCACGAACGCATCGGCCAGATCGTCGAACGCATGCTGGGCACCGGCCGGCGCGACGGGTGCGACGGCCACGATGCGCGCGGGATGGCGCTTGCGCAGCGCCTGCAGTGCGACGCGCATCGACGCGCCGGTCGCGATGCCGTCGTCGACGACGATCGCGATGCGCCCGTCGACCGGGAGCGGCGGCCGCGCGCCGCGATACAGCGTGTCGCGGCGCTGCAGTTCGGCGGTCTCGCGCACGATCACGTCGGCCAGTTGGGAATCGGACACGCCCATCGCGCGGATCGCCGCGTGCTGCAGGTGGATCGCCCCGCCGGCCGCGATCGCGCCGATCGCGAATTCGGGATCGGACGGCATGCCGAGCTTGCGCACGACCAGCACGTCGAGCGGCGCGCGCAGCGCCTGCGCGATCGGGAATGCAACCGGTACGCCGCCGCGCGGCAGCGCGAGCACGACGACGTCGCGACGCCCCGCATAGTCGTGCAGCGCGAGCGCAAGCTGACGACCCGCGTCGGCGCGATCGGCAAAACACTCGGTCAAGATCGGCTCCCTGCCGTTGGGCCGGATGCGCGACCTGCGCGCCGGCACCTGTTCAACGAGCATGGTTCATCGGACACGCCGATGCAAGCGGGGTCATACCGGCGTGCGCGGCAGGCCGATCGCGGCACGGAAAAGGATGGGTGGCGTTCGCCCGGGGCGGGCCGCCGTCAAGCGCTCAGAGCCCGCCGGCCTGCCGATACAGCCGCCAGAACGACTGCGCGTACGACTGCGCGAGTTCCGGCGCGCGCTGGAACACGTTGACCGTTTCCGCGTGCGCGGCCGCGTCGTCGGACAGCGTCGTCAGCGCGACGCTGTCGTCGACGATCACGAAGCGCGGTGCGGGATCGCCGTGCCGCGAATCGATCGCGACGTCGATGCCGGCCGATTTCAGATAGCCCGCGCCGCTGTACTTGCCCGCACGCGGCGAGCGCACCAGCACGACCCGCACGTCGATCCCGCGCGAACGCGCCGCGCGCAGCGCCGCCGCGACCGCGGGCGGCACGTACGCGTAGCCGGCCAGCAGCACGCGGCGCTGTGCCTGACCGATCAGGTCGACGGTCGCGTCGGCCGCCGCATTGTCATACGAAAAGTACCTGCCGACCGCGGCGGCGTCGGACGGAATCGGGCTGGCGTGGGCAGTCGCCGCGCAGCAAAGCGCGGCGACGAGGAAGGCGGCTGGTCTCATGGCGGGCGCCATTGTAGCGACGCCAATTCGCATGACAAGCGCCTGCTGCAACGCTGCTGCGCCGGCGCAACACCCGGCGCGGAACGACCGGTCGGCAGGCAGATTTCGAAGCGGATTTCGAACTGGATTCGAAGCGGTTGCGGCGCGTGATCCGGCCGCTCGCCCGCCGCCGGTCAGCCGGCCGCGACGCGCGCGAGCCAGCTCGCGATACCGTCGACGGAACGGAAATCCGCGACGCTGCGTGCCGGCAGCGCCGGATACGCGCCGCCCGCCATCTCGGCCAGTGCGCGGCCCGGGCCGAGTTCGAGAAACGCGGTCGCGCCGGCCTCGACGCACGCGGCCAGGCAGGCCGCCCACTCGACCGGCTCCGCGATCTGGCGCGCAAGCTTGTCGAGCCCGGCGTCGACATCGAGCACCGACGCGCCGTCGATCCCCGAAAACAGTCGCGTGCCGGGCAGCGGCCGGCGCACGTTCACGGCGGCCAGCGATGCGCGAAACGCGGGCACCGCCGCCGCGAGCCGGCGCGTGTGCGATGCGATCCGCACGCACACGGGCGCGACCCGCAGCGCACCGTCGTGTGCGGCGGCGTCGGCCACCGCGGCGACGTCGGCCTGCCGCCCGGCCAGCACGAACGCATCGCCCGGATTGGCGATCGCGATCGCCGCATCGCGGCCGTCGCACAGTTGCGCGAGCCGCGCACGCGTCAGCCCGCGCACGAATGCCATCCGTTCATCGCCGCCGCTCGCGGCATCCATCGCGCGCGCGCGCGCATCGGCCAGCGCCAGCGCGTCGTGCGGATCGATCATCCCCGCGACGCTCCACGATGCGACTTCGCCGACGCTGTACCCCGCGACGCAACGACGCCGCGGCCACATCGCCTCGAGCAACATCGTCGCCGCAAGCGCCTGCACCGTGCAGAGGATCTGCGCAGCGCGGTTCTCGCGCAGCGCATCCGGTTCGGCGTGTCGCACCCAGTCGCGCGGATCGTCGCCGAGCAGCCGGCCGGCGTGCGCGAACAGCGCATCGGCTTGCGGCACCGCGCCGGTCAGCTCGAACATGTCCGCACGCTGCGCACCTTGCCCCGAACAGAGGATCGCCAGCGTCATCGTCCCGCCTCGTTCGTCTCGCCCGTCTCGCCCGTTTCATCCGTTTCGAGCGCATCGACGAACACGCTCATCGCCAGCAGATCGGCCGCGCCGCCCGGGCTCAGCCGGCGCGCGACGAACGCGCGGTGCGCGGCGGCCGCGCGCAGTCGCCAGTCGCGGGCGCGGATGCCGCCGCGGGCAACAAATGCGCGTGCCGTGGCGCGCGCGAAATCGAGGCCGGCCTGCCCGCCGCGGTGCAGCAGGTTCGTATCGTCGAGCGCGGCGATCAGCGCGAAGCAGGCGTCGACGCGCGCGGCCTCCGGATCGTCCGGTACGCAGCGCCGCGCGCGGCGCAGGGCCGGCAGCCCGACGCCGTACACGGTCGTGAACCCGTCGGCCGCCTCGCGACGCGCGCCGCCGACGCCGTAGCGGCGGCTCGCGCGCTCGCCGTGACTGTCGGGCAGCCGCGGGCCGCCGAGGATCTCGGTGCCCCAGCGCCGCGCGACGAACGCGCCGTGCGTCAGCGTGCGTGCCGCGGTGCCCGGCACCGTGCGGCGGCCGGCGGCCGCGCACAGCAGCCCGAGCCCGAAGATCGCGCCGCGATGCGTGTTGACGCCGCCGGTCGCGGCAAGCATCGCGTGCTCCGCGCGCAGCCCGATCTTGCGCAGCGCGGCCATGTCCGCGTCACGCGCGCCGGCTTCGGCGAGCTCCGCGAAGTACGGCCGCAGCACGGCCGCGCTGCGCACGAACATCGTGGCATCCATGTCCGCATGACTGCCGGTGTCGACGTGACTGACGAGGCCCGGCTTCGGATAGGTGTCTATTTCCAGCACGAGGCTGTGCTCGGCGAGTTCGGCGATGCGCTCGGCATCGGACGGCACCGGCGCGCGGCAGGCGGCCCACGCACTCATCGCGTGCCTCCGGTGAATGCGTCGGCAGGCATCAATTCGACGGCGATCGCCGTCTTGACCGCGACTTCAGGCAGCCGCGCATGCAGCTCGCGCCAGTTCACGCCGGCGCCGTCGTCGCGCAGCAGTTCGCCGTCGATGCGCATCGGCGCGTGTGCGTCGAGTGTCGCCAGGCCGTCGAGCAGCGCGGCGAGCGAGGCGGCGTCCGGCAGCGGAAACACGAGGTCGAGATCGGACGACGCGCTCAGGTAGCGCTCGCCCGTCAGCGCCTGCCATGCGAGGCTGCCGAATACGCGGCCCTGCACGCCGCAGCGGGCGCCGAGCGCAGCCAGGTCGCGCAGCGTCGCGTGCCATGCGTCGGGGGCGACAGCGAGCACATCGGCGAGCGTGGGCAGCGGACCGACCGACGCGAGCGCGTCGGCGGCGACGTTCATTGCAATGCGCCGCTTGCCCGCCGAAGGCGGCAGCGGCAAGCCGAGCGGGATGCGCCCCGCATCGGCCTCGTCCGGCGACGCGCGGCGCACGATCAGCGGCCAGCCGTGCGCGGCCCACGCCTGCACGAGCGGATCGGCCGCCAGCGCGGGATCGCGCGCGCAGGCCGCGCCCCACCCGGCCGCCGTCAGCGTGACGAGCGTGTGGCGGCGCAGCGGCGTGTCAGCGTGCGGCACGCGCGAGTGCCTCGACGCGCTGCGCGACGTCGGCCGCGACCGGCCGGCCGCGCGCCGCACGCACGTCGTTGCGATCGGCCGGCTTGCCGAGCCATTCGGCGACCTGCGCGTCGAGCGCGCGGGCCGGGTCGAGCACGGCGTCGACGGCGCCCATCTTCACGAGGTTGTCGAGCCCCGGCGCGAACACCGGCGTCGAGCGCGCCATCTCCTTCAGCACGTCGATCGGCAGCTTCGTCACGCGCGACATCGACGGCAGGTCCATCACTTCCGGCTCCGCGCCCGGCACCGCGAGCAGCGTGCGCGTCGCGAGGGCGGTCGCGATGAACGCGCCCGCGGCCGTATGGCCGTACAGCAGGCCGATCGTCCGGTGCCCGGCGAGCTCCGCGTGCATCAGGCATTTCGCGAGATGCGACAAGCCTTCGTTCAGGCCGAGCAGTTCGTCGCGCTTGCTCATCCGCTGGCTGTCGCTGTCGACGAGCACGAGAATCGGCATATCGCCGCCGCGCTCGATCGTGTCGAGCACGTGCGACGCGAGCGTCACGGCTTCGTCGATGCCGAACGGCAGCCGGTCGGCGACGCCGATCACGTCGACGCGCGTGCCGGTCAGATCGGCGTGGCCCGCCAGCAAGCCGCCGGTCCGCGTGATCGCGTGGCCGTTCGGGAACAGCGAGGTCAGTACTTCATCGAGCGTCATGCTGCGCCTCCTGCAGTTGATCGGCGAGCTTCGCGAATTCATCGTCGGGCATGCCGGGAATCGCTTCCGGCTCGCTCGCGCCGAGCGCGCGCCACACGTCGAGCGCGTCCTTGCATGCGCCGAACCGTTCGACGCGCGCTTCGAGACGCGCCTGCTCCGCGCGCAGCATCGCCGCGTCGAATTTCGGCGCACGGCCGATCAGGTCGAGCGCGGCCGCGCGAAACGCGTCGGGCGTATCGGCCACGTAGCGGTCCGCGCCGCCGATCAGACGGCGATGCTTGCCGCCCATCGTGCGCCAGATCAGCGCGCGGTCCTTCGCATCGAATTCCTCGACGCCGCGATTGGTCTCGATCACCTCGGGCCCCGACACGCTGATGCGCCCCTGCTCCGACACCGCGAGCGCCGAACAGCACGCGGCGAGCAGGCCGCCGCCGCCGTAGCAGCCCGCGCGCCCGCCGATCAGCCCGATCACCGGCACGCCGGCCGCGCGCGCCTCGACGAGCGCACGCATGATCTCGGCGATCGCCAGTTCGCCCGCATTCGCTTCCTGCAGCCGCACGCCGCCCGTATCGAACAGGATCAGCACCGGCGTGCCGAGGTCGCGCGCCGCACGCAGCAGCCCCGTGAGCTTCGCGCCGTGCACCTCGCCGAACGCGCCGCCCATGAAGCGGCCCTCCTGCGCGGCGACCAACACCGGCGTGCCGTCGAGCCGGCCGCGGCCGACCACCATCCCGTCGTCGAACTGCTGCGGCAGGTCGAACAGCGGCAGGTGCGGGCTCGTCACACGTTCGCCCGGCCCGAGAAATTCCGTGAAGCTGCCCGCGTCGAGCAGCCCGTCGACGCGCTGGCGCGCCGACGCTTCGTACCAGCTCGCGCGGTTCGCGACGAACGCGGGTGCGTCGTGGATCGCGTCGCTCATCATGCGTCCCCCTCGATCGCTCGCACGGCTTGCGCGAGCCGCAGCGACACCATGTCGGGCCGCGCGCCGCCGTCGTTGATCGACAGCTTCAGGCCGCCCGGTGCGCGCCGTTCGACGAAGTCCGACACGACGGCCTGCCACACCGCGCCGAAACCGACCGCCGCGGTGCGGATGTCGATCTCGCATTCGTTGCCCGGCAGCACGCGCTCGACGAGCACCTCGAGATTGCCGGACGCGACCACGCCGACGAGCGCCGTGGCCAGTTCGCCCTGCGCGCGTTCGCGCGCGGTGAAGCGATAGTTCAACTGTTCCATGCCCTTGTCCTCACCAGTTGCGGAACCGGGCCGGCGGCGCATACAGGCCGCCCGACCAGTGCACGAGATCCTTGATCGAGCGCGCGGCAAGCCAGCGGCGGTCGGCGTCGAGCGGATCGATGCCGAGATCCTCCGGGCGACGGATCACGCCGCGCTCGCGCAGCCGCTCGACCAGCCTGCGATCGCGGCCGCGGCCGACTTCCGTATAGCCGGCCACGCCGCGGATCGCGTGCTCGCGTTCGTCCTTGTCGCGGCACATCAGCAGGTTCGCGATCCCTTCCTCGGTGACGATGTGCGTGACGTCGTCGCCGTAGACCATGATCGGCGCGAGGTCGAGCTGCAGCTTGTCAGCGAGCTTCAGCGCGTCGAGCTTCTCGACGAACATCGGCACGTTCTTGTCGCCGAACGTCTCGCCGATCTGCACGACCAGCTTGCGGCCGCGCCTGAGCGCCGCCGGCGTGTCGGGGTCGGCTTCCGCGCCGGCCTTCAGCCACGGCTCGCTCGGATGGCGCCGGCCGCGCGCGTCGCTGCCCATGTTCGGCGCGCCGCCGAACCCGGCGATCCGCTCGGCCGTGACCGTTGACGAATGGCCCGACAGGTCGATCTGCAGCGTCGAACCGATGAACATGTCGCACGCGTAGAGGCCGGCGGTCTGGCAGAACGCGCGGTTCGAGCGCAGCGACCCGTCGGGGCCCGTGAACCATACGTCGGAGCGCGCGCGGATGTAGTCGTCCATCCCGACTTCGGAGCCGAAGCAGTGAACCTGCTCGACCCAGCCCGATTCGATCGCGGGAATCAGCGTCGGGTGCGGATTGAGCGCCCAGTGCGTGCAGACCTTGCCCTTCAGCCCGAGCTTCGCGCCGTAGGTCGGCAGCAGCAGCTCGATCGCGGCCGTGTTGAAGCCGATCCCGTGGTTCAGGCGCTTGATCCCGTACGGCTCGTAGATGCCCTTGATCGCGAGCATCGCGGTGAGGATCTGGGTCTCGGTGATCGCGGCCGGGTCGCGCGTGAACAGCGGCTCGACATAGAACGGCCGACCGGCCTCGACGACGAAATGCACGCGGTCGCCCGGAATGTCGACGCGCGGCACCTTGTCGACGATGCGGTCGACCTGCGCGATCACGATGCCGTCCTTGAACGCGGTGGCCTCGACGACGGTCGGCGTGTCTTCCGTGTTCGGGCCGGTGTACAGGTTGCCGTCGGCATCGGCGCTGACCGCCGCGATCAGCGCGACCTGCGGCGTGAGATCGATGAAGTAGCGGGCGAACAGCTCGAGATAGGTGTGCACCGCGCCGAGCGCGATCTTGCCGCCGAACAGCAGCTTCGCGATGCGCTGCGACTGCGGGCCCGAATACGCGAAGTCGAGACGCTTCGCGATGCCGCGCTCGAACACGTCGAGATGCTCGGGCAGCACGACGCCCGACTGCACCATGTGCAGGTCGTGGATCTTCGCGTTGTCGACGTCGGCGAGCGCGGTGGCGAGCAGGTCGGCCTGCTTCTGGTTGTCGCCTTCGAGGCAAACGCGGTCGCCGGGCCGCAGCACCGCTTCGAGCAACGCGACGGTGTCGCGCGCATCGACCCGCTTGCCGCGCGCCCCGGAGGAAGTGGCCTTGGGCCACGCGAAGGCCGCGCCGGCCGCGAGGCGTGCATCGCGCGCCTGCCGCGCGTGATTCCATCCCGTCATGAACAGTTCTCCCGCTTCGATGGTTCAGCGGCATTCTAAGCCTGGCGCCGCCGCCGATTGATGATGTTGACGAATGCGACTCAGAGGACGCCGCGATGGATGCGGCCCCGCCGCGGCCCGCGCACGCCGGCGCTTGCGCACCGGTCGCCCGGATCGCACGCGTGGCGGTTATGCGCCGACCAGCGCGCGCGTCGTGAAGAACAGCACCGACGGCCCGAGCAGGCAGCCGACGCCGGTATGGAACGTCGCGACCAGCGCGCCGTACGGCACGAGCCGGCGATCCGTCGCCGCGAGGCCCGCGCTCACGCCGCTCACGGTGCCGGCGAGGCCGCCGAAGATCATCGCGGAGCGCGGCGTCTTCAGGCCCATGAAGTTGGCCGCGACCGGCGTGCCGATCATCACGATGATCGCCTTCACGAGGCCCGTCGCGATGCTGAGCGCGATCACGTCGGAGCTCGCGCCGATCGCCGCGCCCGTGACGGGCCCGACGATGTAGGTGACGGCGCCCGCGCCGATGGTCGTCATGCTGACCGCATCGGTATAGCCGAACGCGCGCGCGATGCAAGCGCCGACGATGAACGGCAGCACGGTGCCGAGCAGCAGCGACACGACGCCGACGAGGCCGGCCTTGCGCGCCTCGGTCGGCTGCACTTCGAACGCGGTCGCGACGATCGCGAAATCGCGCAGCATCGCGCCGCCCATCAGGCCGACGCCGGCGAACAGCTTGACGTCGGCCAGCCCCTTCTCGCCGCCGGTGAACGCGCCGCCGACGTACGCAAGCACGAGGCCGATCACGATCGCGATCGCGGAGCCGTGCACGCGGCCGAAGGTGAGCTTGCGCGACGCGAGCGACGACAGCCACATGATCAGGCCGACCAGCGCGAACGACGCGACGAGCCCGTTGTGGGCGACGGTTTTTTCGAGCATCTGCAGCATGGCGGCCTCCGTTACTGTTCTTCGAATTGCGGCACGCCCGCGAAGGCCGTGTCGTCGCGCCCGGTGCGCGCGAGTACCGCGATGCAGCATGCGCAGATCGCGACCGCGCCGATGGCGGCAAGCAGCGCAACCGGCCCGCCTTTCAGTGCGGCGACGACGTTCTGGTTCGCGGCCATCGCGACGACGACCGGAATGTACATCGCGCCCCAGAAACCGACGCCGGCCTCGGTCTCCTTCGGCAGCCAGCCGCGCCGGTGCAGCCACAGGCGCAGGCAGATCAGCAGCAGCATCGCGATGCCGACGCCGCCGACGTTGGTCTTCACGCCGATCGCGGCGCCCAGCAGGTCGCCGAGGAACAGTCCGGCCAGATGGCAGAACGCCAGCAGCGCGGTTCCGTAGATGATCATGAGTCGTCTCCAGTCTCTTCGTGACGGGTGCCTGACGCGTGCGGGAGCCAGGCCCGCATGCCGGTTCCGGGCGCGGACTGGGTGTCTCCTGCGGCGGGGCGCCGCGGCCCGGCGGCTCGTCGTGCGAGCGCGTTCTCGGGCGGTCGATGGGATGATGCGGTTTCGGGCCGGACGCCGGATGGCTTAGACTGACCGATGGAGCCGGCGGCGCGACACGGGCTACGCGTCCGGTGCGCCCCGTTTGCATGGGCCGCACCAGCGCGTGATCCGATACTAGCGCCGCACCATCCGGCCATTTATGAAGTTGTCGAAACCGATTCAGTGGATTTAGCAATGCGTCCATTACCGCCCGAGCTGCTGCGCAGCTTCGTCGCCGTCGCCCAGTCCGGCAGTTTCACCGCCGCGTCCGAGCGCGTGAGCCTGTCGCAGTCGACCGTCAGCCAGCACATCCGCCGCCTCGAGGAACTGCTCGACCGGCCGCTGTTCGAGCGCGACACGCGCAACGTGCACCTGTCGCAGCACGGCGACGCGCTGTTCCGCTACGCGGTGCGCATCCTCGAGCTGATGGACGAGGCCGTCACGTCGGTGTGCGGCCCGCCGCTGTCGGGCAAGGTGCGGCTCGCGATGTCGGAGGACTTCGCGTCCGCGCACCTGACGGCCGCGCTCGCGAGCTTCGTGCAGCGCAATCCGGAAGTCGAGCTCGCGATCTCGACCGGGCTGTCGGGCGACCTGTTCGATGCGCTCGACGAAGGCCGTCACGACCTGGTGTTCGCGAAACGCGTCGCGGGCAGCCGGCGCGGCCGCGTGATCCGCAGCGAACCGCTGTACTGGTGCACCGGCCCCGATTCGCGGATCACCGGCCACGAGGCCGTGCTGCCGCTCGCGATGCATCCGGAGCCGAGCGTATCGCGCCGCCGCGTGCTCGAGTCGCTCGAGGCGGTCGGCCGCCCTTACCGGATCGCCGTCGTGAGCAGCAGCATCGCGGTGCTGCGCGCGGCCGCGAGCGCGGGGCTCGGCGTCAGCGCCTTCGCCGGCTACGTGATTCCGGCCGGGCTCGCGCGGCTCGACGCGGGGCTCCCCGAACTCGGCGAACTCGAATACGTGATCGACCGGCCGGCGGCCGCGTCGCGCTCGACGCTCGCGCTCGAAGCGACGCTGATCGCGGCAGCGGCCGAGCTGTAGCGATCGCTGCCGCCGTCACGCCGATGCCGACGCCGCCGCGGTGCGGCTCGGCGCGGCGTGAACGCGCAACTGACAGCCTCGCCCGGAACGCGTCAGCGTCCGCGCAGTCCCCGCTCGCGACAATGGGCCGCATCGGAACGCACGGCAGTGTGCCGCGCGTCCGCTGTCCCGTCCCCTTGATCGGAGCACACCATGAACGTCGTGCGAATCGCCGTCGCGGCCGCCGCAGCCGCGCTGCTGTCCCCCGCCTTTGCGCAAACCGATGCCGCCGCCCTCGCGCCGGGCCTGACGCGCGCGGAAGTCGTCGCCCAGCTGAAGCAGGCCTACCTCGACGGCGAACTGCCGACCAACGACGGCAACTATCCGCCGGATGCCGCCACGCGCGCGCGCAATCGCGAACTGGTGCAGGCCGCGCAGCCCGCGTGGCTCGCGCAGACGCCGCAGCAGGCACCGCAAACGGCCGTGCAGCAATAGCCTTTCACGGCGCGACCGGAACGCCGCGCGGCGGCGCGCTCAGGGCAGGAAGCTGCGGCGCCGCGCGTCGATCAGCTCGACGAGCAGCCGGTCGCGCTCGGCCGCCAGTTCCTGCATCGAACGCTCGCCCTGGATCGCGCGCAGTTCGTCGTTCAGCTTGCGATCGACGGCCGGGTCGAACGACGGCGTGCCGAGATCGTCCCACCACGTCGTGATCGGCCCCGACAGGTGTTCGAGGAAGTGCGCGATCCCGCCCGCGCCGCCGCCGAGGTGATAGGTCAGGCACTGCCCCATCAACCCCCAGCGCAGGCCCGGGCCCCACGCGACCGCCTTGTCCGCATCGGCGACGCTCACCACGCCCTCGCCGACGAGGTGATACACCTCGCGAAACAGCGCGGCCGCGAGCCGGTTCGCGACGTGGCCGGTCATTTCCTTGTTGAGCACGATGGTCTGCTTGCCGAGTGCGTCGTAGAACGCCTTCACGCGCGCGATCACGCTCGCGTCGGTCGCGTCGCCGCCGACCAGCTCGACGAGCGGAATCAGGTGCGGCGGGTTGAACGGATGCGCGATCAGGCAGCGTTCCGGATGCTTGTCGCACGCGCTCTGGATCTCGGACATCTTCAGACCCGACGAGCTCGACGCGATCGGCACGCGCGCGGGCAGCACGTCGTCCATCTGCCGGTACAGCGTGCGCTTCAGGTCGAGCCGCTCGGGGCCGTTTTCCTGCACGAAATCGACGCCGTCGAGCGCGCGCACGAGATCCGCATCAAACGACAGCCGCGCGGAAAGTTCGGCGGCCCGCTCGCCGAGGAAGGCCGCGAGCGCGTCGCGCAGCCGCGCGTCGGCCTGCGGCGCGGGATCGGTCGCGACGACGTCGAAGCCCTTCGACAGATAGAAAGCCGCCCAGCTCGCGCCGATCACGCCGGCCCCGACGATCGCGATGCGTTGAATCTCCATGTCCGTTCCGTCTCCGTGGTCTGTGGATAGCGCGACGATTGTCGCATCGATCCCCGTCACGACGCGTTGATGCCGATTGCACTTGCCCTCTTGAAAACCGCCGCGGCGGCCTCTAATTACCCGTTGCCAGGCAGTGCCCGTCACGCGCACTGCCCCCGTTTCGACTCAGCGGAAAACCGTGCGTCGCACTCGCCATCGGCGTCGCGCCATCGCGTCTTTCGCGCCTCATGTTCCGGAGGATCCTCATGAGCGGTATTCATTTCGGTCACGACCTGTTCGACGAATTCGCCCGCGTGCAGCGGCAGATGGCGAGCCTGTTCGGCGAGGCCCCGACCGGCATCCGCGCGGTGCGGCCGAGCGCGTTCCCCGCGCTGAACGTCGGCGCGACCGACGACGCGATCGAGATCGTCGCGTTCGCCCCCGGCATGGCCGCGGCCGACTTCGACGTCTCGATCGACAAGGACCTGCTGACGATCAGCGGCGAGCGCAAGCCCCTGCCGCACGATGCCGGCGACGACGTGCGCACCTATGCGCAGGAGCGCTTTCACGGCGCATTCCGCCGCGTGGTCGAGCTGCCGCAGAACGCGGACGCCGACAACGTCAGCGCCCGCTACGAAAACGGCTGCCTGCTGATTCGCGTCGGCCGGCGCGAGGCCTCGAAGCCGCGTGCGATCACCGTTCAGTAACCTTCAGGAGAACGACATGAATACGAGCCAGAGCCAGACCCTGACCGAACGCCAGACCGGTGCCGCGCAGGCAGCAGCAGCAGCCGAAGCCGCGCGCCGGCCCGCAATCACGCCGGCCGTCGACATCGTCGAAGACAGGCAGCGCGTCACGCTGCGTGCCGACCTGCCCGGCGTGCCGCGCGAAAACCTCGACGTGAAGGTGCACGACAACACGCTGACGATCGAAGCCGACACGCGCATCGACACGCCGGCCGACCTGCGCGTGCGTCATGCCGAAGTCCGCGCGCCGCGCTACGCGCGCACGTTCGTGCTGAGCCCCGACCTCGACACGTCGCGGATCGATGCGAGCCTGCGCGACGGCGTGCTCACGCTGACGATTCCGCGCCGCGAGGAAACGCGCCCGCGCCGTATCGACGTGACGGTCGGCAACGCGTAACGCCGGCGCGTATTCGTCACGCGACGCGCATGACCAATGACGAAGCCCCGCCGGGCATGACGCCTGGCGGGGCTTTTTTTCGACACGCGGCGCAGTACACGCTCGCCGTCGCGGTCAATCGAAATCGAACAGGTCGAACACCGACTTCTTGCGACGCCGGCCGTCGTGCCGGTAACGGTCGTCGTGCGCGCGGCCGTCGCGCCCCCAGCCATCGTCACGCCCGCGCGGCGCCTGCGCATCGTGCCGCACCGGCACCTCGTCGCGGCGCGCCGGCCCATCGCCGGTTTCGCGTGCGATCAGCTTGTCGAGTTCGCCGCGATCGAGCCACACGCCGCGGCACGTCGGACAGTAGTCGATCTCGATCGACTGCCGCTCGGCCATCAGCAGGTCGGGCGTCTTGCAGACCGGACATTTCATCGCGTTTCTCCTTTCGTCGGACATTCCGAATCGAGGGCGGGCCACGGCCCGCCCGCCTGGCTCAGCGACCTTCGCCGCGCGCCACGCGCTTCGCCTTCGCGCGCCGCGCCAGCATGTTCATGCCCTCGACGAACGCCGAGAACGCCATGGCCGCGTAGATATAGCCCTTCGGCACGTGCGACCCGAAGCCTTCCGCGATCAGCGTCATGCCGATCACGACGAGGAACGACAGCGCGAGCATCACGATGGTCGGGTTGCGGTCGATGAAACGTGCGAGCGGCTGGGCGGCGAACAGCATCACCGACACCGCGACGATCACCGCGACGAACATGATCGGGACGTGCTCGGTCATGCCGATCGCGGTCACGATGCTGTCGATCGAGAACACGATGTCGAGCATCACGATCTGGCCGATCGCGGCCCACATCGTCAGGCCGGCCGCGCCGCCGGACGCGCCCGCGCCGTCGCCGTCATGCGACACGTGGTGATGGATCTCGGTGGTCGCCTTCCACACGAGGAACAGGCCGCCCGACAGCAGGATCATGTCGCGCCACGAGAACGCGTGATCGAACAGCGTGAACACGGGTTCGGTCAGGCTCGCGATCCACGCGACGCTGCCGAGCAGCGCGAGGCGCATCACGAGCGCGAGCGCGATGCCGAGGCGCTGCGTGCGGGCGCGCTGCGCTTCGGGCAGCTTGTTGCTGAGGATCGAGATGAAGATCAGGTTGTCGATGCCGAGCACGACTTCCATCACGACGAGCGTCAGGAGCGCGGCCCAGACGGCGGGGTCGGCGGCAAGCGTCAGCAGAGAGTCCATGAAAAGGGCCGATTCGAAGGTGGAAAGCCTGATGATAGCCACCCCATGACTTCGGAAAAATCAGAGAGAATCTGATCTTTGGTTCGGTTTTTACGAAATAACGATCCGATGCTGAATTTCCGCCATCTGTACTATTTCTGGGTCGTCGTGAAGGAAGGCGGCTTCGCGCGCGCCGCCGAGCGACTCGACATGGCCGTGCAGACGATCAGCGCGCAGGTCCGCGAGCTGGAAAAGTCGCTCGGCCACCAGTTGCTGCGTCCGGCCGGGCGCGGTGTCGCGATGACCGACGCCGGCCAGGCCGCGTATGCGCGTGCGGAGGCCATCTTCGAGATGGGCCGGCTGATTCCCGACGAAGTGCGCGCGGCGGCCAGCCAGCCGACCGTGCGGCTCGCGGTCGGCCTCGCGGACGGGATCTCGAAGCTCGCCGCGCATGCGCTCCTCGCGCCGGTGCTCGACACGCCCACGCTGCGGCTGCTGTGCCACGAGGGCGAGCACGACGCGCTGCTCGCGGAACTGGCGCTGCATCACCTCGACCTCGTGCTGGCGGGCCAGGGCGCGCCGTCGGGGTCGAATCTGCGGGTGACGAGCGAGCGGCTCGTCGCGTCGCCGGTCGACTGGTACGGGCCCGCGGCGCTCGTCACGCCGGCCGCGCGACAGCGCTTTCCGGCGTGCCTCGCCGAGCTGCCGGTGCTGCTGCCGACCGCCCACTCTGCGCTGCGCGCACGCCTCGACCTGTGGCTGGAGCGGGAACGGATCGTGCCGCGCGTGGCCGGGGAATTCGAGGACAGCGCGCTGATGGCCGTGTTCGCGGCGCGCGGCCTCGGCGTGTTTCCGCTCAGCGAACTCGGCGCGAACGACGCATCGCTGCTGCGCGGGCTGCGCCGGCTCGGCCGGGCGGGCGACGTGACCGAGGAGATCCATGCGATCCGCTCGCGGCGCGGCGAACACCACCCGCTGGCGTCGCGGTTGCTCGCCGCCGCGCGGCCGGCGCCGGCCGGCTGAAGCGAGCGCGACATCAAACGAAACTATAATGACGCCCCGGCCATACGAGATTGCCACGCGCATCGCACCGGCCCCGCCGCCGCGTGCGTTGCGCCCGCAGCCCCGCGCGGCATCTCGCCGAGCCTATTGAAAGACGCCATGCACAACCGATTTCGCCTGTTTTCCGTTTCGTGCGCGCTCGCGGCCGCGACCGTGCTGGCGGCGTGCTCGTCGCCGCCCAAGCCGATCTATCAGCAGGAGCAGTTCGACGCGACGAGCAGCCCGTATGCGCACACGTTCCGCGCGAAATCCGACGCGTCCTGCGAGGCCGCGCGGCGCGCGCTGCTGAGCCAGGGCTATGTCGTGTCGTCGTCGCGCAACGATGCGGTCGACGGCAGCAAGAATTTCCAGCCGAGCAACGACATGCACGTCGTGATCGAGTTTCACGTCGTGTGCGCGGACGCGACTGCCGACGGCTCGTCGAGCATCGCGTACGTGAACGCGGTGCAGGACCGCTACACGCTGAAGAAGTCGAATACGTCGGCGAGCGTCGGGCTCAGCGTGTTCGGTTCGCTGTCGCTGCCGATCGGGTCGAGCGACGACGCGCTCGTGAAGACCGCGAGCGAGACGATTCCCGCCGGCGTGTTCTACGAGCGCTTCTTCAATCTCGTCGAGCATTTCCTGAAGATCGACCCGGCGCGCCGCGATCGCGCGACCGTGAAGGCGGCCGAGAAGGAGCCCGTGACGCCGCTGCCCGAGCCTGCGCCGACGCCGCAGGGCGAGCCGATGAAGATGACGACGCCGGTCGTGCCGACGCCGCCGGCGGCGCCGGTGCCGCTGTCCGTGCCGAGCGTCGCGCCGACGCCGGGCACGTCGGTCGTGCCGGCCGTGCCTGCGGCGGCATCGGCCGTGGTCGCGCCGGGGACGATGCGGGCTGTCGGGTCGGGGTTGGGAGCCGGGGTGGGTTCGGGAGCTGCGGCGGGTGCCGCGCCGGGGTCGGGTTCGGCGCAGGGTTCGGATTCGGCACAAGCTTCGACCTCGGCGCGGGCTTCGGCGCCTGCTGCGGCTTCGGTACCTGGTGCAGCTTCGGTACCTGCTAAGACCTCGGCGCCCGCCTCGGCTTCGACGCCCGCGTCAGCCTCCGCACCCGCTTCTGCTTCGACGCCCACTTCCGCTTTGGCGCCTACGTCCGCTTCGACGCCGGCCACGTCGACGTCTGCCGCTACCACGGCGGCATCGTCCGTGCCTGCGCCGGCGGCGTCCGCGCCGACGCCCTCGAACGCTGCTCCGACGCCGGCAGGCAAGACGTCCGCACCCGCTGCTGCCGACCCCGTCGCCTCGTCCGCACCGACCGGCGCCAGCGCGCCGTCCGCGAACTGACCACGCGCGCCCTCGCCGCGTCGTGCGCCGTGCGCGCGGCGCGCCAGCCGATCCCCGCCCCGTCACCCTCCGGCGAGACGATCATGCACCCGGCCAGCGGCTGCGCGCGCCCGGTGTGACGTAACCGGCGAGCGGAAGCAGCCCGTCGCGACAGACGACACGCCCCCGATTCCGCGGATGCCCGCGACCGGTCCCGCCCCGCCGTCACTTCGCCGTCACTTCACCGTGACGTCTTCGTCCGCATCACCATCCGGCTGCGCCGCGTCACATGCCCGTGCGCGTTACCGCAGCGTAGCGTTCAGCGTCCGCATCTGCTCGGCCGTCGCCGTCACGCCGCCGCACACGATCACCGCGATCTCCGACGCCGAAGCAAGCACCGGCACCGGTTCTTCGAGCGCGGCCAGCGCAGCACCGCACGCCGGCTCGACGACGATCCGGTGCTCGTCCAGGAACCGCAGCGACGCAGCCACCGCCTGCGCATCCGACACGACGACCGGATGGATCGCGTGCCGCTTCGCCCATGCGACCGCCGCGTCGCACGGCCGCTTCGCGCCGAGCGACGTCGCGATACTCGTGATCGCCGGCAATTCGACCGGATGTCCGTGCGCGACCGAACGCGCGTAGCTGTCGGCGCCTTCCGTCCCGACCGCGACGACCGGCACGTCGTGCCAGCCGTTGCGTGCGAGCCCCTCGAGCACGCCGCACAGCAGCCCGCCGCCGCCGACCGCGAGCACGACCGCGTCGGGCTTCGGGCCGGCCGCCGCCATCTCGTCGATCATCGTCGCGTGCCCTTGCCACAGCACGGGATCGTCGAACGGATGCACGAACGCGTCCTGCGTACCGACGGTCGACAGCGCGAACGCATTCGCCTCGGCCCAGCTCGCGCCATGCACGACCACCTCCGCGCCCTCGACGCGGATCAGCTCCCGCGCGCGGGCCGACGCGGTTTCCGGCACGACGACGAGCACCGGCACGCCGAGCTCGCGGCCGCAATACGCGACCGCGATGCCCGCATTGCCACCCGACGACGACACGAACCGGCGCGCGCCGGCCGCATGCCGTGCTTCGCACGCCGCGCCGATGCCGCGCAATTTGAACGAGCCGGACGGCTGCAGCGCGTCGAGCTTCAGCCGGATGTTCTTGCCGAGACGGCGCGACGCGATTTGCGAGCGGATATAGGGGGTCTGGATATGGAGCGGCATGGTGCGGGACACGGTCGGGAATCGGGGCAAGGAGAACGCATGGGCCGGTGAACGGGCCCGGCAACGACGACCATCGTACGGCACGCCCGCCATGCTTTCCAATACCATCGGATGGCACTTGCCATGCTTGACAGGCATATCCACCGAATCGAGACCGAACACCGGAGCCGACATCGCATGCGCCAGATCGAACTGCGTCACCTGCGTTACTTCGTGGCCGTCGCGCAAGCCGGCAGCGTGATGGCCGGCGCCCGCGCGGCCGGCATCGTCCAGCCTGCGCTGTCGCGGCAGATCCGCGAGCTCGAGGATGCGATCGGCACGCCGCTGCTGATCCGCCGCGCGACGGGCGTCACGCTCACGGCGGCCGGCGCGAGTTTCCTGCAGGATGCCACCGGCCTGCTCGCGACATTGCAGGACAGCCGCGAACGCGCGTTGCGCAGCGCGGCCGGCCAGCTCGGCGAACTGCGCCTCGGCGCGCTGCCGAACTGCCTGCCGCTGCCGGTCGTCGCGAACGTGCTGAAGGCGTTTCGCGACGCGTGTCCGGACGTGAAGCTGTCGATCGCGCCGATGCTGTCGGCCGAACAGGCAGCGGCGCTGATGCGCGGCCAGCTCGACGGCGGCATCATGGCGTGGCGCCGCGACGAGGCGCCGCATCTGTCGGGCGTGCGGCTGCTGAGCGACCGCTTCGTGCTCGCGATGCCCGCGCCGCCCGGCGGCCGCTTCCACGCGCCGCGCACGCTCGCCGACGTCGCGCACGAACCGTTCGTCTGGTTCGACGCGCAGCGCTCCGCCGCGCACCACCGCTTCCTGATGGCCCAGTGCGACCGGGCCGGTTTCACGCCGCGCATCGCGCAGGTCGGCAGCGACATCCCTACGCTGATCGGTCTCGTCGCGGCCGGCATGGGCTGCGCATTCGTGCCGGAAAGCGCGTCGCCGACGTGCCCGCGCACGGTCCGGCTCGTCGCACTTGACGAACTCGCGAGCCGCTTCGACATCGAGTTCGTGTTCGACGGTGCGGCGGCGCCGGCTTCGCCCGTCGTCGCGCGGTTTCTCGAGGCGGTGCGCGACGCGGCCGGGCAGGCGGACTGACCAACCGGCCCGGCATGCGCGACCCGCGCGACGCCGGCGGATTTCGCCTCGTCGCGCGGCAGCGGATTCGGTCGCCTGCGCGCGGCCGCTTCGGACGACGGCCGGCATTGCCGTCATCGCGCATCCGGAACGTCCGTCCGAGCGCACGACAAATCTTTCGAATCGGTGACGATCGACGCCATCACGCCGGAATTTTCAAATTGACGCCAAAAAGGGCCGTTTAACGTCACTTCGAAACGTTATGCACCGCAATATACTGCGCCCGCATCCGCCCTCGTGCCAAAGAGAGGATGCCTTTCCGCCCCGGTCACGGTCCCCCTGTGACCGGGGA
>NZ_JANKOG010000026.1:0-102578 GCF_024656005.1 Burkholderia sp. SCN-KJ
CGGCCTGGAGATGCCACAACGCATGTATCACGAGACCGGCGTTGCCGGTCTCGTGATACATGCGCACCCAACGTAATCGCATCGAGATTTCGCGCTCCATCGCCCCATATTAGTTGAAACGATGTCCGTGAATCACACACATGAGCGACTTCGAGGCGTCGACGCAACCCACAGATAAAGACGTATTCGCAGCTCCAGTCGAACTGGAACGCGTCCCCATATTCGAATGACATAGGCACGAACGCACCGCGTTGCGGACCGTCATCCCGCTCCTGTTTCCAGCTCCGCACAAATGAGCAGACGCGTTGATAGCTCCCGTCGTAGCCAGCAGCGCGCAACTCCTCGTACATTTGTGTTGCCGTCCGCCGATCTCGTTTCGGCCGGCGCGAGTCAAGCAATCAACCACTGATGCAGTTGTTCTGCCCATGCGTCGATGACGCTCTTGCAGGCACGTTTCGGATATTTTGGCTCGCCAGTGGACGGCTCTCGAAGCCATCGTCGGATCGTGTTTCTGGACAGCCCGGTACGTCGAGAAATGTCCCGGAGAGGGACGCCATCGCGGAAGTGCATCCGCCGGATTTTGGCCAACATGCTCACCGTAATCACTCCGGTTCTCCTGCTTGGCATCCCAAGCAGGCATTCGAACATGTGGGCCAATTTTCGATGAAAAAACTTGCCGCAAACGGGTCAGTTTTGGTCGGCTATCAACATACAAGCAACACAAAGGTGTCCCTTTTTTAGCTCCTCATCGATTCCCGTCGATGTCGCTTGCCAACCAATAAGAGCCATCCGCCTTTCCCCTCGGTGGACAGTCGAGAGTAGTTGGATCGTCAGCTCCGCGAGGTAGAGATATCCTTTCCAATGATTAAACGCCTATGTGCTTCAAAATTAAGTGATTCGACGATCTCACGGCGTGGGAGATTTCCGACGTCATCTGAGGCGGAATAAATGCATCTATTGCTAGAATGGAATTTCGTCATCCATCTCATCAAAGTCTGGCGCGGCTTTAAACTCATCGACCGCCTTAATGAGGTCCTTGCTCCAGACCTCTTTTTCCCATGGGGTATATACAGTGAGTGCTGCATGGAATCTTTCGCTTCCATTTCGAATCTTCGTTTTAAAAACGATGTCGAGCGTCGCCGGAATTGAACTATGTAAATCTCCTATGGATGGAAACAAATACTGAAATACATAATCTTCCTCCGCCCGATTTCCGGAGCGCAGTTTATCCGTGAGTGCGCCGAGCATCTCACGCTTCAGAGAGAAATGAGGGAACAAGTTCCTCGCCCAGGTACCCAGACCGCCGCTGCGACACACCTTTTGTTTCGAGTCAAAACGGCCCTCCCGAACAGATCGTACAAGTTTATGCTCGATTCTCAGGCGCGATACCTCCGCGAGTCGTGGCCAGATATCACCGCCCAAAGAACCAATCACCGCACGAACAGTCGCATCGTCGTCTGTTGTCTTCAGTTCATCTGAGATAATCTGATCGACTTGGATTCGTTCATCTACGGTAAGTGTGGGCAACAATGCGTTAAAAAAGTGACGCAAATGGTCTCCTTTGACCGTCTCCTTTTCTCTGTATGCATCCAGAAACACCTCAAGGCGCTGCCCAACTGGTATATCTTCCACTAGGAGTTCTGCATATCGTGCATTTGGGACGAAATCAGGATCGAGGACTCGCCGAATAAAATCCTGCCTAGAAAATTGCGACTTGGCTTTATCAATCTGTCGCGCCAGATAACCGGTAAAAAGAATCAAAATACGGGCATCGTTTTCGGTGTCTGATATTTTTTCGTGACTGCGTGGATTGCGAAATGCTTGATAGAAGCCGCGAAATAGTTGTTCCACCCCTTTTTGTACATTCCATTCGGATTCGCTTTGCAACCTGTTGAGCTTGATTTTCGGCACGGCTCCGCCAAGGGCCTGCCCGACCAGCGACGCACCATCCCCCTCTGCGCCCGACTTCTGACGAAGCAATTCACTGAGAAAATAGAAGGCATCCAGAATCGAACCAGTAAAATTTCCCCTCTCGTAGTTAGCTCTTACCGCTTCCCACAGATCTTCTGGCACGTTGGTCTCAAGGTTCATTGGCGTGCTTCCACTCGTTGTTTTGGGGAATTCTACGACATCGTGTTTCGTTACCGTCAACCTAATCGCCATAGACGATGATATCCGTGCGTGACTCGGCGACGAGAGGCCGCGGGACTGCAATACATGGGGTGCCGGCGTGCTGGAGTGCGGCGAATTGCCAAGGACACTTGTCGTTGTTCTAGCCACACAAGTAGAGCGACCGAAATTGGCAGAACGCCGACGCGTCAGCTCCGTGTGTCCCGGTAATTTGGGATGCTTTTTTGTTCTACAACCAAAGCCGGAGCCTTGCCGGCATTGCGTTTCAGCCCCGCTCTTACAACGTCCTTGTAGAACGAATTTCGCTCTAACACTTTGATTCTCCGAGATTCTTCCGGAGCTTTGTAATCATCAGGTGGCGGGTTCGAGTCCTGCAGCCGGCACCAAATCCGAAAAGGGGTTACGGAGTTTTTCCGTAACCCCTTTTTTCGTTCGTAGCGATCACCGGCGTGCACGCTGCACATCCGGGCAATGGTTCCCGACTGTGCTTTATCGCCAATCCGCGGGGACGGGCGTCGTCCGGCTGACCTGCCTGATTTCTTCGGGCCATTTCAATCTTGGAGAACGGCCTCGGTTGCTTCAGTTGAACAATACCGCTGCTTGAACTCGTTGGGCGTCAGATAGGCCACAGGCATCGCCATCGAGGCTGAAGATGCCTACGCTCCCGCCCCGATCCGCACGACGTGCGCTGCGCTGGCAATCCGAGTGCGCATCGCACATCGTTGCGCCCCCTTTCCCTGTCACGCCCGCGTCACGCTGCGCCCCTAACGTTGCACGTTCCCGCCGCGGCGCCACCGTCGCGATCCGGGCGTGCGTGACCCGCACGCGACGCCGTGCCCGCGTTGCGCAACGGTCAACCGGGATCTCGCTCCCGGCGGCGCATCGACTATGCCTCGCACCATTCCATTCGAAAACACGATCGACGCCGATCGAGCTGGATCGCGGACGATCAGGAGACAAGGACCATGTTGAGTCCGCATGAATTCTCGATGCTGCTGCGCATAGCCCGCGCACCGGACAGCGTCGACCTGGCGAACCCCGCGTTCGCCGTGCTCGTCGAAAAGCGGCTCGTCGACGCTACGCAGGTACGCGTGAATGAGGTGGCTGCGCGCCCGGCCCTGACGCCGATCGGCCAGATGCTGCTCGCGCGCTTCGACGAAGCGGCCTGAGCGAAGGGGAGAGCGAAGAGAGCGGGAGAGAAGAGGCGTCACGCCTTCGCCGCAGCGAGTGACGTGACGCAATGCAAGCGCGGCGAACCGCTTACTGCGCGACCGGCACCGTCACGTCGCTGCCGAACCAGTGCATCGAGATCTTCTTCAACGTGCCCTCCTTGCGCAGCGACTCCAGCGCGTCGTTGATCGCCTTCTCGAACTTCGGATTGCCCTTGCGGAACGGGATCGCCATCTCCTGCTTGCCGCCGTTCAGCACCGCGCCCGAGCGCAGCGGCAGGTTCGACGTCTTGATCATGTACGGCAGCATCAGGCGGTCGTCGAGCGTCGCCTCGATCCGGCCTGCCGCGAGATCACGCAGCTTTTCCGGTGCGCCAGGATACGTCTGCACCTCGATGCCCGGCACGCTGCGCGCCATCTGGTCGTAGTTGGTGCCGAGCGTCACGCCGAGCTTCTTGCCCTTGAAGTCCTCCAGCGACTTGAAGTTGCGCGTGTCGTCCTTGCGCTGGATCAGCTGCGCGGCCGAGTACGTGTACGGCTCGCTGAAGTCGAGCACTTCCTTGCGCTGCGGCGTGATCGTGACCTGGTTGACGATCACGTCGAACTTGCCGGCCTGCAGCCCCGCGATGATGCCGCTCCATTCGGTCGGGACGAACTGCGTCTTCACGCCGAGCTTGCCGGCAACCGCATTCGCGACGTCGACGTCGAAGCCCTCGAGCTGACCCGACGTGCCGCGCGAGTTGAACGGCGGATACGTGCCTTCGAGGCCGACGCGCAGCACGCCGGCTTTCTTCACCGAGTCGAGCAGGTCTTCCGCGTGCGCGGCGACGGCCGTGAAACCGAGGGCCGACGCGAGCAGCAGGCCAGATAGCAGGAACTTCGAACGTTTCATCGTGGATCTCCAGTGTTCAGTGTGGTGATGGCGCACCGGGCATCGATCGTGCCCGGGCCGGGCCGAATGACGGGCACGTAGACACTACTCGCAACCGGGCGGCGCCGGAAGTCGAATTGGCCCTGATTGCAATCGATTTCAGCGGGCGGCGGGGTGGCAGCGCGGTGTGACGACGTGGCACGTGAGCGCTGGATGAGCGTTAGAAAGGTTTGCCATGGACGTTCGGACCGACGATTAAAAAATACTCTTTTAAATCAGGTCATTTTCCGAGTCGGCTAGTAATTTGTATGTAAAATCGCGCGAGCGAAAATCGCATCACGCGCCATCCGAGGGCGCGCCAAAAAGAAGAAAAGGCCGTTGCCATGAACATGCAGAACACTGTTGCCGCATTGCGCGGCGGGTTGCTTCAGCAGGACCGGCTGCTGAAGCTCGATACGCCATTGGGCGCCAACGTGCTGACCGTGCAGCGGGCCGTCGGCCGTTCGCGCATCGGGCGCGCGTACGAATTCACGCTCGATGTGCTGTCGACCGACAGCGATCTGGAGCTTAAAAAGCTGATCGCGCAGCCGGTCACGTTGTGGATCCAGCAAGGTGATCGCAGCTACCGGCCGATCAACGGGTACGTACACACCGCGCGCCGCCTCGGCGCCGACGGCGGGCTCACGACCTATCAGCTAACGTTCGCCGATTTCACCCATTTCCTGAAGTTTCGCCGAGACCAGCGGCTCTGGAACGACACGACCGTCGACCAGATCATCAGCGACGTGCTGAACCAGCATCCGCAGGCGCAGGGGCATTTCCGCTTCGCGCTGTCGAAACCGCTGCCGAGCCGTTCATACACGCGTCAGCACGACACCGACTGGCATTTCGTGCATCGGCTGATGGAGAGCGAAGGCCTCTACAGCACGTGGCAGCAGGCCGACGACGGCAAGTCGCATACGCTCGTGATCACCGACAACCTGCAGGCGTTCGCGCCGCTGTCGCCGGAGACCGCGCGCTTCTATCGGGGCGGCGCGGCGAGCGAAGCCGACGCGTTCACGCAATGGTCGGGCTCGCGCACGCTGCAGAGCGTGACCCGGACGACGCGCACGTTCGACTACAAGAATCCGTCCCAACCGTCGAACCCGAAGGGCACGACGCTGCCGACGATGGGCGGCCAGGGCGAATTGCCCGACCAGCTCGAAGTCTACGAGTACACCGGTGCGTACACATACCTGGACCAGACGCGCGGCGACCATCTGACGAAGCTGCGGATGGAGGAATGGGAGTCGCAAGCGAAGCGCTTCCACGGCGCGGGCGGCGTGCGCGCGATCGATGCTGGCCGTCGTTTTACGCTGGCGGATCATCCCGAACACGATCGCGATCCGGCCGACCAGCGTGAATTCGCGGCGATCGGCGTCGAATGGTGGATCGAGAACAACCTGCCCGTCGCGAGCAGCAGCGCGGACTTTCCGTACAGCCTGCGCGACGCGTTGACGCAAGCGCAGGAGGGCTACGGTGCCGACGCCGCGTTCCGCGTGCCGCACGACGACGGCTCGGTCGGCTTCTATCTCGTCGAGGTCGAAGCGCAGCGCGTGAGCGTGCCGTATCGCAGCCCGTTCGAGCACGAGAAGCCGAAGATGCATCTCGAGACGGCCATCGTCGTCGGGCCGCAGGGCGAGGAAGTCTACACGGACGAGCTGAACCGGATTCGTGTGCAGTTCGTATGGGATCGTCTGAACCCGGGCAACGAGAACGCGTCGTGCTGGGTGCGCGTCGTGCAGTCGGATACCGGTGGCGGCTACGGTGGCGTGCACGTGCCGCGCATCGGCGAGGAAGTGCTGATCGACTATGTGGGTGGCGACTGCGACCGGCCTTTGGCAGTCGGGCGCGTGTACAACGGCGCGAACCGGCCGCAGTGGCATAGCGACGGGATTCTGTCCGGGTATCGGTCGAAGGAGTATTCGGGTAGCGGCTACAACCATCTCGTGATGGACGACGCGACCGGGCAGAACCGCGTGCAGCTGATGAGCAGCAGCGCGAACAGCCTGCTGCATCTGGGCTACCTGATCGACCAGAACGGCAATTCGCGCGGGTCGTATCTGGGCAGTGGCTTCGATCTGCGCTCGGACGCGTATGGCGCGGTGCGGGCAAGTCAGGGCCTGTACGTGACCACGCACCCGAAGGCGCCGAACAGCCAGCCGCTCGACGTGAAGGAAGCGCAGCAGCAACTGGTGACGGGCGAAAGCCTGGTCGAGGCGATGTCGGGCGTGAGCGAGCAGCATCAGGCGGAAAGCCTCAAGGAAGCCCACGACACGATGCGCGCGTTCACCGACGCGACGCAGGACAGCGCGTCGGGCAACGCGTCCGGTGGACGCACGGCGGGCGGCGGCACGGGCAGCGCAAATGCGTTCAAGGAGCCGGTGATGCTGTTCGGCAGTCCGTCCGGGATCGGGATGTCGACGCAGCAGTCGCTGCACGTGGTCGCGAACGATCACGTGAACGTCGCGAGCGGACAGAGTGTGCACATCGCCGCGGGCAAGTCGCTGATCGGCAGCATCGGACAGAAGCTGAGCCTCTTCGTGCAGAACGCGGGGATGAAGCTGTTCGCGGGCAAGGGAAAAGTCGAGATCCAGGCGCAGTCGGACAACGTCGAGGTGACCGCGCAGAAGGCGGTGAAGGTTGTGTCCGCAACCGACCGGATCGAGATCGCGGCCGACCAGGGGATTCTGCTGACGAGCGGCGGCGGGTACATCCGCATCAAGGACGGCAACATCGAGATTCATACGCCGGGTGCGGTCGATGTGAAGGGCGCGTCGCATACGTTCGCGGGCCCGGCGAGCATGGGTTATCCGCTGCCGAGCCCGCGGCCGGACCAGCCGGGGCAGTTGGAGCTGTTTCACAAGTACGTGAACGGCGAGGCAGTGAAGGGCGGGCTGTTCACGGTGAGAGACGTGAACGGCGCCGTGCTGAAGAAAGGGGCGCTCGACAACAGCGGCTATACGGCGGTGAGCGGTTTGCCGCCGGGTGCGGTGCGTGTCGAGTTCGGGAAGGATCCGCGCGAGTCGGCTCAACCCGCAAATTACTTCAAGCAGGCGCAGTGGCCGGTCGAGCCCGTCGAGCCGTCGCCGCAGGCGGCGCAAGCCGCGGCGACGGACCAGCTCGCGAGCCAGTTGAAGGGGATGGCACCTGCGGCGACGACGGCTGCGATGGGGCTTGCGAGCGGAGGTGGAGCCAGTGCTGCGTTGGGCGGACTGGCGAGTTCCGCATTGCCGGCTGCCGCAAGTTCACTGGGTGGGGCAGGCGCTGTTTCCGCGCTACAGACGGCATCGAGCCTGGGCAGTGCCGCGAAGCAGGTGGCCGGGATGGTGCAGGCAGCTCGCCAAGGTGGGCTCGCGGCGCTGGCCGCGCCGGCCGCGAAGGCGGCATCCGGTGCGCTGCAGGGCGCGCTACCTGGTGTCGCAGGGATCGCCGGAAAGGGCGCTACGACGGTGGCGTCAGCCGCCGGTGCGACCGGCATGAAGCTTCCGACGAGCGGGTTCGGCGGACCGCTGAAATCCTGAGAGGGCGGCTCGTCAGCCGTCTTGAAAAAACGAATTGAACGAACAACGACATGGCACAACAACTTCCACCGGGCGCCGAGAAGGAACAGGCCGTTTCCTGGCTCAGCGATATTTCGCCGAAAGATGTAGCGGCGGGAGGCGACCGTTTCAACAAGTGGCTGCTCAAGATCAGCGGCAATCACATTTCGTTCGAGGATCTCAAGACCTTCGCAAGCGCGGTGCCGATCATCGGCAACCTGATGGCGTTTTACGATGCGGTGTGCGACATCGTGATGATCGTCGAGAAGCGCCACGCCAATCTGCTCGATTACCTTGGGCTTGCGATCAACCTGATCGGCGTCATTCCGGTTCCGCCGCCGCTGGCATCGTTTCGACTGTCGGCACGGCCGCTGCTGGCGCTCGTGCGCAATCAATTGCTGGTGTCTCGCGGCAATCTCGGCGCGGCGCTCATTTCGGTGCTCGTCACGCATGTCAACGCCGCGGCCGCGACCGAAATCGAGAACTTCCTGAAGACCCTGCAGGACGTTCTTGTCGAGCTGCTGAACGACTGCGCGCATAAGGCGCAGGAGTTGATGCTCGGTATTGCTACCGGGCTGGAACTCGCCCTCAAAGGGCAAATTTTCGACAGCAGCGCCAACGTGCGACGTACTGCGCAGATCGCCCGGAAGATGGACAAGCGGTCCTGGTACAACCCGATGCTGGTGGTTGATGCGATCGAGTACGGTTACGAAGGTTCGATCGCGTTGGGGAAGGAAGCCGGGAACGCGACGGTCGGGACTGCTGCGAAGCTTGCTCCGGACTCGTGGCTGCAACCGTTCCGCGATATCGTCGCGTTCCTGAAGGACGAGGCGCCGAAAGTCGCGAAGGCGATCCGCGATCTGAACGGCAGCGAAGAAGGCAAGATGCTGTGGCTGATCGCGCAAGTGATCGAGGCCGTGGCAAGGGTGCGCGCACGCGGGAAGCTTCACGAAAAGACCGCCGACGTGCCGCCCGGCGGCAAGGGGCGCGCGCAGCACGATCGTCCTCAGGAGCCGGCGGGTGCGATCGGACAGCAGGCGCATGCGGAAGGTGCCGGCCAGAGTCCTTGTAAAAGTTGCGGGACTGGCGCGTCGACCGGGTCGATCGATTTTGCTTTCGGCGATGAGACGTTCACTCACACGGACTTTGAACTGCCCGGCGCACTGCCGCTCGTCTGGGCGCGCACGTACCGGTCGCGCCTTTCCGCATACGACAACGGGGAACTTGGCGCGCGGTGGCTCACGCCGTACACGACGCGCATCGATGTCGAAGGCGATAGATGGTTCGTTCATGATGCCAGCGGGCGCAGCATCGAATATCGCGCGCTTGCAGCCGGAGGTGTGCATGACGATCTCGCGGAAAACCTGACGCTGACGCGTCTGGACGAGACGTGGGTCACGATTGCATACGGCCACGACGAGCTTCACGTGTATGAACGGCGCGGCAATGCGTTCCGGCTGGCGATGCAGAAGGATCGTGCGGGCAATACGATCACGCTCGATTACGACGCGCTCGACCGCGTGGCACGCTTGATCGATGCGAGCGGCAACGTGCTGTCGTTCGAGCACGACAAGCAAGGCCGGATCGTGATGATCGAGCAGGTGCTCGACGATGGAAAGCGCCGTACGCTTGCGAGTTACGCCTATGACGAAGCGGGCGATCTCGTGCGCGCAACCGACCGGTATGGCAACGCATGGAGCTACCAGTACCACCGCCATCTCGTGACGCGCTATACCGATCGCACCGGCCGCGGGATGACGCTCGAATGGGACGGCGCGGACGCTGAAGACAACGCGAACGCGAAATGCGTGCGCGAGTACGCGGACGACGGTAGCCTCGATATCCGCCTTGCATGGCATCCGAACATTCGGCTGACCTACGTGACCGATGCGCTCGGTCAGACGTCACGCTACTACTTCAACATCAAGGGATACGTTTATCGAATCGCCTATCCGGACGGCAGCGAGGAATGGTTCCGGCGCGACGAGCATAACAATCTGACGCTGCACATTCTGCAGGACGGCAGCATCGAGCAGATGCGTTATGACGCACGTGGCAACCGGACCTGGCACGAGCGCGCGGACGGCAGCATCGTCGAGATGGCATACGACGGCAAGGATCAGATGATCCGGCTCGTCGATCCGAACGGGCATGTGTGGCAGCGCAGGTACGACGATGCGGGCAATCTCGTCGAGGAAATCGATCCGCTCGAGCATGCGACGAAGTACGCCTACAACGACAAGGGGTTGCCTACGCAGATCACCGATGCGAAGGGCGGCTCGAAGGCGCTTGGATACAACGACGCCGGGCAATTGACGAGCTACACGGACTGCTCCGGAAAGAAGACGGAGTGGCGGTACGACGATATCGGCCGCGTGATCGAGGCAAAGGACGCGTCCGGTGGCGTGGTTGCCTATGGTTATGGCCCGAACGGCCAATTGACGGAGACGCGTTCGCCGGCGGGTGTCGAGCACGTGCAATACGACGCAGAAGGCCGGTTGTTGCGGCATACGGACCAACTCAATCGATCGACCCGATACGGCTACGATGCAGCGGGTCGTATTGCGAGCCGCGCGGATGCGCTCGGGCAGACGATTGCGTATCGCTACGACCGTCTCGGCCGCTTGACCGCGCTGACCGATGCGAACCTTGCGACGTACCAGTTCCACTACGATCCGGCGGGGCGGTTGATCGAGGAAATCGGTTTTGACGGCAAGTCGACGCGTTATCAATACGACCCGGACAGCGGTAGCCTTGTTTCGGTTGATGAAGCGGGTTGCGTGATATCGATCGACGTCGACGCAACCGGTCGCCTGATGAAGCGTGTGGCGGGGGAAAGCGAGGAGCGGTTTGCCTACGACCGGAGCGGCAGGCTGATCGACGCGGTGAACCGGTACAGTCGCGTGCAGTTCTTCTTCGATCCGGTCGGCAATCTGGTGCGCGAACATCACGCGTACGATCTGTTCGGCGAGCGGCGTAGCTACGTCTGGCACCACGAATACGACGAGCTCGGCAACCGACGACGTACCGTGCGGCCGGATGGGCATGCGGTTGACTGGCTGATGTATGGCTCGGGGCATGTGCACGGGATGCTGCTCGATGGCGAGGAGCGTGTGCAATTCGAGCGCGATGACCTGCATCGCGAGACGGTACGCATGTTGTCGAGCAAGGTCGGACAGCGCACGCATTACGACCCGGCAGGACGCGTACTGCAGCAGACGATCCAGCGGTCGACCTCGCCCGCGCCGTTCGCCGAGCGGCGGTATCGCTATGACGCGGCCGGGCAATTGTCGCGGATCGAGGACAGTCGCAAGGGCGGGACGGACTATCGATACGATCCGGTCGGGCGGCTGATCGAGGCGATCAGTCCGGTCGCGAAGGAGCGATTTGCGTTCGACCCGGCGAGCAACATCATCGATCCGGTGCGGTCCACCGAAGCGCCTGCATCCCGTCCGAGCCCGGTGCGGCCGGAAAGCACGTTGCCGGTCGAGGTGCCGAAGGTGCTGGGCAACCTGCTGAAGGCGTATGCGGGGATGCACTTCGAGTACGACGCGCGCGGGAATCTGGTGCGCAAGCGCACGCCGGCGGGGGAGCAGGAATACGAGTGGGACGAGTTCAATCGCTTGCTGTCGGCGCGGGTTGCCGAGGCGTCGCGGCAGAGTCAGTCACGGTATTTCTATGACGCGTTCGGTCGACGGATCGCTAAGGAGGTGAACGGCGAGCGGACGGTGTTCGGGTGGGATGGCGACACGCTGGCGTACGAGAGCGATGGCGAGCGCGGCACGCACTATCTGTACGAGCCGGGAACGTTTGTGCCGCTGGCGCAGTATATGGCGGAACCGGTTGAGGGAATCTCGACGCCGGAGTGGAAGAGTACCGACCGCTACGTTCCGGAGGATGATCCGCTGCAGAAGATGCCGGAGCGGCGGGGTGACGCGGTGCTGTTCTATTACCACTGCGATCAGATTGGGACGCCTCAGTTGCTGACGGATGACGACGGAGACGTCGTGTGGGAAGCGTCGTATAAGGCGTGGGGCGAAGCGCGGGAGGTGATTGCGCGAGTGTCGAAGGCTGCGGGTGTCGTACCGAAGAACCCGTTGCGGTTTCAGGGGCAGCAGGTTGATGAGGAGACGGGGCTCACCTATAACCGACACAGGTACTACGATCCGAATTCAGGTCGCTTCGTGTCAAAGGACCCGATCGGTCTCGCGGGAGGCGACAATTGCTATCAATACGCACCGAACTCGACGGGATGGATCGATCCACTTGGATTGGCTCGTTGTCTAACCTCGAGAGCAGCTCGTCGCGAAGCAATGCGGCAGGCAGGTATTCCGACGAGCCAACAACCAATCGGTCAATCAAAGAACGCATCTGGCCGGGAGTATCGTTATGAAATTCCACAAGGAGGTGGAGGAAAAATTCAGGCCACTGTCCAGCAACAAACGATGGATGTGAGCCACCTTGACGATCCCCACTGGGAGGCGGGCAAGGTAAAGATCGATCCAATCAGCGGCGACACGCGGATGAATGACTATGGTCGACCTAAAATAGCTAATCCGAAAGGAAAGGCTTATTACGGGGGGTGCCAATGAGCGAGAACCATGTGAGTGAGTACCGGAAGGAGCTTCTTTTCAGGAGGGCCAACGGAAAGAAGATTTTAGGCACGTACCTTTCCAAGGTGGCGGTGTTATTTCCATCTCTTGCTCGTCCAGAATTGCTATCCCTTGAGGAGACGGATTCAATTTTGGATGGATTAAGAATAACTTGTGCTGATCTTCGGCAAGAAAAAATCCGGATTCCTGCGGGAGAGCTTCATTCTCAATTGGCAGATATTCGGAATTTCGGGGGCGGTTTTTATGTTTTGGTCGACGAGGACTGGAAATATTGCGGCTTGCTGAAGGTGGGGGCGATAGAAATTCTGAATGTGGTGGTCGAGTTTGGAGGTGGGATATTGAATGATCTTGTTTTTATATCGACTGACATGTCATTGGTTGTTGATTTCGATTTTTTTGAGATGAATGGGCTTAAATTGATAGATGTAAAAAAATGGTGTAAATAGAAGTGCAAGTGAGCAGGAATACGAGTGGGCGAATTCAATCGCTTGCTGTCGGCACGCGTTGCGGAGGCGTCGCGGCAGAGTCATGCAGGTGCTGACGATGAATCAACGCGATGAAAAACTGAAATTGGTCACGAAAATAATGGAGTTCATCGAAGCGCAAACCTATGATCCGGAAATCTGTGCTCGATATGTCTATCTCAAGTCGCTTGATGCTAGGGCATATCGCTATGGTGATAAGAGGCTCGACACGCGGCTCGACACGATTGGTGGGATGAGTGCGGGAGAGGAGTTCGTCTATTCAAAGACTGAGCTTCTAGAAATGTTGAAGGCGTACTTGTCAGAAGCGTAGAAACGAAAGGCTGCTCGAGCGGCTCCCGGTATATATGTTGGATGTCGAGGTTGGGGGAGATGGAAATCAAGTACGACGGAATCGACCATTTGACCGAGCAAACGGGGGCGACGGCATGATGATGCGCTATGAATACGATGAGGTGGGTTTACGGATCGCGTCACATTGAGGAAATTACTCAACGCCCCGCAGCCAAAGGCGGGCTGGCACCTAGCGATTGGCGCAATGCGACTACGACGTGGGTGGTGTTCTGCGCCCAGGCACCGTGCTTTTCGATTGGGAGAGTGAAGGAGCGCGACTTATAGACGGGGCTGCACTATAACCGGTGTTGGTGAGTCTCAAAGGCTTGACGCTTGGGGAGAGGTGAGCTCTAGGCTGCCCACCTGAAGTCGATGATTGAGTAATCTCCACGAGGCCGAGCGATACATATGTCATCAGCCAGCGTCGTCCGGTCTCAGTCAGGCTCGATTTGCATCTGCTGGACAGCCAGCTGACGCCGCTGGCGTTGCGGCAGGCTGTTTGTTTGCTCGGCCAATTAGATTGTTGAGTGGCGATTATTCTAGAAATGCGTTGAAAGAATTTAGATCGGATTTCCCCATTGACCGGCAGGATCGCATGGCAGAGGTGAACGCCATCAAAAAATGGAGAGTGCAATCTGTGACTCCATCAGCAGTCGATCAGTATCTAGCTGGGTCTACTGGTGACATCGCCAGGGAAGGGGGCGTTCAATTGCTGTTGTGCCTAGGAGGTCGGAGAAATGTTATTGGAAGAGCCAGTGGTCGAGAATATATTGACCGCGCTTCGTGAGAAATTCGAGTCGTACGACACGGCGAATCTCTACTCTCAATATCTTGAAATCAGGGATTCGATAGGCGATTGGAAATTTTCGTCCGGTGACTATTTTTCATGTCTTCCATATGAGGAGCAGCGACAGGGTTTCTCCGCGCCAAAGTTGCTCAAGAAACGCTATGAGAGCGTCGACGAAGCACGTTGGCTAGGAAAGTACAGCGCAGGCTTCCGAAATGGACGGCATGTCGTGACAGTCATGCCAGGTCAAAAGACCATTCGAGCGCTCGGTGCAGATTTGTACAGCGAAGACGATGGTGTAATCGATGTGTGTAGTATCACGCATAAGGGGATTGATAATCCGGAGAAGGTCACGTCTCGCGTGACGGGTATTGCTAGAATGAAACCGCTTGGTGAATCTCTCAAGGTTTACGTCGCTGTTGGTGAGGGTGGGGCATTTTCGATTTATCTTTTTGAATACTCGGTGGATGAAAAGCCGAAAACTGCGCTAGCGTTCTCGAAAGGATGGACGGGCGAGTCTCGGTGGGACTTCCATTATGGGTCGTCCGGCGAGTTAGATCGAATCACAGCCGGCCCAGCGACACTTTGGGCACGCGCGTAGTTGACTCTTTGCTGATAGCGCTCTGCGGCAATCTGGTGCGCGGACACCACGTCTAAGATTTGTTCGACGATCGACATTGCCCGCGCCGCTCGCCGAGGAGCGATATCGCTATGACGCGGCCGGGCAATTGTCGCGGATCGAGGACAGTCGCAAGGGCGGGACGGACTATCGATACGATCCGGTCGGGCGGCTGATCGAGGCCACCAGTCCGGTCGCGAAGGAGCGATTTGCGTTCGACCCGGCGAGCAACATCATCGATCCGGTGCGGTCCACCGAAACGCCGGCCTCCCGTTCGAGCCCGGTGCGGCCGGAAAGCACGTTGCCGGTCGAGGTGTCGAAGGTGTTGGGCAACCTGCTGAAGGCGTATGCGGGGATGCACTTCGAGTACGACGCGCGCGGGAATCTGGTGCGCAAGCGCACGCCGGCGGGGGAGCAGGAATACGAGTGGGACGAGTTCAATCGCTTGCTGTCGGCGCGGGTTGCGAGCCGACCTCGCGCATACGAACTTGGCATAATCACGCCTTGCTCGACACGAGCGCCGCTGCGCAGACACGCTTGTGCAACCGCCGCATCTTGGCTCGGGCGTATTGACTCCAGTCCCGTTACCACCGCAATACCCATGTCGACCATCACCGCGACCACCGCGTCGCTGAAACACATTCTCGAACATCCCGGCGATTTTTCCGGTTGGCTCTGTTTGCCGCCGATGCCCTGGACGCTCGATACAGAGGGCGCATTCACCGAAGACGCCAACGACCCCGAAGCCGCCACGCCGCCCGCTACCGCACCGCAACCCGGCTGGCGCGTAACGCTGAATAGCGCGACGATCGAGGACATCGTGATCAATGCGCATGACCAGGTCGACGAGCCGAGCGTCGCGCAATTGTTCGACGCGTTCGTGTTCTACGTCGACAACGAGGAATTCATTCTGCTCTGACGACGCACGACGACGCGCCCCACGCAACACAGTAAAAAAGGACCGCCGAGCGGTCCTTTCTTTACGAAGCGTCAACATCCGAACGAAAAGCCTGCCCCTCAAGGCAACGAAATCGTCAAATTCGCCGACTCCGGCCCGACCTTGATCACCTGCGAATAAGGCGCCAACGCCTGCAGCGTCTTGTCCTTGAGATAGGTATTGAGCCCGAGATACCCGAGCAGGGCCACCAGCGCAAACACCGCCCCGATCGCCCAAACCGGCACCTCCCGCTTCAGCCGATGCGCGATCTGATCCGGCAGCGGCCAATGCGGCGCAAACGCCGCCCGCTTGCCCTTCATATGCGCGATTTCATCCCCCAGCCGCGCGGTGAGGTAAGCGAGCTTCTCCGGCCCCTCGAGCAGATACTTGCCCTGGAACCCGAGCAGCAGGCACATATGAAACACCTCGAGCGACTGCAACCGCGCCGCGCCTTGCGCGCGACATTCCTCGAGATACTGAAAGAACTTCTCCCCCGCGAGCTGCTCGCCGAACAGCACGAGCTGCAGCGGCCGGCGTTCCCAGTCGGTGCGGATCTTGAAATGCGACGACAGCACCATTTCATCGACCGCCGCGCAATACGCGAACTTCGCGCCATACACGTCCTCGGCCGGGATGTTCAGCTTCTTCGCGCCACGCTCGAAATCCGCCAGAAACTCCTGGATCTTCGTGCTGAACTCGCTCGCGCTGTCCGGCTCGCGGCCGTTCTTGAGCAGGAACAGCATGAAGAACCCGTCGTACAGCAGGTCGAGCAGCGAACGGGCCTGGAACGCGGCGTCGGTCGACGCCGGGGTATGCAGCGGGGCCGGCGCGTTGTCGCCGAACAGGGAAGGCGCGTAGCTCATGATGTGACCGCGATCAGTTCGAATTTCAGGTCATTGATGCCAGTCGGCGCGTAGATCATCGCGGACTGGGCCTGCAGCATGCGCTCGTACAACGCGCCGCGTGAATCGAGCTGGAAATAGCATGCACCGGGCCGCACCGGAATCGCGGGCGGCACCTGCGGCATGTACGACAGCCGCACGCCGGGCATCGCCGACAGCACGAGCTTGTCGACGTCGTCGGGCGCGCCGACCTTGAAGCGCGCCGGCACCGCATCGATGAGCTCGACGTTCGGCATGTCCGCTGACACCGCGAGATAGAACTCGGTCTTGTCGTCGATCTTGCCCGAATCGAGGCGGCCGAGGTGGAACGACGGACGCACCTCGTCGAGCGTGATCGCGAAGTAGCGCGTCGAGATCACGGTGTCGAGCAGCTCGCGCAGCATCAGGTCGAGACGCGCAAAGCTCGGGCCCGGATCGTCATGGCGATACACGGGCAGGTCGGCGAGCGTGTAGCCCTTCGAAAACGTCATCAGCTGCCCCGCGAGGCGCAGCAGTTCCTGGAACAGCCGCTCCGGATGCAGCGCCGCGTGCTGGTGCAGGTGCGCGAGCGTCGCGAACGCGGCGTTCGCCGTGTGCAGCAGCCAGAACGACGCGATGTCGCCCGAGCGGAATTCGATGATGTTCTTCGACGGTTCGCGGTGAAAACCGTACAGCGCGTTCACCTTCGCCTGCAGCGCGTCGACGAGCTGGCGCAGCCGCTGGTGCAGGATCGGCGACGCGTCGATCGCGAGGCACGGCGGCACGAAGCTGTCGTCCATCTCGAAGCCGGACGTCGCTGTGCGGCGCACGCGTACGAGCGGCACCGACAGCAGCTGGTCGCGCGGCTCGCTGTGCGCGATCAGCTTGACCTGCGTCTTGAGGAACGTGATGTCGGCTTCGGCGGCGTCGGTGAAGTTGTCGGCGACGCTCGTCTGCTCGCTGACGAAACGCGTCATGAAGCCGGCGGCCGGATCGTCGCTGTAGTTGGTGCCGTTCTCGCGCAGCGGGTGCAGCGCGAGGTAGAACACGAATTCGTTGATGCCGTCGGGCAGCGTGTCGAGCGCGATCGGCGGCGGCAGGTCGTCGGCCTGCGGCGCGGCGTAAAGCGCGCCGTCCGGAAACACGAGCGCGAGCTCGGCCACGCGCAGCACGTTGCTGCCGAGCGCATCGCGGTCGATGCGCACCGAGCGCACGCCCCAGTTGTACGGCTGGATCGCCTGGATGGATTCGAACAGGCGCGCCTCGTGGTACGCGTCCTGCCGCTGAAAGTGTTGAGGCCGGAGGAACAGCCCTTCCCCCCACAGCACCTTGGCCGAATAACTCATGTCAAATCCGGTTAATGTCGCGTTGCGATGTAATCGATTTGTTCGTGCCCGAATTAATCGCCATTTTGTTAACTCTTGTTAAATGACATTCGTGCGTCATGTTTAACCGCAGGTCACCGACGAAAGCAAATTCAGCGGTTGCGAAGGCGCACCCTGTTGCGGTGCGATGACAGAGCCGTCGGTGACCGTCATCGCGCAATTATGCAGGCCGATGATTATGCCGGATTTCTCCGACTTTGCCGGGTCGAACGTCAGTTTCCATCGCTGGATTGCGGGATCGCGGAACAGCGCGACGATGCCGAATGCCTGCGCTTCGCGCGACAGCTTTTCGGTTGCCGTATAGCGCTGGCCCGGAATCAGCGTAATTTCACGCACGTTCAGCAGATCGGCGCCCAGCGCGGCCTTTTCCTTGGTCGGATCGGTGAATGCGTCGAACGGCGCCTGCTGGAACGAAGTCGGATCCTTCAGCGCGTAGAGCCTGACCACTAACGCGAGCGGCTTGTGATCGTTCGCGGCATTGAGGTTCGGCGCGGCGGCGAGCGTGAGCCCGATGTTGCGCGGCGGTTTCTGGGCATCCGGCACGTCGGGCTTGCCGACGCCGGCGGCCTGCATGACGGCGCTCGCGGCGGAGCCGAGCAGCGGGGCGGCCGCGCATCCGGCCAGGAGCGCGCAGGCAATCAGCGGCAGCGCATAGCGAATCATGGACGATCTCATCGTGTTTCCGGCGTGCCGCCTTTAACTCCCCTGTCAAAACTGCCGGGTATTTCCGCGTTCGCCGCGTATGCCCGGCGTATCGGCCGTTCAACTATTAAGCACGCGTGCCCGGCAGCGTGCCTTCGGAAATTTTTTCCGTCGCTCGCGCGAGGCGTTGCCGGCCAAGTAAAACTTGCGCATTCCGGTCGGTGCGAAAGCCGTCGGCGAGCCGCTGCCAGAGGCGTTTCGAGGGGGTAGCGCACGATTTTAAAAGGAATTACTCTGCACGCAGCGATTGAATTATGAAAAATTGATCGGTACTATACCCGCGCGCTTCTTGCAAAGCAAAAGAACCAGATTCTCAACGATTTTAATACTCACGCGCCGGTGGATATAACGATGAAAGACCGTCTCTTCGCAAAACTTTCTGGGGTAGTGCTGGCTTGCGGCGTGATCGCCGGTTGTGCGAGCCAGCCGCCGGCGCCGCCGTCTGCCGAGGTGTTCAACAAGTCGCTGGCCGATGCGGACGCCGTCGCGAAATCGGGTGACCAGGACAAGGCGCTCGGCCTGTACCAGCAGCTCGCGAAGTCGGATCCGACGCGCGAAGAACCGTGGTCGCGCATCGCGCAGATCCAGTTTGCCCAGAACCACTACGGCCAGGCGATCGTCGCCGCGCAGGAAGCGCTGCAGCGCGATGCGACCGACCGTCAGGCGAAGAGCGTGCTCGCGGTCGCGGGGCTGCGGATCGCGACGCAGTCGCTCGGCGAACTGCGCCAGGATTCGTCGCTCGCAGGCGATGCGAAGTCGGACGCGCAGGCGCTCGCGAAGCAGCTGCGCGACACGCTTGGCGAATCGGCGCTGTTCCCGCCGGAGCAGAAGGCGCAAACCCGCAAGGTCGTGCGTCGCCAGATTCACCGTCCGAAGGCCGGCGCCGGCGGCGGCGCCGCAACCGAGGTAGCCGCCGGTGCTGCCACCACGCCGACGGCGTCGGGCAACACCGCGCCGCAGAAGGGCGGCGCCGATCCGTTCAGCGCACTGCGCAACTGACGCGATAACCACAACTAACCTGGGAGCCGTCGAGATGGCCAAGAAAGAAAGCATTCAGAAAAGCTTGCAGAAAATACGGCCGCCGCGCGTCCAGCTGACCTACGAGGTCGAGAAGGGCGACGCGATCGAGGTAAAGGAACTGCCGTTCGTCGTCGGGATCGTCGGCGATCTGGCGGGCCAGTCGGAAGTCGAGCAGCCGAAGCTGCGCGACCGCAAGTTCGTCAACATCGACCGTGACAACTTCGACGACGTGATGAAGGCGATCGAGCCGCGTGCCGCGTTCCAGGTGGAAAACCGCCTGAGCCCGGAAGGCGGCAAGTTCGCGGTCGACCTGAAGTTCCGTTCGCTGTCGGATTTCAGCCCGGACGAAGTCGTCGAACAGGTCGAGCCGCTGCGCCGCCTGCTCGAGGCGCGCTCGAAGCTCGCCGACCTGCGCAACAAGCTCGCCGGCAACGACAAGCTCGAGGACCTGCTGTCCGAAGTGCTGAAGAACACGCAGCAGCTGCAGGAGCTCGCGAAGGGCACCGGCGGCGACAAAGACGGCGAATGACGACGGAGTGTTGAGATGAACCAGCAAACGGCTGCGGCCCAAGCGAGCGGCGCGGAATACGCCGCCGGGACTTCGCTGCTCGACGACATCGTCGAGAAGAGCAAGGTCGCGAAATCCGATTCCGAGCATGCACGTGCGAAGGACCTGATCGGCGAACTCGTGCACCAGGTGCTCGACGGCACGGTGATCGTGTCGGACAACCTGTCGGCGACGATCGACGCGCGCGTCGCGGAACTCGATCGCCTGATCTCCACGCAGCTGTCCGCGGTGATGCATGCGCCGGAATTCCAGCGCCTCGAAAGCACGTGGCGCGGGATGGATTACCTGGTCAAGGAAAGCAACACCGGTCAGACGATCAAGATCAAGGCGCTGCACGCACCGAAGCGCGACCTCGTGCGCGACTTCAAGGGCGCGAGCGAGTTCGACCAGAGCGCGCTGTTCAAGAAGGTCTACGAAGAAGAGTTCGGCACGTTCGGCGGCTCGCCGTTCGGTGCGCTGATCGGCGATTACGAGATCTCGCGCCAGCCGGAAGACATGTACTTCATCGAGCAGATGTCGCACGTCGCGGCGGCCGCGCACGCGCCGTTCATCGCGTCGGCGTCGCCGGAGCTGCTCGGCCTCGAGTCGTTCTCCGACCTCGGCAAGCCGCGCGATCTCGGCAAGGTGTTCGACACCGTCGAATACGCGAAGTGGAAGTCGTTCCGCGATTCGGAGGACTCGCGCTACGTCGGCCTCACGCTGCCGCGCTTCCTCGGCCGCCTGCCGTTCAATCCGAAGGACGGCCAGACCGCGGAGAACTTCAACTTCGTCGAGGACGTCGACGGCACCGAGCACGACAAGTACCTGTGGTGCAACGCAGCGTGGGCCTTCGCGGCACGCCTGACGGCCGCATTCGACGACTTCGGCTGGTGCGCGGCGATCCGCGGCGTCGAGGGCGGCGGTCTCGTCGAGGACCTGCCGACGCACACGTTCAAGACCGACGACGGTGAAGTCGCGCTGAAGTGCCCGACCGAAATCGCGATCACCGATCGCCGCGAGAAGGAGCTGAGCGACCTCGGCTTCATCCCGCTCGTGCATTGCAAGAACTCGGATTACGCTGCGTTCTTCGCCGCGCAATCGGTGCAGAAACCGAAAAAATACAGCACCGACAGCGCGAATGCGAACGCCGTCCTGTCCGCCCAGCTTCAGTACATCTTCTCGGTATCGCGCGTTGCGCACTACCTGAAGGCGATGATGCGGGACAAGATCGGCAGCTTCGCATCGGCGCAGAATGTAGAGACTTTCCTCAACCGGTGGATTTCGCAATACGTCCTGCTCGACGACAACGCGTCGCAGGAACAGAAGGCGCAATTTCCGCTGCGCGAGGCATCCATACAAGTGTCGGAGATTCCGGGCAAGCCGGGCTCGTATCGTTCGGTCGCGTTCCTGCGTCCGCACTTTCAGCTCGACGAACTCTCGATTTCTCTGCGACTTGTCGCTGATCTGCCCAAACCGGCAAATTCATAAGCGAGTAAATCGCCCGGGCGGGCCGCCTGGGTAGGACGTTAAAACCACCTCTTTGGGGAGTCGAAGGGCCATGTTACATATGCACCTGCAGTTTGGTAGTCCGGCGGTGAAGGGCGAATCCGCGGACAAAGACCATCAAGGCTGGATCGAGCTGAAATCGTGGGATCACTCGATCGTTCAGCCGCGTTCGGCAACGGCATCGACCGCAGGCGGTCACACGATGACGCGCTGCGAGCACGGCGACATGATTTTCACGAAGGAAATCGATTCGTCGAGCCCGCTGCTGTACCAGCACGCATCGGGCGGCACCACGTTCGACGAAGTGACGGTCCATTTCTCGCGCGCGGACGGTGAAGGCAAGCGCGTGCAGTATCTGGAAGTGAAGCTCAAGTACGTGATCATCTCGAGCATCGCGCCGAGCGTTCGCGAAGAAGGTCTGCCGCTCGAGACGTTCTCGCTGAAGTACGCGGCCGTGCAGTGGAAGCAGACCCAGCAGAAGATCGGCGGCAACCAGGGCGGCAACACGCAAGGCGCCTGGAGCCTGACGAAGAACGACAAGACCTACGCGGTCTAAGGTCGGTTGCGGCAACGGGGCGCTCGGCGTCCCGTTGCCGTTTTCGCTGTGCACGCCGGCCGATGAAACGATTCGAACCCAGTTTTCTCGACAAGCTGTTCGACGACGAACCGCATCTGCCGGCCTCGGCCGCGATGCGGCAATTGTCGCTGGACGAGCTCAAGAACACGGTCGCCCGCGACGTCGAGGCGATCCTCAACACCCGTATCGCGCACACCGAAATCGAGCTGGCCGCGCTGCCGGAATGCCAGAAGTCGGTGCTGACCTACGGGCTGAACGATTTCGCGGGGCTGAGCCTCGCGAGTCACTATGACCGCGCGTTCATCTGCAAGTCGATCCAGCAGGCCATCGCGCGCCACGAGCCGCGGCTGCAGCAGGTGCAGGTGACGTTCGAGCTGAACGAGCAGTCGACCAACGCGCTTTACTTCGCGATCCAGGCGCTGCTCGTCGTGCACCCGGCCGAAGAGCCGGTGAGTTTCGATGCGATGCTGCAGCCGTCGACGCTGCAGTATTCGGTCACGCGCGCACGCGCGGCCAGAATGCTGTGAATCGAGCTGCCGAGCGGGCCGGACCGCCCGGTGGTGGATCAGGGTCCGGCAGGAAATATTGAGGTTCGGGGTCGTCGATGGAAGAATTGCTGCCGTATTACGAGCGCGAATTATCGTTTTTGCGGCGCTATTCGCGAGATTTCGCCGAGCGCTATCCGAAGATCGCCGCGCGGCTCGCGTTGTCGGGCGAGCACTGCGAGGATCCGCACGTCGAGCGGATGATCGAGTCGTTCGCGCTGCTCGGCGCGCGCATCAACAAGAAGCTCGACGACGACTACCCGGAATTCACCGAAGCGCTGCTGGAAGTGCTGTATCCGCACTACCTGCGGCCGTTCCCGTCGTGCTCGATCGCGCAGTTCACGCCGGCGTCGCCCGGCCAGCAGACCGAACCGGTCGTGATCGACCGCGGTACCGAGCTGAAGAGCCGCCCGATCCGCGGCGTGCAGTGCCGGTTCCGCACCGCCTACGACGTGACGCTCGCGCCGATCCGCATCTCGGAGGCGCGCTACACGCCGGTCGCGCTCGCGCCGAGCGCGACGGTGCTGCCGTCCAATGCGACGGGCGTGATCTCGATCACGTTCGAATCGCTCGCCGCGCAGCTCGATCTCGGCGCGCTGAAGCTGGCGACGCTGCGCGCGCACCTGCACGGCGAGCAGTCGTTCGTCGCCGCGCTGACCGACTGCCTGTTCGTCAACGTGCTCGGCGCGTACGTCGAGCCCGAGCGCAACGGCCGCTGGACCGCGCTGCGCAAGCTGCCGATCGCGCACGCCGGCTTCGACGAGGACGACGCGCTGATCGACTACCCGGCGAAGTCGCACCCCGCGTATCGCCTGCTCACCGAATACTTCGCGTTCCCCGACAAGTTCGATTTCGTCGATTTCGACCTTGCGGCGATCGCGCGCGCGTCGGGCCGCTGCCAGCGCGCGACGCTGCATCTGGTGCTGCAGGACGTGCGCAGCGATTCGCACGTCGCGCGGCTGCTCGAGCTGCTGACGGCCAGCCATTTCCGGCTGTTCTGCACGCCGATCGTCAACCTGTTCCGCCAGCACGGCGAGCCGATCCGCATCACGCACCGCGCGGTGTCGTACCCGGTAATCGCCGAAGCGCGCCGCGCGTTCGCGTACGAGGTGTACTCGATCGATTCGGTGAAGCTCGTCCGGCAGCAGGCGCATGAAGAATCGGTGATCGAGTTCCGGCCGTTCTATTCGCTGCATCACGGCGAATCGGCACGGATCGGTCACTACTGGTTCGCACGCCGCAACGACTGGGTCGCGCAGAAAAGCCCCGGCTACGAAACCGAGATCTCGATCGTCGACATCGACTTCGAGCCGACCTCGCCGCAGACCGACACGCTGAGCCTCGACCTCACCTGCACGAACCGCGACCTGCCGGCGATGCTCGCCTTCGGCCTCGAAGGCGGCGACCTGTTCCAGGAAGGCGGCGCGCAGACGAGCGGCATCTCGATGCTGCGGCGCCCGACGCAGAGCGTGCGCTTCGAGCGCGGCCGCGCCGCGCACTGGCGGCTCGTGTCGCATCTCGCGCTCAACCACGTGTCGCTGGTCGCGCACGGGCTCGCACCGCTGAAGGAAATGCTGACGCTGTACGACCTGCGGCGCACCGCCGTGTCGATGCGCCAGATCGACGGCCTCGCCGGCGTCGAGCAGCGCGGCGCCGTGCAGTGGTTGCCCGGCAAGCCGTTCGCGACCTTCGTGCGCGGCATCGAGATCCGCCTGACGATCGACGAGGAGCACTTCGTCGGCGCGAGCCTCGCATCGTTCGTACGCGTGCTCGATAGCTTCTTCGGGCTGTACGTCCATCTCAACAGTTTCGTTCAACTAGTCGTGGTGTCGAAGCGCACCGGCGAGGAGATCATTCGATGCAAGCCCCGCACCGGCGAATCGATCCTGGCGTAGTCGACGCGCTGCTCGACGAGCCGCACCGCTTCGAGTTCTTCCAGGCGGTGCGCGTGCTCGAAGGGCTGTTTGCGCGGCAGGCGTCCGATGCCCCCGGTGCGTGGCGGCAGGGCGACGTCGTCGCGCAGCGCATCGAATTCCGCAACACGCTGTCGCTCGGCTTTCCGCCGAGCGAGATCGAAGGCGCCCGCTCGTTCGACGACGACGGCACGCTGCTCGACTCGGGCGAGGATCGCGGTGCCGCGCTCGCGGCCGGCGAGCTCGGTCACGTCGAACTGACACCCGCATTCTTCGGGCTGCTCGGCGGGCAGGGCGCGCTGCCGCTGCACTACACCGAGCAGATCGTCGCGCGCGAGCACCTGAAGCGCGACCACGCGGCGCGCGCCTTCTTCGACGTGTTCTCGAACCGCGCGACCGCGCTGTTCTACGCGGCGTGGAAGAAATACCGGCTGCCGTTCCATTACGAACTCGACCGCGACGAGCGCTACCTGCCGCTCCTGCTCGCGATCGCCGGCGTGCCGAGCGACGAGGTGCGCGACAGCCTCGCGGCCGGCGCGGGCGGCGTGCTCGACGAGGCCGTCGCCGGCTACGCGCTCGCCGCGCGGCACCGGCCGATGTCGGCCGCCTACCTGCAGCGCACGCTGTCCGATTACTTCCGCGTGCCGGTGAAGATCGACCAGTTCGTCGGCAAGTGGTACGACGTGCCGCCCGACCAGCTGAGCGTGCTCGGCGAGGTCAACGCGGTGCTCGGCGCGACGGCGCTCGTCGGTGAACGCGTATGGCAGCGCGACATGCGCGCGCGGATCGTCGTCGGCCCGCTGTCCAAGCGCGACTACGAGGCGTTCCTGCCCGGCGGCGCGCAGGCCGTCGCGCTCGAACGCATGCTGACGCTGCTCGCTGGCGTCACGCTCGAATACGAGGTGAAGCTCGTGCTGAAACGCACCGAGGTCGGCGCGAGCGTGCTCGGCGCGGGCTCGCGGCTCGGCTGGGACGCGTTCCTCTGCACCCGCGACGCGGCCGAAGACCGCTCGGACGCCCGCTACGAACTGCACGTGATTCACTGATTCCGAACGACAACAAACAATCGAACCTGAGATCGACGCCATGAGCACGCCTCTGAAGACCCTGATCACGAAACTGAACCCGCTGTGCCGGCACGCGACCGAGCGCGCGGCGAGCGCGTGCCTGGCGCGCGGCCATTACGAGGTCGATCTGGAGCATCTGCTTCTCGCGCTGCTCGACCAGGCGACGGGCGACCTGCCGCTCGCGTTGCGTGCGAGCCGCGTCGATCCGCATGCGCTGCGCGCCGATCTCGAGCGCGAACTCACGCGCCTGAAGACGGGCAACACGCGCACGCCGGTGTTTTCCGTGCACCTGATCGCGCTGTTCGAACAGGCCTGGTTGATCGCGTCGCTCGATTCGCAGCTCGGCCGCATCCGTTCGGGGCACCTGCTGCTCGCGCTGCTGACCGCGCCCGATCTCGCGCAGTTCGCGCAGCGCATGTCGTCGCAGTTCGCGGAAATGAACGTGACGGACCTGAAGCACAAGTTCGACGAGATCATGGCCGGTTCGAGCGAGGCCGAGCCGCGCCAGGCGGATGCGGAAGGCGGCGACGTCGCGCCGGCCGCCGACGGCGCCGCGCCCGCGGCCGGCCCGTCGAAGACGCCCGCGCTCGACACGTATACGACCAACCTCACGCAGCGCGCGCGTGACGGCAAGATCGACCCGGTGATCGGCCGCGAAGCCGAGATTCGCCAGGCGATCGACATCCTGATGCGCCGCCGCCAGAACAACCCGATCATGACCGGCGAGGCCGGCGTCGGCAAAACGGCGGTCGTCGAGGGCCTCGCGCTGCGGATCGCGGCCGACGATGTGCCGCCGCCGCTGCGCGGCGTCGCGCTGCACGTGCTGGACATGGGCCTGCTGCAGGCCGGCGCGAGCGTGAAGGGCGAGTTCGAGAACCGCCTGAAGAGCGTGATCGACGAGGTGAAGAAGAGTGCGCATCCGATCATCCTGTTCATCGACGAGGCACACACGATCATCGGCGCGGGCGGCCAGGCCGGCCAGAACGACGCGGCGAACCTGCTGAAACCGGCGCTCGCGCGCGGCGAGCTGCGCACGATCGCCGCGACGACCTGGAGCGAATACAAGAAGTACTTCGAGAAGGATGCGGCGCTCGCGCGGCGCTTCCAGGTCGTGAAGGTCGAGGAGCCGAGCGAGCCGCTCGCGGCCGCGATGCTGCGCGGGATGTCCGGGTTGATGGAGAAGCACTTCAACGTGCGCATTCTCGACGATGCGATCACCGAGGCCGTGCGCCTGTCGCATCGCTACATCAGCGGCCGTCAGCTGCCGGACAAGGCGATCAGCGTGCTCGACACCGCGTGCGCGAAGGTCGCGCTCGCGCACAGCGCGACGCCGGCGGCGATCGACGACACGAAGAAGCGCATCGAGCGCATCGACGCGGAAATCGCGTCGCTGGAGCGCGAAGCAGCGGGCGGCGCCGCGCACGACGAGCGCCTGGGCGAGCTGCGCGGCGCGCGCGACACGGCGCTCGCACAATTGACCGAGGACGAAGCGCGCTATGAAGCCGAGCGCGCGATCGTCGTCGAGATCACCGAACTGCGCGACACGCTCGACCGGGCGCGCGGCCCGTCGGAAGACGGCGAGCCGGTCGACGTGCCGGCCACGCGCGAGAAGCTGGCCGAACGCGTCGCGGCGCTGCACGCGCTGCAGGGCGGCGAGCCGATGGTGCCGCTGCAGGTCGACGGCCACGTCGTCGCCGAGATCGTCGCCGCGTGGACGGGCATTCCGCTCGGCCGGATGGTGAAGGACGAGATCGACACCGTGCTGAACCTGCAGCCGCTGTTGACCGCGCGCGTGATCGGCCAGGACCATGCGCTCGACGCGATCGCGCAGCGCGTGCGCACGGCGACCGCGAACCTCGAGGATCCGAACAAGCCGCGCGGCGTGTTCATGTTCGTCGGGCCGTCGGGCGTCGGCAAGACCGAGACGGCGCTCGCGCTGGCCGACATCCTGTACGGCGGCGAGCGCAAGATGGTCACGCTCAACATGAGCGAGTACCAGGAAGCGCACAGCGTGTCGGGCCTGAAGGGCTCGCCGCCGGGCTACGTCGGCTACGGCGAGGGCGGCGTGCTGACCGAGGCCGTGCGCCGCAACCCGTATTCCGTCGTGCTGCTCGACGAGGTCGAGAAGGCGCATCCGGACGTGCTCGAGATGTTCTTCCAGGTGTTCGACAAGGGCACGATGGACGACGCCGAAGGGCGCGAGATCGACTTCCGCAACACGCTGATCATCCTGACGTCGAACGTCGGATCGGCTGCGGTGATGCAGGCGTGCCTGAACAAGCCGGCCGAGGAACTGCCCGATCCGGACGCACTCGCCGAGGCGCTGCGCCCGCAGCTGTACAAGACGTTCAAGCCGGCGTTCCTCGGCCGGATGAAGGTCGTGCCGTACTACCCGATTTCCGACGACGTGCTGGCCGAGATCATCGAGCTGAAGCTCGAACGGATCCGTCGCCGCATCGAAGCGAACCACAAGGCCGCGTTCGAGTGGGACGAATCGCTCGTCGACGCGGTGCTCGCGCGCTGCACCGAGGTCGATTCGGGTGCCCGCAACGTCGACCACATTTTGAACGGCACGCTGCTGCCGGAGATCGCGGGCCACGTGCTCGGCCGGATCGCCGACGGTGCGGCCATCGCGCGCATCGCCGTGCGCGCGGACGAGGCCGGCGAATTCGCCTATACGGTCGAATGAGCCTCCGCACGCGACATCTCATGCATCAACGGATTCACTGAACCATGCCGATCAATCTCCCCGAGCTGCTGACGCCGATCAGCGATGCGTCGCCCAGCGGCGACGACCTGCTGTTCTCGAACGAATTCGACGCGATCCAGGACGCGCGGCGCTACGACGATCCGACGCTCGACCAGGGCGAGTGGGTGACCGAGATCAAGGAGGCCGACTGGGGCTTCGTCGTCGATCACGCGGGCGCGCTGCTGCGCACGCGCACCAAGGACCTGCGGCTCGCCGTATGGCTGACCGAGGCGCTCGCGCTGGAGGACGGCATCACCGGCCTCACCGAAGGCTATGCGCTGCTGGAAGGCCTGTGCCGCGACTACTGGGACACCGTGCATCCGCTGCCGGAAGGCGACGACGTCGAATACCGGCTCGGCAACATCGCGTGGCTGTCCGGCCGCACGGCCGAGCTGCTGCGCGGCATTCCGGTGACCGACGGCGCATCGAACGCGTTCACCACGCTCGACTGGGAAGTCGCGCAGCATGTGGCGCAGGCCGTGAAGCGCGATCCGGAACACGCGGACGACATCGCGCGCGGCAAGCCGTCGGTCGAGCAGGTCGATGCGTCGCGGCGCGTGACGTCGATCGCGTTCTACACGACGCTGCTCGCGAACCTGAAGGCGTTCGAAATCTCGCTCGACGCGTTCGAGGAGCGGCTCGTCGAACGCGCCGGCGATTCGGCGCCGAGCTTCCGGCAGACGCGCGACGCGTTCGAGACCGTGTACCGGCTCGTCGAGCGCTTCGCGCGCGAGCAGGGCTATACGGGCAGCGCGCCGCATGCGCCGTCGGCGCCGCAGGCGCAGCCCGAGCGCATCGAGCCGAGCTTCGGCGACGCGTTCCACACCGAGGAGACCCATGTGCAGTCGCAGACCGCTCCGCGTCCGCCGGTGACGCAAATGATCGCCGGCATCCAGAACCGTGCGCAGGCCGTCGACCAGCTGCGTGCGGTCGCGCGCTACTTCCGCCAGACCGAGCCGCACAGCCCGGTCGCGTATCTCGCGGACAAGGCCGCCGAATGGGCCGACATGCCGCTGCACAAGTGGCTCGAGAGCGTCGTGAAGGACGACGGGTCGCTGTCGCACATCCGCGAGCTGCTGGGGGTGAGGCCCGACGAGCAGTCGTGAGCCGCCGTTTTTTGACCTGAGAGCGCGGGCCCGGCGGGCTCGCGATGAACGAGAAGAAGGGTGACGCATGAACGTGACCGAACTGGCACAGGCGATTCGTGGTGGCCTGATCCAGCAGGATCGGCTGCTGAAGACGGACATCCCGTCGCTGCCGAACAATGCGCTCGTGCCGCGCCGCGCCGTGACCCGTTCGGCGCTCGGCCGCGATTTCAGCGTGGCGCTCGACCTGGTGTCCACCGCGAGCGACGTCGAGCTCAAGACGCTGATCGCGCAGCCGATCACGCTGTGGATCCAGCAGGCGGACAAGTCGTATCTGCCGATCAACGGCTATGTCCATACGGCGCGACGGCTCGGCGCCGACGGCAGCCTGTCGAGTTACCAGCTGCGCTTCGCGTCGTGGATGCATTTCCTCAAGTTCCGCAGCGACATGCGGTACTGGCAGGACCAGCCGGTCGACGCGATTCTCTCCGACGTGTTCGATACGCATCCGCAGGCCAGGGGCCGATACCAGTTCGCGTTGTCGAAACCGTTGCCGTCCCGGTCGTACTGTCGCCAGAGCGAAACCGACTGGAACTTCGTGCATCGGCTGATGGAGGACGAAGGGTTGTTCGGGTTCTGGCGGCACAGCGAAGACGGGAAGGCGCATACGCTCGTCATCACCGACGACGTGCATGCGGTCGATGCGCTGTCGCCGAATGTCGTCACGTTCGATCGTTCCGGCAGCGGCACCGAAACCGCCGGGTTCACGCAATGGACCGCATCGCGGACGTTGCAAAGCACGCTGCACACGACGCGCACGTTCGACTACAAAGCGCCGTCGTCGGCGGGCAATCCGAACGGCACGTCGCTGCCGACCAAGGCCGGCCAGGGCGACCTGCCGGGCCAGGCGGAAATCTACGAATACACCGGCGCGTACACGTATCCGGGCCAGGACCGCGGCGAACACCTGTCGAAGATTCGTCTCGAGGAATGGGAGTCGCGCGCGAAGCGCTTCTTCGGCGTGGGCGGCGTACGCGCGATCGATGCCGGCCGGCGCTTCACGCTGAGCGGTCATCCCGAGCACGATCGCGATTCGGCGGGCGAGCGCGAGTTCGCGGCCATCGGCGTCACGCGGTACATCGAGAACAATCTGCCGGTTTCGGACCACGAAGCGAGTTTTCCGCATAGCCTGCAGGACCAGCTGGCGCAGGTGAAGGCCGGTCACGGGGAAGCGGCGGCGTTCGAAGTTGGGCATGACGACGGCTCTGCCGGGTTCTATCTCGTCGAGGTCGAAGCGCAGCGCGCGAGCGTGCCGTACCGCAGCCCGTTCGAGCATCGCAAGCCTGCGATGCAGCTCGAGACGGCGATCGTCGTCGGGCCGAAGGGCGAAGAGGTTTATACGGACGAGCTGAACCGGATCAAGGTCATGTTCGTCTGGGACCGCCAGAGCGAAGGCCGCGAGAACGCGTCGTGCTGGATGCGTGTCGTGCAGTCCGATACCGGCGGCGGGTACGGCGGCGTGCATATTCCGCGGGTCGGCGAGGAAGTGCTGATCGGCTACATCGGCGGCGACTGCGACCGGCCGATCGTCATGCATCGCGTGTACAACGGTGCGACCAGGCCACAGTGGCATAGCAACGGGATCCTGTCGGGCTTCCGGTCGAAGGAGTATGCGGGATCGGGGCACAACGAGATGGTGCTCGATGACGCGACCGGGCAGAACCGCGCGCGCCTGTTCAGCAGCAGCGCGAATTCGCTGCTTCACCTCGGCTATCTGATCGAGCAGAACGGGAACACGCGCGGTGCGTATCTCGGCTCCGGTTTCGACCTGCGCACGGATGCATACGGTGCGATGCGGGCCGGGCAGGGCCTGTACGTGACGACGCATCCGAAGCAGGCGAACAGCCAGCCACTCGACGTGAGTGAGGCGAAGCAGCAGCTTGGCAATGCCGAGGGGCTGATCGAATCGATGTCGCAGGTCAGCGAGATGCATCAGGCGGAGAGTCTCGGTACCGGTCGCGATGCGCTCAAGCAATTCGCCGAGGCGACGCAGAACAGCGTGGCGGGGGCAGCCTCGGGCGGCGGCAGGACTGCAGGCGGCGGGACGGGGAATGCGAATGCGTTCAAGGAGCCGGTGATGCTGTTCGCGAGCCCGGCGGGGATCGGGGTGGCGTCGCAGCAGTCGGTGCATCTGGCGAGCGACCGGCAGACCAATATCGTCAGTGGTCAAAGTACATTCATTACCAGCGGGAAGTCGCTGATCGCCGGCATCCGGGATCGCATCAGCCTGTTCGCGCAGAACGCCGGGATGAAGCTGTTCGCCGCGAAGGGCAAGGTCGAGGTTCAGGCGCATGCGGACAGCATCGAACTCACAGCGCAGAAGACCGTGAAGATGATGGCGGCGACCGAGGCCGTCGACGTGGCCGCGAAGCAGGAGATCCTGCTCACGTCGGGTGGCGCCTATATCCGGATCAAGGGCGGCAACATCGAGATTCACGCGCCGGGGAAGGTCGATTTCAAGGGCGCTCAACACCAGTTCAGCGGACCGACGAGCATGCAGTATCCGCTGCCCGCGATGCCGGGCGGCACGTGCAAGCAATGCGTGCTGAATGCACATAGCGGTCGTGAATCGATGGTTGAGGCGGATTGATGGACGAAGTCAACGATACGGGTGACACCATCGAGATGGCGGCGGATGGGCCCAATCCGCGCGAGCGTGAATGGCCGGCATTCGTGGAGACGCTGAAGGCATCGCTGGAGCACGAGGCCGGCGACGGCAGACCGATGCGTCTGTACGTGCTCGTCGACACGCGCGGTTATCAGGAGCTGGACACGCAGCTGGCAGCCGTGCGCGGCCTGCGTTACGCGTCCCTTTGGACCGATACCGGGCTGGATGCCTATACGGATATCGCACCGTATCTGATTGCGTTCGACAGTCGCGCACTCGACGGCGGGGATGCGGAGCAGCATCGCGTGCTGCGTCAACTATGGCTGGACGCCGTCGATCTGCATGCGGTGACGTGGTTGTGCTCGGCGTGGTCGTTCGACGCGCTGGATGCACATCTGCGCCAGTACGTGAAGTATGCGCTGCCGAACGGTCGCGCGTACTACCTGTTCTTCTTCGACAATCATGTATTCGGGCGGCTCCGACAGGTGTGGAGCGACACGCAGGCGCAGCGGTTCGTCGCGCCGTTTAGCGAGATCCGATATCGCGATCGTCGGCTCGACGAAGTCGTGTGGCGCAACGACACGCCGGCGGTTGAAGGTGTGATGTCGGCAAGCGACGCACCGGACCTCAGCGAGCGGCAGCACGCGCTACTGATCGAGCTCGGGTACCCGGACAAGCTCGTGCTGAAGTTTCGCGAGACGATGGCGGCGGTGGTCGATCACCTGTCCGATGCGGAACTCCATGATCAGGTTGTCGAGCAACTCGAACGCGCAGCAGCGCACGGGATTGCCGAAGAAGCGGAATTGCAGTGCTACGTGATGACGGGCGTGCTGGTTGCGCCCCGGTTCGACGAGCATCCGGCGGTGCGGGTGTGCCTTGGAGCCGTGGCTCATGGAGAGACGACGCTCAATGACGCGTTGGCGGCGATCGACGACGCGACATGGGATGCGATCCGCGATGCGCACGAGCGGGAATCGATGGAGGCGCTTCGTGGCGTGGCGTAGGTCCGCGCTGGCGATGTGCCTGCTTGCGGCGGCTTTGAGCGCGTGTGGCAAGTCGGAGCAGGTGTATAGCGGAATTTCGGTAATGGGTCGGAATTATCTGGCGTACAACATGAGCGGCTTCACCGTGATGGACGCGTTTGGAAACAAGGCAAGCGGGGGCGGGGACGACCCGCCGGGTGCAGGTGGGGGGGAGCGTGACGTGTTGCTACCAACTCAAGGGCGCCGAGTTCACGGTCGAATGGAAGTATTACGATGCAGACCGATGGACGATGGACGACTCGCACATGCAGGAGGTCGAGACAAAGGTCGTGATGCCACCGTCGGTCGTTCCTGAGCAGGTCGGCGCCCGCATTCTCGAAGTTCATTTCTATCCGGATCGTCACGTCGAGCTTCAATTTCCGGGCGAACTTCTCGACAAGTCGCGTATTCCGATCGTCGGGGTTTCCCGATGGATGGCGACTCGTTATCAGGCGCAACTGGATAGGAAATTTGCAGATACGGACGGGCAATCGCATCGTCGCATCGCGCGTGCAGTGGCTGCTGCATGGCTGAAATATCGGCTGACCGACTGGCGTGATCTCGAGCAATACGTGTACTTCGACCTGCTGGTGAACAGTCGATTCGATTCGCACCCGACGGTCCAGCGCATCTTGCAGACTGATGCCGGTCAACCCGGTACGTTCGCGAAGTCGATGCAGACCTTGTCGAAGAACGTGCTGTCGGCTTTGGCGAGCGGCCGCTTCGAACCCGTGGCTGTCCCGGCGCTTCCTGACGGCTTGCTGCCGTCACCGCGTGTGGACGAGGCGCGACATGGTTGATTTCGTGGAGAGAGGTTCGGGCTATGAGCGAAGGGCAGCTTACGTGACGGACGGAACGATACCGATGCGTGGGATAAGCCTGCAACGCATGCTGGACAATATTCGGAAGGAAAACATCAGTGAATAGCGCGACGGGATTTTCGGGGCTGGCGAGCCGTGTTCTGGCTGGGTGTCTGCTCGTGACGGCCATGGCGGCGTGTGGCAAGTCGGAGCCGACATATAGCGGCGTTTCGGTCATCGCTCACAACTATCTGCCGTACAACCTGGACGGATTCACGATCACCGATGCCCACGGAAACAAGGCGGGTGGCGGGAACAGCTTGCCGGGTGGTGGCGGCGGAGTGACATGTTGCTACAAGCTCCAGGGAACCGAGTTCACGGTCAAGTGGAATTACGTCGACGTCGACCAGTGGCATAAAGGCAATGAGGAAACGCTTCACGCCGAGGCAAAGGCGACGTTGCCCCCATCGCAGGTTCCGGAGAAGGTAGGCGATCGAATCCTCGAGGTTCACTTCTATCCGGATCGTCACGTCGAGCTTCAGTTTCCTGGCGCGTTGATGGACGAATCGCGTATTCCGATGATCGATGTTTCGCGCTGGATGGCGAGCAGGTATCAGGCGCAATTGAGCAAGCGGTACGACGAGCGTGAAGACCAGCAGTTTCGTCGTGTCGCTCGAGTTGTTGCGTTGGCATGGTTGAAGTACCGCCTCGTCGATCTCGACGATTTGAAGCAGTACGCTTACTACAACCTGCTCGTGAACAGTCGCTTCGACTCGCATCCGGAGATCCAGCGCATGTTGCAAGCGGATGCCGGCAAGCCAGGCGCTTTTGCGAAGTCCATGCAATCGTTGCCGAAGAATGTTCTGTCTGAATTGACGAGCGACAAGTTCGAACCGGTCGCAGTGCCACCCATATCCGACGGGCTGGTTCCGCCGCCGCGTGTCGAGGAGAAAAAGCATGGCTGAAAGAGTCAAACTCGATCCGGATGACGCGACGCCGACATCCGTATACGCCCAAATCGCAAACCAGAATGCGACGATGTACCCGAAGGGCGATTGCATGCCGTGCGGCGCGACGATTCGGATGGGCTTTTTCTTCGATGCATTCGGACGCCATCGCGATATCGACGATCCATCGAGTTCGCAATACTCCAATATCGCCCGGCTCTGGGAAGCGCATCGCGATATGGAGGATCCGAGACGGCCCGCGAATCAGTTCTGGTTTCGCTTCTATTATTCGGGATTGGGCACGCCCCTCAACGAGTCAGCCAAGGCCGAGGAATGGATCAATGCTGCCGTAGCCGCGAGCAAGATGGGGGGCAAGAAGGCGTTGAGCGGAGCGCAATCGGTCGCCAAGTCGTTCACGCGCGTCAATACGCCACTCAAGCAGGCCAGCGTAAAAAAACGTGTCGACGACGTAAAGAAGCAGCTCATCGATGGGTTCCTCGAGGGGGATTTCTCGCTTCGACCAATCGACAAGGCATTCCAGGATCTTCGGAAGGATATCGAACGCATTCCCGCTCAGGCGCGGCGTGTCATGAACGTCTTGAATGCATCGCCGGAGCGATACTGGGAACGAACCAAGGCGACCGGAACGCTGCTGTGGCGCAACGCGAAGAACGACTTCAAGAACAACGTCAAAGGCACTCCGATGAAGGCGGGCTGGGCGGTCGCTCGCAGCCTCTTTGTCGGTATAGCGATGGAGAACGTGCCGATCGTGCGTGACAATTCCGTCATGGCCAAAGCTTTCGGCACAGGTGTCGATACGCGGTTGATCGCGGCCAAGGACCAGTTCAAGACTGCGTACGAGGCCGTCAAGAGCCAGATGCCGAAAGTTCGGGCGATCGAGGTTTCGGTGTTCGGCGCGGATCGAGGGTGCGTGCTCGCACGTGCGTTCATCAACGATCTGGCGGAGAAATACAAGCGCAGGGACGACACGGATCTCGCTATTGACGGTGTGCCGATTCAGATCAAATTCGTCGGATTGCTCGATGCAGTTTCGTCCATCATGTCGGAGGAGGCCGGCGAGCTGATCGGAATGGTGCCTTATCTGGGTATGCTCAAAACCAGCTTCAAGGATCGTCCTCTCGCCATCCCGGCCAGTGTGCAGCGCTGCGTTCATTTTGCCGCTGCGCATGAGATGCGCTTCTATCAGCGACTCGACAGTCTCGAGAAAACCCGTGGCGAACAGTTTCTCTATCCGGGCACGAGCTGTGATGTCGTCGGCGGCGCGCCGAGCGGGGCCATGGGGCTCAATGCCGAATTGATGAGAGTCCCGCTGCAAGACATGTTGCTGGAAGCGATCAAGGCGGGCGCGGTCATGGACACCATGGAGGATCTGTACCTGTACAACGCGCCGGTGTTCAAGCGTTTCAAGCTCTCGGATCCGATCAAGTACGGTGGTAAGGAGTATCGAATCAAGGCGCTGGTCAACGCCTACCGCACCCTCGTCCCGCGCAAGCCCGGCGCCGACTTCATGGAGCATTCGAAAGTCTTCATGCGCTGGATCGCAGCCCGCTACATGGATCCCGACTTCCGCCGCACGATTGCCGACCCGGTTGCCGACTGGAAACGCAACATGAGCGACGCTGACCTGCAGCGCAAGACGGCGAAGTCGCAACTCGACTGGGAACTGCAGCGACAAGGCATCAACATGAGCATGCTGGCCAGCCGCAGCCAGGAGGACCAGGCGAAGCTGCGGGGCATGAAGGCAGCGAGCGACGCGGCACAAAAGCGCTATGAGAAGCTGATCGCGGAAGCGCCGAAGGACTATTCGACGGTCTGGGAGCGTCTCGAGAAGGAAGCGGCAAAGAAGCTGCGCCGCGCGTCGTATCAGGACGGCCTGAAGCAATCCGCCGAGCGTATCCGTAACATGCCGGATTCGTGGGACTCCAATAACAAGGCGAGCGCGGACGCGATCGAGGCGGCTATGCTGCCGGAAGCCGAGATGGAGCTGGTGTCGGCCTGGAAGGAAGGGGCCGAAGGCAAGCATCCGCTTCCGCAGGAAGTCATGGCGCTGTTCGACATGCTTGTCCACGATACGTTGTTGACGAGCTGGCAAGACCACGTGCTGGCGCCGTCACTGTACTTCCGCACTCGCGACAAGGATACGTTCGGGTCGAGCGATCTCGCAAAGGAAGCGAAGCAGCGCAAGAAAGACGATCTTGCCGCGGCACGTATCGACCAGGCGGCCAAGCAGAGCCAGGAATGGGCGCGGGGCTACAAGGGCGGCACAACTCCCCCCATTCATTGAGCGGCGTTGCTGGATGACGGAGCGCCAGCCTCGCTGTCTATCAGGGAAGAGCGCTCCGCGAGATGACCGCAATATTCGAATGCTGAACCGCCGAACATCGACTCACGGCAGATTCAGCGTGGCGCCTCGTCTGCAAGCAACTCCGCGAAACCCGCCTGCACGTCCGCATCACGCACCGCTGGCGCGATTCCGCGCGCGCCGTGCTTTGCGCTTCACCGCGTGCCTTTTGCGATCCTCAATCCAAGGCAGCAGCGAAATGCTCACCGCACACAGCATCAACCCGCCGACCAAGGCGAACAGGCCGAACCCGATTTCTCGTACCCATTCCCCGCCCACAACCGCTTCGTTGCGCCGCGCAATACCCGGAAACATCGGCGAAACGCGCAGCCCATCGTTCGCGGCTGCGCTGCAATACGTCTTCGTGAACGCGGCGAACTGTTCGCGATCGATGTTCGACGCGGCGGAGCGCGAATAAACAGGCGACCCGGCAGGCTGCCACGTCGTGTCGTAGTGCTGCGTCTGCCCGGCACCATAGCGGAAGACGGCGCGCGCCTCCCATGTCACGTCGGACTTGCCATATCGCAGAGACAACTCGCATCGCTCGACGAAGGCGGGGACATGAGGCCATGCGCCAGCGCGAACGAGGATGGCCGAATTGATGACGCCCGATGCGCCCACCAGCACGAAGACCGCACCGAAAACCAGAAGAATGGCCGATCGCAAGCAGCGCAGAGCGAATTTCATCGGAATTGCTGGATTCTCGCCATGCCCCCGAATGCTCCGCTTACTGCCCCACCCGGAACTCGATCCGCCGATTCCTCGCCCGCCCTTCGGCCGTATCATTCGGCGCAATAGGCTGATCCGGCCCGACCCCTGTCGTCGTCATCTGCTGCGGCGGGATGCTCTTCGTGATTAGATACCCCTTCACCGCATCCGCGCGCGCCTGGCTCAGCGCAATGTTCGACGTCCGGTTCCCCGAGTTGTCGGTATGCCCGATGATGTCGACCGTGCGGTTCTGCATCTTCGCGAGCGCCGCCGCCATCTGATCGAGAATCTGCCTGCCCTGCGGCGTCAGCGTCGCACTGCCCGTTTCGAACTCGATCGTGCGATTCGCGAGCGTCTGGTCGAGCAGCCCCTGCTCGGACGCCGACACGCGCAGCCCGTTCTTGATCGTATAAGTCGGATTCAGCGTATTGGCCATGTCGCTCGCGAGCTGCTGGCGCTGCGCCTCGTTGTGCACCTCGCCCTTCATCTCGATCTGCGTGCCGTTGATCTTCAGCTGGCCTTTGCTGATCTGCTTCAACTGAGCGCCGAGCAGCTTCTGCACGTTCGCGCTCCAGTTCGGCGGCGTCGCGACGTCGCCGACCTCGATCTGGTCGACCACGTTCGCCGCGCCGTAGGTGTCGCGCAGCTTCTGCAGCACGGCGGCCTTGGTCGCCTCGTCGGGCACCTTGCCGCCGACCACCACCTGGCCGGGCGTCGCGTTCGCGGGCGGCGGCGCGATCGTGCCGGCCGTGCCGCGCACCACCGTGCCGGACGCCGTAGCCGGCGCGGCGCCAGGGTTGGCGTTCGCGGGCAGGGCGGCGGTCGCGACCGTGCCGTTGCCGACCGGCGTGACGGTCGCGCCGGCCGTGTTCTGCGCATGGGCCGCGCCGCAGGCGACGAGGCCCGCGGCGGCGAGAGCGGATACGAAGGGCGACAAGCGCGTGCGCCGGACCTGAATCGTGCGTTGCATCCCGTCAGCCTCCGATGAACGCTTCGCGGAAGGCGTCGATGGCGACGCGCAGCGAGAGTTGCGGTTGGTCGAGGTAGCTGACGAGCTTGCTGATCTGGTGATCGTTTTGCGCATGGGCGTCGATCCACTCGGGATCGTCGATGTCGATGTTGTGGGCGGCGTAGGTCTGCGGATCGACGACGCTCAGCAGCGTCTTCGACGACGCGCCGTTGAAGCCGATGATCAGCCGTTCGCGTTCGGCGATCGTGCCGATGAAGATCGCGAGCTCGAAGTCGGCCTGCGCGACGAACGGTGCGATCAGTTCGAGCCAGAACGCGGCGACGAGGCTGCGATAGAACGGGTCGACCGGCAGCGGCAGCGTGAGGCCGCGCTCGATGTGCGACGAGCCGCTCTGCATCACGGGCCGCAACAGCGAACCGAGCGCGAGCATCGCGCCGCGCAGCCGCACCGGATGACCGCTTTCGAGCAGCATCTGCTGCAGGCCGTACAGCGACTGGTGTTCGATGAAGTCGTTGAAGGTGCCGTCGTGCGACGTGCCGGGGCCGCCGACGTCGATCGGCACCTGCGTGTCGCCGAGCGCCTGCAGCGCGCCGGGCGGCTCCTCCTTCGCGAGCAGCGCCGGCATCTGCGCGGCGACGCGCGACCACAGCCGCGCGAACGCGAGCGGGCTGCGCGCGAGGAACGCGAGCGGCCGGTCGACCTCGAGCGCGGTCGCGCCGAGGAACGGGAAACGGCGCATCGACACGTCGTGGCTCGCGACCATGTGGCCCGCGATGGCGAGCTTGCTGCGCGAGCCGAGGAACGCGAAATGCATCGGCTTCGCATCCTCGTAGACGATCTTCCAGCGCGGATCCTCCGCGAGCAGTTCGAGTGCCTGCGCGATCCAGCGATCGAGCGTCTGCAGCAACTGCGGATTGTGCGGGCTCTTCACGAAGTCGCCGCGCGACGGAATCTTGCCGAAATAGGCGATCTGCGCCTGAACGGTTTGCGTCATTGCGCCCCCTGTGCGTTCGTTGCGGTGGCGGCCGCGACGGCCGGTGCGGCCGCCGGCGCGCCCGAGCCGGCCTGCGTCGCGTTCTGCGCGGCACCCGCGCTCGCGTCGGCGACCGACGACGGCAGCTGCAGGCCGCGCAGGCTCTGCTGCTGCGGCTGATCGCCGCCGCCGCTGGTCGGCTGCGACGTGCTGATGATGCGCATCGTCACCGACACGTTCACGCTGCCCTGGACCCACGTGAGATCGAAGGTGCCGTCCGGACGGCGCTTGCGCTGCGCCGAGTTGATCAGCTTCTCGAGACCGTAGCGGCCCGGTTCGTTGACGAGCTGCACCGTGCGGCCGTCGAAGGTCGTCGCGGACAGCGTCGCGCCCGGCGAGCCCTGCGGGTTCGGCCACACGAAGTTGGTCCACTGCGGCGGCGTGTTGCGGTAGCGCAGCTGCTGGCCGTCGATCGCGATCGTGTATTCCGTCGTGCCCGTGCTCGGCTGCGGCAGGATCTGGAACACGGTCTGCGGTTCGGCCGCCGCGGCCGCGCCGCCCGCGGCGCCGCCGGCGAGCGGGGCGACCCAGCGCGCGAAGCCGTTCGTGAAGTCGGGCGTGAGGCCGATGCCCATGTCGCCCCACGTGCGGGCGGCGAGCGTGTCGCCGCGGCGCACCGCGAGCGGGCCCAGCGTCGTGCCGACGAACTTCGCGATCGCACCGTCCGGACCGAACACCTGCGCGATTTCACCGGCGCCGGCCTCGACCTTCGCGTTCGCCGCGAACGGGTACTTGGTCGCGAGCGAGCTCTGGAACGGCTGGTAGACCTGCGCGTTCCATACCTTGTTGACTTCCGCGCTGGCCGGCTGGATCACCACCGAGAACGCCTGCATCAGCGGCCTCACCAGCAGCGGACGCAGCGACTTGCGTTGCGAATCGGTGAGGCCGGTCAGCATCTGCTCGTCGACGAACTTCAGCGAATCGGCGAGTTCCGAGCCGTTGCCGTCGAGCGTCTGCTGCATCAGCTGGCGCGCGCCGGGGCCGGGGTCGCCCTGGTTCTTGATCACGTTGAAGCGCGTACGGACCTTCGACAGCGAATCCATGTAGCCCTTGAGCATCGACGTGCCGTCGTGCGTCGCGACGATCCGCGCGAGCCCGATGAACTCCTGGCCGATCGGACCCATCGGCACCTCGGCCGGATTGCCGTTGATGTCGATGTTCGCGGCCGCCACCTGGCCGGCCTGCGAGCGCGTGAACAGCTGCTTGACCCAGTTCACGACGCCGGTCTGCGCCTTCTTGATCGCGACGTTCGCCAGCGACGGGTTGTCCCACGACGTCTGGTCGTACGCGGTCTCGAGGATCTTGCGGATCGGCGAGTCCTGCGGGTCGCCGAGGCGGTTCATCCCGTCGACGGCCTGGCCGAAGCTGCTGAAGCCCTGCACCGCGATGCCCTGCATGAACTTCTGCCAGTGCTGCGCGTACTCGGTCTTGTACATCCCGACGAGCGTCTTCTGGATCTGCTCGGGGCTGCCTTCGAGCGTCAGGTCGTCCTGCGTCGACGTGTTCAGCACCCAGTCCTTCGCCTGCAGTTCCTTGGTCGCCGCGTCGCGGATCGCCGGCTGCACGTAGTCGAACCACGCTTCGCGCGTGAAGGTGCCCGGAATCGCGTAGCTGCCGGCGACCAGCCCCTGGTTGCCGTCGCCGACGATGCGCGCGATGGTCATCGGCGCGAAGCGGGTCGACGCGCGCGCCTTGATTTCCTCGTAGACGCGCTGGCGGGCCGGCATGCCGCGCACGACGCGGCGCAGGTTCTCGCGGGTCTGGTCGACGAGCGCGAGGTTCGCGTCGATCATCGGCCAGTCGTTGTCGTTCACGCGGGCGAGATAGAACGAGATCATGCGCTCGGCGCTCTTGATCATCTCGTCGCGCGGCATGTTGCCGCGATTCGTCTCGAGCCAGCCGCGCCAGAAGCGGGCGAGCTGGTCGGTCAGGTGCGCCTGTTCGACGTGACGCTTGTCGGACAGCATCAGGTAGGTCTTCAGCGCGTTGTACGCGTCCTGCACGTTGGTCGGCGACGCGTCGCTGTAGAGGCCGCCTTGCGGCGCGGCCGGCTGTTGCGGCGCGGCGGCGGCCGCCGCGGATGCGCCTTGCGCGGCGCCGGCGAGCGGCGTGGCGCCCGGCGGGTTCGTCGACACGGGAATCGCGCCGCCCTGCACGGCACCCGATTCCGGCGGGCGCGTCATCGGCACGAGCTGTTCGGGGTGCGCGTTCACGTCCTTCATGAACGACGCGAGGTTCTGCGAGACGGGCGCCAGCAGGATCTGGCGCACGCCGTTGTAGTACTCGGTCAGCAGGTGCTGCTCGAGACGGTCGCCCTGGTACAGGCCGAGCGACACCGACACCGGCTTGTCGCGGCGGAACTGTTCGAGCTGTTCGATGCGGTCTTCCAGGATGTCCATCGCCTGCAGGCGCGACTGCAGGTCGTTGCGGCCCTGCTGCAGGCGCGTGACGTTGTCGAGGTCGGCCTGCACGTTCGCGACGAGCTGCTGGTTGCCGATCGTCGACCAGGTCCAGCCGCCGAGCGCAAGCGCGAGCGCCGCGACGAAGCCGAAGAAGGTCGCGTAGCGCAGCCGGGTCTTGGTCGGGCTCGCGAACTGGCGCACGGTCTGGCGGTCCGCGAAGATCACCTTCGAGAACAGGTCGCGCAGGAAGAAGCCGTTCTTCGAGAACGCGCTGTGCGGCTTCGGCAGCGCGCTCGCGTCGAGGCCGAAGCGGTGCGCGATGCGCTGCGCGGCTGTGCTGTTGGTTTCGCCTTCCTGCAGCGCGCTGGTGAAGTAGAAGCCGCGGAAGATCGGCTTGTACTGGAACGGGTTGTTCTCGAACAGCGTCGCGAGGAACGCACGCAGCGACGGCTTGATCGTCGAGAATTCGAGCGGGAAGCTCAGCTGGCCCGGCGACAGCTGGTTGCCGCGCGACAGCGACAGCTGCGCGACGCTGATTTCCTTCAGCCCTTCGTAGAGTTCCTCGAAGTGCGTGTCGAACTGCGCGACCACGTCGCGCTTGTCATCGGGCTCGTAGGGCAGGGTGGCGCCCCACACGCGGTCGTATTCGTGCTTGTCGCTGCTGCTGAAGAATTCGGTGAAGCCGGTGATCAGGTCGGCCTTCGTGAACATCACGTAGACCGGCGCGAACACCTCGAGCTTTTCCGTCAGTTCCTGAACGCGCTGACGGAGATTCTTCGCGAGGTTGATCGCGAACTCGGGGCGGTTGCCGGTGAGTTCGGCGATGCTCGCGGTGACGATGATGCCGTTGATCGGCGCCTTCGGACGATAGCGCTTCAGCAGGCCGAGAAAGCCGAGCCATTCGCTGCGGTCTTCCTCGTGCACCGAGTAGCGGCCGGCCGTGTCGAGCAGGATCCCTTCGGTCGTGAAGAACCAGTCGCAGTTACGCGTGCCGCCGATGCCGTGGATCACCGCGCTGTTCTTGTCCGCGAACGGAAACTGCAGGCCGGAGTTCAGCACGGCGCTGCTCTTGCCGGCGGCCGGGTTGCCGATCACGATGTACCACGGCAGTTCGTACAGCGCGGAGCCGCCCGACACCTGGCCGATCTTCGACGTCTTGATCGTCTTCACCGCGTCGGACAGGCGCGTGCGCAGCACGTCGAGGTCGGCGGTCTTCGTGTCGGGGGCGAGCGCGGCCGCGGCCGGCGCGGCGATCTTGCCGGTTTCCGCCTGCTCTTCCAGCACCTGGCCGAGCTGTTGGTTCGCGCGCTTCACGCGCCAGCGGCGCACCAGCGCGACGCCGAGCCACAGCACGAGGATCGCCGCGAAGGCGACCGCCGCCCACAGGAGCGGCAGCTGCAGCATGTCGGCAGCGATGAAGAGAATCGCCGCTAGCGCGACGATCCCGACAATCGAGAGCGTACGCGGATGAGTCAGCACGTTGAGGATGCGTTGCATAGGACGTTCAGGTTCCGGTGCGATTCGGTGAGGCGACGCGGGCGCGCCGAGCGGCAAGCGTGGCGCCGCGATGTGTCGCCATGCTGTCAAACGGGATGAAGGGGGCTGGCATCAATGCGCCCGCGGCATCGGAGAAGGCGCGCGCAATAACGAAAGGACGCTGTGAGAATTAAAACGGAAGCGGCGGCCTGCAAAAATCGCGCAACGGAATGCCCGATCGTTTGCACCGCCCAAATCGTTTCCTGCCGGGTGATTAAAAAGCCCCATGCCGCCCTCATTATTTCTTGTCCGGCAGCCCTGACTAGCTGCCGCGTCCCAGTTTAAAACCGGGTTTATGGTATTCCACGTGCCCGAGATCCATCATTTTCCAACGGCCTCCCCAGGTCAGGCCGACTTGCTCGGCGACCTGTCCGTACAACTGGTAGCCGCGCATCGCCCAGGGATCTTTCTCGGAAATGACCAGCTTGCCGTCGCGCAAAAACGCGTTGTCGGCCGCGAGCCCGAACTGGTGATAACTCTGGAAGGCCGCCGCATTGGTCACGTTGGTGCCCATCTGCGCGAGCCGGTTCTGTCGTTCCGGACTCCGATAACCTTCCAGCAGCGCCATCTCGTAACCATATTGTTCGTGCATGATCTTGTAGACCAGCAGCAAACGCGTACGGAAATCGGGATCCAGCAGGTTCCAGTCGCGGCTTGCATCTCTCAGCGCCGGCCGCACCTGTTCGACTTCCTTCGTGGCAAAGACTTCCGGCGGCAACGGCGGCGGCGGCACGAGCTGTTCGCCCTGCAGCAGCGCGGCGATCTTCTCGTCAGGCACGCGCGCCGTGTCGTCGTACTGAAACAATTGCCGACCGCGTAACGCAATGGCCACCAATGGCGGCGTCGCAAGAATACCTGCCGACACCATAATCATCAAGCGCCGCCGGATCAGTAAATTTTGCACGTCACTTAATGCGCCGCGCGTAACGGTTGCCGATTTAACAATTTGACTGCGCGTACGTGCGGCGCGATCGTTCGCGCGGCGCGTCAGGCGGCCGCGAAACTGGGCGACGGATTCGAAAACGGTCGCGCGGATACCCGGTAAAAGCAACAGTGCCGCAACCGCGACGGCAAGGGCGAAATAGGCGACGAGTGCGACGGCAATCAACGAAATCCCCGGAAATTGGAATTGATTGTGTTTTGCAATGCTTGCTCTTAGAATCAGGCTGCTTTGAGAGGCCGGGCTATATTATCGCGGTGAATTAAACCAGGATTCAATGAGACGCTGAATGAGTGCGCCGGAAAATTCAAATTCGAAAACCCCGCCCAGCCTGCTATCCGATACCAAGCCGGCAGGCGGGGGCGAACCGCAGCAGTCGCGCATTCTCGCGAATCTGGAAGGACGTGTCACGCCGCCGGCCGAACCGCCGCGCCGTTCGCTGAAGGGGCCGATCGCGGCCGTCGTCGCGCTCGTGGTCGCCGTCGGCGGCTGGGGCGCATGGCGCTGGCAGCAGCAATCCGGCGAGGCGGCCGTCGTGGCCGCCGCGCCCGTGCAGGCACCGGCGAAGGCCGAGCCGGCCAGCGCCGCCGCCGTGCAGGTCGCGCAGAATGCCGCGTCGGCTGCCCCCGTCGTGCAAACGGCGACGATCGTCAACGACGATGCCGCGTCCCAGGTCGTTGCGTCCGCATCGGGCGCGTCGGGCGCGGACAACAGCCGCTTGTCGCGCGCGCTCGCGAACGGTGCCGACGATGCATCGGGCGTAGCCACGGCGGGCGCCGTCGCCGCGACCGCTGCCGCAGCAGCGGCGACGACGAAATCCGCGAAGGCCGACGCCGCGAAGAGCGACAAGGTCGCCGCCCGCAGCAAGGCCGATGCGAAGGCCGATGCGAAGGCCGACGCGAAGGCCGATGCGAAGGCGGAGGCTCGCAAGCATTACAAGGAACAGCAGGCGGAGCTCGCGCAGGCGAAGAAGCGGCGCGAAGCGACGACTCGTACCGGGAGCGCGAAGGCATCCGGGAAGGACGACCCGGATGCGGACCTGCTCGCCGCGCTCGTCGCCCGCACGAAGCCGGCCGACAAGAAGGCCGCCGCGCAGAAGGGGCAGGTCGTGCCGACCAAGACGGCCGCCGCGACGGGCGGTTCGCTCGCATCGCGCGTGAAGGATTGCGCGGAGCGCGGCTTCTTCGAGGATCAGCTGTGCCGCTGGCGCGTCTGCGACGGCCACTGGGGCAAGGATCCGGCCTGCCCGACCGCCGCGCAGTCGGAGACGCGGCAGTAACCGGCACACGCCAGCCTGCACATCACACCTGCGCCGCCCACCGGGCGGCGCGTTGTTTTTGGGGACGTCTTACGCCGGACGGCAGGATGTGACAATGTCACGAAAATGCCGCATGCATCGGGCATACGTTTCCTTCCATTTCCCGGCGTGGCGCCGCAATGCGCGATGCGCGGCGCGGCGAGCGCCGCACGACCTTCGACACGATGGACCTGATCGTACAGACTTACGGCGCCGATACGTCCGGCATGGTGTGCGGATTCCGCTTCGTCCCGGGCGGATCGGGCGCGATGCTCGATGCCGACGCGGCCGCCGCATGGCTGCGCGCGTGCCGCGAGCGCGATGCGGCCGCATCGGACGATTTCGTCTGGCTGCACTTCAATCTCGCGCACGGCGCGAGCGAGCGCTGGATGCGCACGCACCTCGGATTGCCCGACAGCTTCTTCGAATTCCTCCACGAAGGATCGCGCTCGACGCGCATCGAGCAGGAGGACGGCGCGCTGCGCGCGATCGTCAACGACGTGATGTTCAACCTCGAGCTGACGCCGTCGGAAATCGCGACGCTGTTCGTCCACGTCGAGCGGCGCATCATGGTCACCGCGCGGCTCAAGCCGCTGCGCTCGGTCGATACGCTGCGCGCCTGCGTGCGCGACGGCGAGCGGTTCCGGTCGCCGGCCGAACTGCTCGTGCACCTGCTGCGCGACCAGGCCGACCTGCTGATCCAGATCATGCGGCGCACGAGCATCGACGTCGATCGCATCGAGGATCGCTTCCTGTCGCAACGGCTCACGTCGAACCGCATCGAGCTCGGCGCGATGCGCCGCACGCTGACGCGGCTGCAGCGCATGCTGGCGCCCGAGCCCGGCTCGATTTTCCGGCTGCTCGCGAAACCGCCCGCGTGGCTGCACGCCGAAGACGTGCAGGAGCTGCGCGAGTCGACCGAAGAGTTCTCGCTGGTGCTCGCCGATCTGTCGGGGCTCAACGAGCGCATCAAGCTGTTGCAGGAAGAGATCGGTTCGCGGCTCGACGAGCAGAACAACCGGACGCTGTTCACGCTGACGCTCGTGACCGTGATCGCGCTGCCGATCAACATCGTCGCGGGCTTTTTCGGGATGAACGTCGGCGGCGTGCCGTTCTCGGAGAACAAGCACGGCTTCTGGCTGATGGTGCTGCTGGTCGCGGGCTTTACCGCGCTCGCCGCGTGGTGGGCGTTTCGCCGGCGCGACGATCGCTAGGGCCCGTTATCGGCGTGAACAGGCGCCAGGCCGGCATTGGCGGGGCGCCGCGCGCGGCGGCAACAAAAAACAGGCCCCGCATCCGGGGCCTGCGATAGGAGGTGAAGGGACGTGAAGGAACATGAAGCGTCGAACGCCGGCCGGCGCCGCGTACCGCGCAGCACCGGCCGGCCGGACCACGTTACTGAACCAGCGTCTTGCGCGGCTTGAACATGCCCTGGTAGCGCAGCGACGGACGTTCCTTCACCGTCGGCGCGATGCCGCCGAAGCTCGGCGTCTGGCGCAGCTTCATCGCGGCCGGCGAAGCGACCGAGCCGATCGACGTCGAACGCGAAGCCGGCGCGAGGTTGTTCGCGACGAGCAGCGCGGCCTCGCTCTTCAGGTTCGCGAGCAGCACCGGATCGACCGAGCTGTTGACCTGCGTGAGCAGGCCGCTCCACGCGGCGTCGCTGTAGTTCACGACGTAGTAGTCGAGACCGCTCGGATCCGCGACCACGCCCGTGCAGCCGTCGATCCGCGTCTGCGTCTGCGTATCCTTCAGCGCGAGCGTCGTGCGTTTCGCGAGACCCTGGCCGTACGCGAGCGTGATCGGTACCGTCCACTGCAGGCCCGGATACGCGTTCTTGTTCGGGAACGGCTGCTGTTTCAGCGTGACGACCGTCTGGTTCTTCGTCATGTCGCACTGCGTGTCGAGCGAGATCAGCGGCACGCCCGTCTGGCGCACGTAGCTGTCGCCGATCGGGCCGACCGCCTGGCCGCTTTCCTTCGACAGCGCATCCCACAGGCGCTTCGGCGTGCCGTTGCCGAACGAGTAGTCGACCAGGTATTGTTGCAGGCCCTTTCGCAGCGTCTGCTCGCCGAGATAGTTCTCGAGCGTCTTCAGCACATGGCCGCCCTTGTCGTACGTGAACGCGCTCGCGCTCAGCACGAAGTCGTTCGACGCCCAGTCGTTGAAGTTCGGCGCGACCGGGAACGCGTTCGGGCCGATGTCGCGATTGATCACGCGGTACTTGTTCTTCACCTGGTCGAGCCAGCTGAACTCGTCGGGGAAGAACTGGATCGTCGTCTTCGTCTCGAAGAACGTCGCGAACGACTCGTTGAGCCAGACGTTGTCCCACCAGTCGGTCGTGACGAGATCGCCGAACCACTGGTGCGCGACTTCGTGCGTCAGCACCTCGTTACCGTAGCGCGACATCGGCTGGCCCGGTTGCGGCAGGATGTCGTCGGCGAACTCGAGGATCGATCCCCAGTTCTCCATCCCGCCGAAGTTCAGGTCCTTCTGCTCCTTGAACGCGTCGTTCGCGGCCACCGTATCGAACTTCGTCAGCGGCAGCGGGATGCCCGTGTAGCGGTAATAGAAATCGAGCGCCTGCTTGGTGCGGTCCATCGCCGGCTTGGCCCAGTCGCTCATGCCCGGCGGCGTGAACACGCGCAGGTGCAGGCCGCCCTTGCCGCCCGGCAGCGGGCTCGAGAAGTCGTCCTCGTAGGTATCGAACATGCCGCCGCCGAAGAACAGCAGGTACGACGGCATCGGCGGCGTCTTCTCGAACTGCACGAGCTTGTAGCCGCCGCCGACGTTGGTCGACGGCTTCTCGGCCGCGTTCGACACGACGCGCCAGTTCTGCGGCACTTCGGCCGTCACTTCATAGGTCGGGCGGAAGGCCGGCTCGTCCCAGCCCGGGAACCACTGGCGCGACAGGTTGGTTTCGCCCTGCGTGAGGATCGCGCCGCTCGTCGTGCCGTCGGTGCTCTTCAGGTCGACGCGGAACACGCCTTCCGCGGCCGAGCAGCCCGGATACGGATCGTCGCCGCAGCTGCCGCCCGTCTGCGTGGCCGGATCGTCGTACGACTTGAAGTTGATGATGCCCGACCATTCCATGTGCAGCGAATAGTTGCCCGGCGCGATCGTGCCGGCGACGGGGCGCAGCTGGTAGAAGTCGCCCTTGTCCTGCGGCGTCGCGATCAGCTGGATGTTGCCCGGCTGCAGCGTGATGCGGCCGTTCGTGAACTTGATCCGATGGCCGGCGATCACGATGTTGTTGACCGGCTTCAGCACCTTGATCTCGACGTCGGCGCGCCCGTCGAACGCGTTCAGCGCATCGTTCGGGCGGAACCACAGCCGGTAGTTGACCGGTACCACGGTGTCCGGCAGCTCGACGGGCGACACGCTCTTGTCGACGCTGGAGGCTGACGGCGGCGTGTTGGCGGCGGGCGACGAGCTCGAGTGCGGCGCGCCGGCGGAGCTGAGTGCGGAAGCCGAGCCGACGCCGCTGTCGTCGCCGCCGCACCCGGCGAGCGCGAGTGCGGCAACCAGCGGCAGGTAACGCATCTTGTGAATGTTGATCGACATGACTGAAACCTCGATTGTTGAAAGAATCGTTCAGTGCTGCGAAAACGCCGGCAAAAGAAATCCCTCGCCGTTAATCAACAGCGACGAGAAATGCCAATGACGGATTATTCGAAAAGACGGCCGGCCGACTACGTGAAGGTAATCATGGTTTACTGCCCCCTCTGTGTTTCCGGATGTCGGTTAACTGGCCGGTTCAAAATGGCCGGGCGCGGGTTGTACTGAATTGATTTCGCGCGCACGACACGGGGCCGCCCGCCCTTATGCGGGCGTGCATTCCCTTTGAACCGACGACCCACGGGGCTGGCCGTACCAGGCCGCAGGACGGAAGGACGGCGTGTCGCCGTTCCGTAAAATCGCCGTCATACGGCTTGAAGGTTTGTCGGCCTGCTCGAAGGATGCGTAAATATACTTGATGGTTTTGGGTAAAGGAAACGAAAAAATTAGAAAGTGCTTCTCTTGAATTTTTCGCGCGCCATTGAATGCTGGGAGGCATTAATTCGCTTTCTGTTTAGTCGTTCGTTTCCGTAGTTTTAATCTATTAACGATCTCGCCGGTGCGCGAAAACTACGAATCAGGGTGCGGCGCGGCGCGCTCGGTACAATGCGGCGACGACCCGCCGATCGATTGCCGCAAGGAGGCCAGCCCATGCCACGAGCCGTGTTCCGTATCGCGCCGCTGCGCGCCATGCTGCTGTTGTTCGCCGCCGTCTTCGCGCTCGGCGGTTGCGCGGGCCTGACGCGCGAGCCCGTGAGCGTGACCGTCGCCGGGCTCGACCCGCTGGCCGGACAGGGCCTCGAGATGCGCTTCAGCCTGAAGCTGCGCGTGCAGAACCCGAATGACACGCCGATCGAATACGACGGCATTTCGGTCGCGCTCGACCTGAACGGCACGCCGTTCGCGAGCGGGGTCAGCGATCGCTCGGGCGTCGTGCCGCGCTTCGGCGAGGCCGTGATCGACGTGCCCGTTTCGGTGTCGGCGTTCGCCGCCGCGCGGCAGGCGTGGAACCTGCCCGGCGCGGCGGCCAGCGGCGAGTTGCCCTACGCGCTGCGCGGCCGGCTCGCCGGCGGCGTGCTCGGCACCGTGCGTTTCAGCGATGCGGGCACGTTGCGCATGCCGGCGACGCAGGGGTGGGGCGGCTAGACGATGCCTGCGCGACGCCCGGGATGCCGGGCCGGACGAAGCGGCGCAATCGCGGCGCCGTCTGACGATTCCTGACGATCGTGTTTCGTGCGCCTTACGTTTTGCGCTGCAATCGCGTTTAGACTGCCTCAGTCCGGAGGGCCGGACGACTTTTTGGAGAGGGCACCATGGCAGCGAAATTCGTCATCAAGAAAGCGAACGACGGGCAGTTCCTGTTCCACCTGAAGGCCGCCAATGGCGAGATCATTCTGCGCAGCGAGCTGTACAAGACCAAGGCGTCGGCGGAAAACGGCGTCGCGTCCGTGCGCAAGAACGCGCCGGACGACGCGCGCTACGAGCGCAAGGCCGCGAGCAACGGCCAGTTCATGTTCAACCTGAAGGCCGGCAATCACGAGATCATCGGCACGAGCGAGCTGTACAAGGCTGAAGCCGGCCGCGAGAACGGCATCGCGTCGGTGAAGCAGAACGCGCCGGACGCGGCGCTCGACGACCAGAGCTGACACGCCGCGAGCATCGCGCGGGTGGCGGGCAGGGCGGTCGTCCGCGCTTTGCGGCGCGGGCAAAGCGCGGTATGGTGTGGTCCGCGCGGCGCACTCCGGTAGTCCGGTAGCGCCGCCTGTCTGAAGCCAACCGTAGCCGAGCTCGCGTGACCGATTTCCCCGTTTTCCACTGGACCGACGCCGACGGCGCCGAACATGCCGTGCGCTGGCGCTCCGAAGCCGGCGTGCAGCCGCCGAAGCGCGCCGTGCCCGCCGACGACCGCCTCACCGCCGACGCGGCGTACCGCCTCGCGTGCGAGGGCACCGCACTCGTCTGGCAGGGCGATTTCCAGAATGCACGCCAGCTCGTGCAGGCGATGGCGCGCCGCGTCGAACGCAAGCCGAAGAAGGCGAAGGCCGCGGTCGGGGGCGACGCGTTCAACCTGCACCGGCTCGCGCAATCGCAGCGCGCCCGCACGCTCGGGATGCTGCTGATCCCGCTCGACGCCGACTACACGATCCCGCTGCGCCGCGCGCCCGACGTGCGCGCCGCGTGCGAGGAAGCGTACGGCCCGGGCGGTGTACCGTCGGTCGTGTCGCTGCGCGAACTGCTCGGCCTCGTCGGCGCGCACGAATGGCGCAAGAAGGGCGTGCCGATCCCGGCGCTCGGCGGCGCGCCGATCCATCCGCATTACGGCGTGTTCTCGCCGGTGCGCGGCGAATACGTCGAGCTCGTCGCGCGCACGCCGCTGCCCGCGACCTCGCTCGCGTTCGACATCGGCACGGGCACCGGCGTGCTCGCGGCCGTGCTCGCGTCGCGCGGCGTCGAGCGCATCGTCGCGACCGACCAGGATCCGCGCGCGCTCGCATGCGCCCGCGAGAACGTCGCGCGGCTCGGTCATGCCGGGCGCGTCGACGTCGTCGAAGCCGACCTGTTTCCGGCCGGCCGCGCGCCGCTCGTCGTCTGCAACCCGCCGTGGGTGCCGGCCCGTCCGAGCGCGCCGATCGAATACGCGGTCTACGATCCCGACAGCCGCATGCTGCGCGGTTTCCTCGCGGGGCTTGCCGACCATCTCGAACCGGGCGGCGAGGGCTGGCTGATCCTGTCCGATTTTGCCGAGCATCTCGGCCTGCGGCCGCGCGACACGCTGCTGCAATGGATCGACGCAGCCGGTCTCGTCGTGCTCGGCCGCGAAGACATCCGCCCCGCACACCCGAAGTCGGCCGACGCGGACGATCCGCTGCACGCCGCGCGCCGCGCCGAGGTCACGTCGCTCTGGCGGCTCGGCGCGCGAGCCTGATCGCGTATTTTCGGTAAACTGTCGCCATTCCTCACGAATTCCCGCCGCCGGGCCGTGGTCGACCGACCGTGGCCCGGCGCCGTTTCACGATGTCGAACAAGACCTACGAAATCCGTCCGGAGCAGTCCGTCGAGCTGCTGAAGGAACTGCACATCCTGACCCGCGACGGCAAGCTGAACCAGGACAGCCGCCGCAAGCTGAAGCAGGTCTATCACCTGTTCCAGTTCATCGAGCCGCTGCTCGCGAGCGTGCAGGCCGACAAGGGCGGCGTGACGCTCGTCGATCACGGCGCCGGCAAGTCGTATCTCGGCTTCATCCTGTACGACCTGTTCTTCAAGCAGCAGCCGGAGCACGGCACGCCGGCGTTCGCGTCGCACGTGTACGGGATCGAGACGCGCGAGGAGCTCGTCACGCGCTCCACCGAACTCGCCGCGCGGCTCGGATTCGGCGGGATGTCGTTCCTGAACCTGTCGGTCGCCGATTCGATCACGTCGCCGAAGCTGCCCGAAACGGTCGACGTCGTCACCGCGCTGCATGCGTGCGACACGGCGACCGACGACGCGATCCGGTTCGCGCTCGCGAAGCGCGCGCAGCACATCGTGCTGGTGCCGTGCTGCCAGGCGGAAGTCGCGGGCGTGCTGCGCAAGAACAAGGGCAAGTCGCTCGCGAACGCGCTGACGGAAGTGTGGCGGCATCCGCTGCATACGCGCGAATTCGGCAGCCAGATCACCAACGTGCTGCGCTGCCTGCAGCTCGAGGCGCACGGCTACCAGGTGAGCGTGACCGAGCTGGTCGGCTGGGAGCATTCGATGAAGAACGAGCTGATCATCGCGCAGTACAAGAACCTGCCGCGCCGCAAGCCCGGCGAGCGGCTGAACGAGATCCTCGGCATGTTCGGGCTCGCCGAACTGAACGAGCGCTTCTTCGCGCCGGCGCCCGCGGCGGCGGCCGGCGAGGCCGTCGAGCAGTCCGCGGACTGAGGCGGACAGAGGCGGATCGAGGCGGACCGACGTCCGGCCCGGCTGCCGCGCGCCAGCCACCCGCCGCGCGACGCGTCAGACGTCGTCGCCCGGCAGGCGCATCCATTCAATCCAGCCGTCGTGGCCGAGGCGGCGCAGCGTTTCCTGGTTTTTCTCGTAGATCGCGGATGCGTCCGGGAACGCATCGACCGCGCGCGCGATGCTGTCCTCGCGCAGCAGGTGCAGGATCGGATACGGCGCGCGGTTCGTGTAGTTCTCGATGTCGTCGGCTTCGCTGCCTTCGAACCGGTACTCGGGATGGAAGCTCGCGATCTGCAGCACGCCGTCGAGTCGCAGTTGCCGCACGAGCCGCTCGGCGAAGAACAGCGCATCGTTGTAGTCGACGAAATCCGCGAACGCGCGCGGATAGATCATGAGCGTCGTGTCGACCTGCTGCGGATCCGCTGCTTCGAGCGCGCGCAGCTCGGTTTCGAGATCGGCGAGCGCGTCCTCGAGCGTCGTCGCGTCGCTGATCGCGTAGCGCACCTGTTCCTTCACATAGACGCTCTTCGCGAACGGGCACAGATTGAGCCCGATTACCGCGCGCGCGAGCCAGTGCCGCGTGGCGGCGAGAATGTCGTCGTGCGAGTCGGGGCGGGTATCGGTCATGGCGGAGGCGGTCGGGCGAAGCGGCAGCGAGGGCCGCATTGTAGCCGGAGCGGGCACGCCGGGTTGGGGCGTGCGCCGCCCGTCACGCGCAGGCGGCTTCGATCAGCTGCGTGGCCAGCGCGGGCGCGGTGCCGATCGGCGTTTCGCCGTGCCGGTAGGTCTGGCTCGCCGCGTAGATGCCTTCGACGATGAGCGCGAGCGCGTCGGCGAGCGCTTTCGGCTGCCGGGCGCCCGCGCCTTCGCACAACTCGACGAGCCGCTTCATCAGCTGTTCCTTGTTCTGTGCGACGCGCTCGCGCGCCGGATGCGACGTATCCGGGAATTCGGCCGCGACGTTGACGAACGGACAGCCACGATAGTCCTTCTGCGTCGCGCGTTCGGCCAGATCGACGAAATACTGGATCAATTGCGCCTTCGGCTGGCCCGGATGCTTCGCGACGCTCGAATCGAGACGCTCGAAGAAGCACGCATCCATCCGTTCCAGGTACGCGAGGATCAGCTCGTCCTTCGACGAGAACTGGCGGTACAGGCTCATCTTGTTGACGCCCGCGCGCTCCACGACCGCCTCGACGCCGACCGCGCGCACCCCTTCCTTGTAAAACAGCTCCTCCGCGGCGCGCAGCAGGTGTTCCTGCGCGGCGGCCGCGGCGATCGGCTGGCGCGTGCGGCGTGCCGGCGGCTTGTTGGCGGCCTCGATGCCCGACATGATGACCCTCGACTGCGTGGTGAATTGCTTGACATGTTACCGACTGGTCACTACGATCGCAACACACTTGTGACCGAGCGGTAACAATGCCGACCGGATCGACAGACAAATGCCACGTATCGGCCCGGGTCAGCCGATGCAGCGTGCGGCGGAGGTGGCCCGGAGGTGAGGCGGGGCAGGCGCGCGAGCGCGGGCCCGCCAACTGGAGAGCGACAACATGAACTGGGCAGTGACACGAATCGGCGGGCGCTTCCACTACGGATGGCTCGCGGCGGCGGTGGTTTTCCTGATCCTGCTGGCGGCGGCCGGCACGCGCGCGACGCCGAGCGTGCTGATGGTGCCGCTCGAGCGCGAACTCGGCTGGAGCCGCGCGGCGATTTCGCTGGCGATTTCGGTGAACATTGCGCTGTACGGCCTGACGGGCCCGTTCGCGGCCGCGGCGATGCAGCGTTTCGGGCTGCGGCCGACGATCCTCACCGCGCTGGTGACGATGAGCGCGGGCGTCGCGCTGTCGTCGATGATGACGCAGAGCTGGCAGATGGTCGTGATCTGGGGGCTGATGGTCGGCTGCTCGACCGGCGTCGTCGCGCTGACGCTGTCCGCGACCTTCGTCACACGCTGGTTCCATGCGCGGCGCGGCCTCGTGATGGGCATCCTGACCGCGAGCACGGCCACCGGCCAGCTCGTGTTCCTGCCGATGCTCGCGGCGATCGCGCAGCGCCACGGCTGGCGGCCGGTCGTGCTGGTCGTCGCGGTGGCGGCCGCGATCGTGATTCCGCTGGTCGCGTTCCTGCTGCCCGAGCGGCCGGCCGACGTGCAGCTGCGTCCGTACGGCGAGCCGGCCGACGCGCCGGCGGCGCCCGACGCGACGAAGGAGAACCCGCTCGCGGTCGCGTTCCGCACGCTGCTGACGGCGAGCCGCTCGCGCGACTTCTGGCTGCTGTTCTTCAGCTTCTTCATCTGCGGCGCGAGCACCAACGGCTACGTCGGCACGCACCTGATCGCGATGTGCAGCGACTACGGGATGTCCGAAGTGCAGGGCGCGTCGCTGCTCGCCGCGATGGGCGTGTTCGACCTGTTCGGCACGACGCTGTCGGGCTGGCTGTCCGACCGTTACGACAATCGCGTGCTGCTGTTCTGGTACTACGGGCTGCGCGGGCTGTCGTTGATCTACCTGCCGCATGCGTTCGGCATCGACTTCTTCGGCCTGCCGCTGTTCGCGATGTTCTACGGGCTCGACTGGATCGCGACCGTGCCGCCGACCGTGCGGCTGGCCACCGACGTGTTCGGCAAGGCCGCGGCGCCGGTCGTGTTCGGCTGGATCGTCGCCGGCCACCAACTGGGCGCGGCGTTCGCGGCGCTCGGCGCGGGGCTGCTGCGCGCGAGCCTCGGCACCTATACGATCGCGTCGATGATCTCGGGCGCGCTCTGCATCGTCAGTGCGCTGATCGTGCTGCGGATCAATCGCGGCCCGTCCCGCGCGGCCGCGCAGGCCGCCTGAGCGCGGCGACCAGGCCGCCCCGCGCGCGTGGGCCGGCCGGTCAATGCAGGAACGCTGATTTGCATTGCGCGGGATGACCGGGCGCGTGACGGCTCAAGCGGTTATGCTTGCGGTTCGCCGGGCGTTCGCGCCCTTCATCGATGTCAGCGAGGAACCGCATGTCCGTCAAACCTGCTCCCACCACTGTTTCGATTCACGACCTGATCGCCGGCCGCTGGAGCCCGCGCGCGTATTCGGACGAGCCGATCAGCGCCGCCGATCTGCACGCGGTGCTCGAAGCGGCGCGCTGGGCGCCGTCCGCCTACAACGCGCAACCGTGGCGCTTCATCGTGTTCGATCGCACGCAGGACGAAGCGGCGTTCAAGCACGCATTCGCGACGCTGGTGCCGTTCAACCAGGGCTGGAACGCGCCGGCGCCGGTGCTGATCGCCGTGACCGCGCATACGCTCACGCCGAAGGGCGAGCCGGCGCCGACCGCGCTGTACGATGCGGGCGCGGCCGCGATGTCGCTGGTGCTGCAGGCGCACGCGCTGGGTCTCGCCGCGCACCAGATGAGCGGCTTCGATGCGAAGGCGTTCCGCGATGCGTTCGAGATTCCGGCCGACGTCGCGATTCCGGCGATCATCTCGCTCGGCCACTACGGCAACGTCGACAAGCTCGACCCGGTGTTGCGCGAACGCGAAAAGGCGCCGCGCACGCGCCATGCGATCGGCGAGGTCGTGTATGCGGGCGCATGGAAGAAGGGTTTCGACGCCGCAGCCTGATGGTGCAAGCGGGCAGGCGTGCGTCAAGCACCTTGTCCGCACCTGTCGCCGACCTGCCGCAGGTGCGCCTGATCTCCGCCTCGGGCCGGTTGCGCCGCACCGGCGGCGGCCCCCGGTTGTGATCCGGCGGGCTTCATGTTAAAAAGCCCGTCCTTTCCGTTTTCGCGCCGGCCATGCTGCGGCACCTTCCCATGACTTACTGCGCGATCGATTTCGGCACGTCCAATTCCGCCGTGGCCCTGCCCGACGGCGACGCCATGCGCCTCGCGCCCGTCGAGGGCGACCACCTGACGCTGCCCACCGCGATCTTCTTCAACAACGACGAGCAGACGGTCGAATACGGCCGGGCGGCGCTCGCGTCCTATATCGACGGTTTCGACGGCCGCCTGATGCGCTCGATGAAGAGCATCCTCGGCTCGCCGCTCGCGGAAACGACGACGGATCTCGGCGACGGTAGCGCGATGGCGTACACGGAGATCATCGCGCGCTTCCTGACGCACCTGAAACGCAAGGCCGAAGCGCGCGCCGGCGCGCCGATCGGCCGCGCGGTGCTCGGCCGGCCGGTGTTCTTCGTCGACGACGATCCGCGCGCCGACCGTCTCGCGCAGGACCAGCTCGAAGCGGCCGCGCAGTCGGTCGGGTTCGCGGACGTGCATTTCCAGTACGAACCGATCGCGGCCGCGTTCGACTACGAGTCGCGCCAGCAGGCCGAGCGGCTCGTGCTGGTCGCCGACATCGGCGGCGGTACGTCGGACTTCTCGCTGGTGCGCGTCGGGCCGGAGCGGATGGCGCGCCTCGAGCGCAAGGACGACGTGCTCGCGCACCACGGCGTGCACGTCGCGGGCACCGATTACGATCGGCGCGTCGAGCTGGCGGCGATCCTGCCGGCGTTCGGCTACCGCGCGCTCGATTCCGAGGGCCGCGAGCTGCCGAACCGGATCTACTTCGACCTGGCGACCTGGCACCTCATCAACACGGTCTACACGCCGAAGCGGCTGGGCGAGCTGAAGCTGATGAAGCACCTGTACCAGGACGTGCGGCAGTACGACCGGCTCACGCGCGTGGTCGAGCAGCGGCTCGGGCATGCGCTGATGGCGCGCGCGGAAGAAGCGAAGATCGGCGTGGCGGCGGGCGGGGAGACGATGATCGACCTGAACGACGTGGAAGAGGATCTGCAGATCGCGTTCGACGCCGAACGCCTCGTCGACGCGAGCGTCGACGACACGGCGCGCATCGTCGATGCCGCGCGCGAAACGGTGCGGCTGGCGGGCGTCGCGCCGCGCGACGTCGGCGCGCTGTATTTCACCGGCGGCTCGACCGGGCTCGCGTTCCTGTCGGGTGCGCTCGCCGGCGCATTCCCGGACGCGCAGCCGGTGTTCGGCGATCGCCTCGCGAGCGTCGCGACCGGGCTCGGCATTCACGCGCAGCGGCTGTTCGGCTGACCGGAGGCCATTCTCGATCGGCGGCGGCCGCATGGCTGCCCGCGCCGGAAAACAAAAAGCCCCGCCGAAGCGGGGCTTTTTTACACGAATTATCGCGCCGAACTTAGACCGGACGGATGTTCGCAGCTTGCAGACCCTTCGGGCCCGTCTTCACTTCGAATTCAACCTTCTGGTTTTCTTGCAGCGTCTTGAAGCCTTCGACGCGGATTTCCGAGAAGTGCGCGAACAGATCGTCGCCGCCGCCTTCCGGGGTGATGAAGCCGAAGCCCTTTGCGTCATTGAACCACTTGACGGTACCGGTTGCCATGTTACTTGTTCCTAAAAAGATAAAACGGGGCCGAGGCCCATGGGGTGCGGAAAATCAAGGAAGGGGGTAATGGGACCAACCGGAGTACCGTTGATGGGCGAACTACGAAAGAACCAATTCACTCGCCGCTTGAAATCCTGCAACGTTGTTTATACGGGTAATCGGTCGCGCGGTCAACCGGATTTCCATGCACTCAGGGTTATTGCGGAGATAAGGTTTACAAACCTTGCAAACGATGCGACTTTTTTGTAGGGGCCGAACGATTTTGGCGCCAACTTGGAGGTGCAACCGTTAAACTACGCGCCGCGTGGACGGGTTGCCCCGATCGGGTGATCCTTCCCCCCAAAATTGCATGCGCGCTGCTGTCCGAGCCGATCCCGGACCGCGGGCCGACCATGCTTTTTGAGACATAGGAGAGGATGTGAAGAGTTCTATTCAACGGAACATCGGCCCGTTTGCACTGATGCTGACGGGGCTGGGTTCGATTATCGGTTCGGGCTGGCTGTTCGGCGCCTGGAAGGCTGCGAAGATTGCCGGTCCGGCGGCGATTTGCGCATGGATCATCGGCGCGGTCGTGATTCTCGCGATTGCGCTGACGTACGCTGAACTCGGTGCGATGTTCCCCGAGTCGGGCGGCATGGTGCGCTACGCGCGCTACTCGCACGGTTCGCTGGTGGGCTTCATCAGCGCGTGGGCGAACTGGATCGCGATCGTATCGGTGATCCCGATCGAGGCGGAGGCGTCGATCCAGTACATGAGCACGTGGCAGTATCCGTGGGCGCATGCGCTGTTCGTGAACGGCGAGCTGACGACACCCGGCCTGCTGCTGTCGGCCGTGCTGGTCGTCATTTACTTCTTGCTGAACTACTGGGGCGTCAAGGCCTTCGCACGTGCGAACACCGCGATCACGATCTTCAAGTTCCTGATCCCCGGCCTCACGATCCTCGGCCTGATGCTGTCGAGCTTCCACTCGGAAAACCTCGGCACTGCATCGAATGCGAGCTTCGCGCCGTACGGCTGGTCGGCCGTGCTGACCGCGGTCGCGACGAGCGGTATCGTGTTCGCGTTCAACGGCTTCCAGAGCCCGGTGAACCTGGCCGGTGAAGCGCGCAATCCGTCGCGCAGCGTGCCGTTCGCGGTGATCACGTCGATCCTGCTCGCACTCGTGATCTACGTGCTGCTACAGATGGCGTATATCGGTTCGGTGAATCCGGCCGACGTCGCGAAGGGCTGGTCGCAGTTCAACTTCTCGTCGCCGTTCGCCGAACTCGCGATCGCGCTGAACCTGAACTGGCTCGCGATCCTGCTGTACGTTGACGCGTTCATCAGCCCGAGCGGCACCGGTACGACCTACATGGCGACGACCACCCGCATGATCTACGCGATGGAGCGCAACAACACGATGCCGAAGATGTTCGGCAACGTGCACCCGATCTACGGTGTGCCGCGCCAGGCGATGTGGTTCAACCTGCTCGTGTCGTTCATCTTCCTGTTCTTCTTCCGCGGCTGGAGCTCGCTCGCGGCAGTGATCTCGGTCGCAACGGTGATCTCGTACCTGACCGGCCCGATCAGCCTGATGGCGCTGCGTCGCGCGGCGACCGACATCGAGCGTCCGCTGTCGATCCCGCTGATGAAGCTGATCGCACCGTTCGCGTTCGTCTGCGCGTCGCTGATCCTGTACTGGGCGAAGTGGCCGCTGACGGGCGAAATCATCCTGCTGATGATCGTCGCGCTGCCGGTGTATTTCTACTTCCAGGCGAAGTCGGGCTGGACCGGCTGGGGCGCCGACCTGAAGGCCGCATGGTGGCTGGTCGCGTACCTGCCGACGATGGCCGTCCTGTCGCTGATCGGCAGCAAGGAATTCGGCGGTTACGGCGTGCTGCCGTACGGCTGGGACATGCTGATCGTCGCGGCAATCTCGCTGGTGTTCTACTTCTGGGGTGTGAACACCGGTTACCGGACCCAGTATCTCGACGAGCGCGAGGCGCACGACGAGATCCTCGAAGGGGTCGGTGCCTGACGCCTGACCTGCCACCGGAATCGGCGGTGGCGGGAACCGCAAAAAAAAGCCCGTCCGAGCGATGCTCGGGCGGGCTTTTTATTTGTGCTCGGCGCTTGTGTCGCCGTGTCGCGTGATTCAGGCGGCCGCGCTCGCGAACACGTAGTTCGTCATCGCGAGCACGCGTTGATACGTGCCGAGCGACTGGATGCCGAGCTGGTAGTCGTCGTCGGCTGCGCCGAGCGCGGCGAACACCGGCAGCAGGTGCTCGTCGGTCGGATGCATCAGCGCCGCGTGCGGCGCCTGCCGGCGATAGTCGAGCAGCGCGTCGACGTCGCGCGCGGCGAGCTTCGCCTCGAACCAGTCGGTGAATTCCGCGACGCGCGGATCCGCATCCTCGGGCGCCGCGCTGAAATCGGCCGCGCGCAGGTTGTGCGTGATCTGGCCCGAGCCGATCACCATCACGCCTTCGTCGCGCAGCGGCCGCAGCGCGCGGCCGAGTGCGAAGTGATGGGCCGCGTCCGCACGCGGCTGGATCGACAGCTGCGCGACGGGCACGTCGGCTTCCGGGAACATCAGCAGCATCGGCACCCACGCGCCGTGGTCGAGGCCGTGCTCGGTCGTCGCGGTCGCGATGCCGGCCGCGTTCAGCAGCGCGGCCGCCCGCTCGGCGACCTCGGGCGCGCCCGGTGCCGGGTAGCGGATCTCGTACAGTGCGCGCGGGAAGCCGTAGAAGTCATGGATCGTTTCCGGGTGCGCGGCCACGCTCGCGACCGGCTGCTGCGTGCCCCAGTGCGCGGACAGCATCAGCACCGCGCGGGGGCGCGGCAATTCGGCGCCGAGGTGCGTGAATGCGCCGGACGGCAGCGTCGGGTCGATCGGCAGCGTCGGGGCGCCGTGTGACAGGTAAAGCGAAGGCAAGCGGTTCATGGTGGGGAGCCTGCAATAGTGGGTTGCCTGTGACTATAGGCGCGCACCGGACATTGATAAATCGGCTTGCCGGAATTTGATTGAATCTCAATGGTTGATAATTTGGGTGCGCGGGAGCAGGCGCGGGGAGTGCTGGACGCGGCTGGATCGAACCGGAAGGCGGCAGAATCGACGAAGATGCGTGGAGAACGGCGCCGAAGCGCCGCGGCGAGCGGCTTACCGTGCGGGCCGGATGCCGGCCCACGGCGTCGTCATCGGTGCGCTGAGCGCGAACAGGTCGAGCACGCGCGTGACGGTCTGGTCGACGAGTTCCTCGATCGTCTTCGGCATCGCGTAGAACGCGGGCAGCGGCGGAAACACGATGCCGCCCATTTCGGTCACGGCGGTCATGTTGCGCAGATGCGCGAGGTTGAACGGCGTTTCGCGCACCATCAGCACGAGACGGCGGCGTTCCTTCAGCGTGACGTCGGCCGCGCGCGTGATCAGGTTGTCCGACAGGCCGTGCGCGACGCTCGCGAGCGTCTTCATCGAGCAGGGGGCGATCACCATCCCGTCGGTTGCGAACGAACCGGACGCGATCGTCGCGCCGACATCGCGCACCGAATGCACGACATCCGCCCGGCTTTCGACTTCGGCCTTCGACAGCTGCAATTCATGCTGGATATTGAGCCAGCCGGCGTTCGAAACCAGCAGATGCGTTTCGACGCCGCCGGCGGCGCGCAGCAATTCGAGCAGCCGCACGCCGTAGACCGCGCCGGTGGCGCCGGTGATCGCGACGATCAGCCGGCGTGGCGGCGCGCTGGGCGATGCCATCGGGAACGGGGCGTTACGCGGCGGCGAACAGTTGCTGCAGTTCGCCCGACTGGTACATCTCCATCATGATGTCCGAGCCGCCGATGAATTCGCCCTTCACGTACAGCTGCGGGATGGTCGGCCAGTTCGAGAATTCCTTGATGCCCTGGCGGATCTCGTCGTCCTCGAGCACGTTGACCGTCTTGAACTGGTCGACGCCGCAGGCTTTCAGCACCTGCACGGCGCGGCCCGAAAAGCCGCACATCGGGAATTGCGCGTTGCCCTTCATGAAGAGCACGACCTGGTTTTCGTCGACGATTTGCTTGATGCGTTGTTGGGTGTCCATGACTGACCTTGCGTTGGCGGGGCGTTAGAACGAAATGATAGCGGATTTCAACCGGGCGGGCCGGCCGTCAGACGGGCCGGCGGCCGCCCGTGGTGCGTTCGATCGCGGCGAGATCGGCGAGCGATTCGACCGCGACGAAGCCGCGTGACACGAGCAAGGCACGCACGGCTTCGGCCTGGTCGTAGCCGTGCTCGATCCAGAGCGTGCCGCCCGGTTTCAGGTAGGCGCCGGCGCCCGCGACGATCGTGCGGATCGCGCTGAGGCCGTCGGCATCGTCGGTGAGCGCGCCGCGCGGCTCGAACCGCAGGTCGCCCTGCGCGAGGTGCGGATCGTGCTGCGCGATGTACGGCGGATTGCTGACGATCGTGTCGAACGCGAGCGTCGGATCGAGCGCGGCGTACCAGTCGCTCTGCAGCCAGTGCAGCGGGCCGCCGGGGCGGCGCGCGTCGAGCAGCTTGTGCGCGTTGCGCCGGGCGACGTCGAGCGCGGCAGGCGAACGGTCGAGCGCCCATACGCGTGCGTCGGGCCGTTCGGCGGCGATCGACACGGCGATCGCGCCGCTGCCGGTGCCGAGATCGAGCACGGCCGGATGCGGGCGACCGTCGATCGCGTCGAGCGCGGCTTCGACGAGCAGTTCGGTTTCGGGGCGCGGGATCAGCACGTCGGGCGTCACATCGAACGGCCGGCCGAAGAATTCGCGCATCCCGACGAGCTGCGCGACCGGCTCGCCCGCCACGCGGCGCGCTTCGAGCGCGCGGTAGCGCGCGATCGCGACGGGTTCGAGCGGGGCGTCGCCGCGCGTGATCAGCTGCGTGCGGGTCCAGCCGAGCGCGTACGCGAGGAGCACGCGCGCATCGACCGGGTCGAGCGGCGACGCGCGCAGCAGATCGTCGGCGGTGGTATCGGGCATCGCGGCCTCAGTCGGTGTCGCCGAGCGACGCGAGCAGTTCGGCCTGGTGTTCGGTGACGAGCGCGCCGATCAGTTCGTCGAGATCGCCATCCATCAGCGCCTCGAGCCGGTACAGCGTGAGGTTGATCCGGTGATCGGTCATCCGGCCCTGCGGGAAGTTGTACGTGCGGATCCGCTCCGAGCGGTCGCCCGAGCCGATCAGGCTCTTGCGCGTCGCCGCTTCCTTCGCGTGCTGCTCGTGATACTGCTTGTCCTTGATGCGCGCGGCGAGCACCTTCAGCGCACGATCCTTGTTCTTGTGCTGCGAGCGGTCGTCCTGGCACTCGACGACGATCCCGGTCGGGATGTGCGTGACGCGCACCGCCGAATCGGTCTTGTTGATGTGCTGGCCGCCCGCGCCCGACGCGCGGAACGTGTCGATCCGCAGGTCGGCCGGATTGATCTCGACCTCGCCGATCTCGTCGGCTTCCGGCATCACCGCGACCGTGCAGGCGGACGTGTGGATGCGTCCCTGCGTCTCGGTCGCCGGCACGCGCTGCACGCGATGACCGCCCGATTCGAACTTCAGTCGCGAGTAAGCGCCCTGGCCGGCGATCCGCACGATCACTTCCTTGTAGCCGCCGAGATCCGACGGGCTCTCCGACATCATCTCGACCTGCCAGCGCTGGCGTTCCGCGAAGCGCAGGTACATGCGCAGCAGGTCGCCCGCGAACAGCGCCGATTCGTCGCCGCCGGTGCCCGCGCGGATTTCGAGGAAGATGTTGCGGTCGTCGTTCGGGTCCTTCGGCAGCAGCATCTTCTGCAACTCGCCTTCGAGGCGAACCATGCGTTCCCGCGCGCTGCGAATCTCGTCTTCGGCGAAATCGCGCATCGATGCATCGGCGACCAGCTCCTGCGCGGCCGTCTCGTCGCTGCGCGACTGGCGCCACAGCGCGTACTGCTCGACGACCGGGCCGAGTTCCGCGTGTTCGCGCGTCAGCTTGCGGTACTGGTCGAGGTCGGCCGTGACGTTTTCGCGGCTCAGCAGGTCGTTCAGTTCGGCCAGCCGGATAGACAGCTGGTCGAGCTTGCGTTGCATGCTCGTCTTCATGGTGTGGAGCGACGCTCCCGGACAAAAGGGGTATTCGAAAAGGATAGGCCGGCGCGCGGCCGGCGGCAGGGGCAACCGGCCGGCGCTAGTGGCCGGACTGGTCGTTCGAGCGCGGCGCGTGCTGGTAGAAGCCGCGCATCAGGTCGATCAGCGAATCGCGGTCGGTGCCGTTCACGCGGTTGAGCGCGCTCGTCGGGCCGTGGATCAGCTTGTTGGTGAGCGCCTGCGACAGCGCTTCGAGGACGGCGGCCGGATCGTCGCCGCGCGCGAGCAGCTTCTGCGCCTTCTCGACTTCCGCGCGGCGCAGCGCGTCGGCCTGCGTATGCATGTGACGGATCACCGGCACGACGCTGCGCGTGTCGAGCCACTGCATGAAGTTCTGCACGCGGGTTTCGATGATCGTCTCGGCTTGTGCAACCGCGGCCTGGCGCGATGCGTTGCCTTCGCGCACGATCGCACCGAGATCGTCGACGGTGTAGAGGAACACGTCCTTCAGCTTGCCGACTTCCGGCTCGATGTCGCGCGGTACCGCGAGGTCGACCATGAAGATCGGCCGGTGGCGGCGTGCCTTCACCGCACGCTCGACCGCGCCGAGGCCGATGATCGGCAGCGTCGACGCGGTGCACGACACGATGATGTCGAATTCGTGCATGCGGGCCGGCAGGTCCGACAACGGCATCGCGCGGCCGTTGAAACGTTCGGCGAGCCGCTGGCCGCGTTCGGCCGTGCGGTTCGCGACGACGAGCTCGCGCGGGCTCTGCGCGGCGAAGTGCGTCGCGCACAGCTCGATCATCTCGCCGGCGCCGATGAACAGCACGCGCTGATCCGACACTTTTTCGAAGATGCGCTGTGCGAGGCGGACCGCGGCGGCGGCCATCGACACCGACTGCGCGCCGATCTCGGTCGTGCCGCGCACTTCCTTCGCGACGGCGAACGTGCGCTGGAACAGCTGGTTCAGATAGGTGCCGAGCGCGCCGGCTTCCGTCGCGGTGCGCACCGCATCCTTCATCTGGCCCAGGATCTGCGTTTCGCCGAGCACCATCGAATCGAGACCCGACGCGACGCGGAACGCGTGCCGGACCGCTTCCGATTGCGGCAGCGCATAGACGTGCGGGGCGAGTTCGTCGACCGGAATCTGGTGGTACTCCGACAGCCAGCGAATCGCACCCTCGCGGGCGGCCCGATCGTCGGTCGCGCAATAGAGTTCGGTGCGGTTGCAGGTGGAGAGGATTGCCGCTTCGGGCGCATTCGGCGCTTGGGGGCCGAGGAACACGTTCTTGAACGTGACGAGAGCCGGCTTGATTTGCTCGAGCGGAAACGCCACGCGTTCGCGCAGGGCGACAGGCGCAGTGTGGTGGTTGATTCCGATCGTGAGGAGTTGCATATCGAGGGCTATCGTTTAGCCCCATATTATAGCGTTTCAGCGATTTCCTCACTTGCGGCATACCGGGCATCGGCGTGGCGCGGCCTCGAATTTGGGGGCTCGATCGGCACGCGATTGAGCTGATAGCCGTAGCCGTAGAGCGGCAGAAGCCGATAGCCGCGCTCCGGAAGCAGCCGCAGCTTGCTGCGCAGCCGGGACGCATGGGTGTCGAGCGTGCGCGACTTCATGTCGCGGCGGCAGGCCCAGACCGTTTCGAGGATATGGGCGCGCGACACGGGCCGCGACAGGTTCGCGAACAGCAGCTGTGCGAAGCGGAACTCCTTCGGCGTGAGCGCGACGACCGCATTGCCGAAGCGCACGAGGCTGTGGGTCGCATCGAACGCGTATTCTCCATACATTTCGCGCGAGCGATTCGGCGGCCGCCGGACACCTGCGCGCCGGCTCAACGCGGTGACGCGTGCGAGCAGCTCGGGGCCGCTCACCGGGCGCACGAGGCAGTCGTCGGCGCCCGCGTGCAGGCACGACACGACTTCGCTTTCGCGCGGCAGCTGCATCACGGCGATGGCCGGCAGCCCGGGCAGGATCGCCTGCGCCCGCGGAATGACTTCCTCGGCCGGCTGGTCGCCGGCCCAGTGGCCGATGATCAGCATGTCGCAGGTATCGGTGGCGAGCCACTCGAAGAATGCCGCGCTGGACGGAAACGCGTGGCACACATGACCGCCGGCAAACAGCAGGCGGTTCAGGAGCGCAGCATGACGCGCCTCCGGATCGATGAGAGCGATTCGCATGAGGATTTCTTCAATACGGCTGCGGGTGCGCGCTTGCCATAACGTCGGGTGGGCCCCTACACTCGAATGTTCGCGGCGCCCGGCTGGTCTCGGGTTCGATGGATGAATCGATGCTAGCCGCTGGCAACGTTCACGCCTATGGGACGAATCTGAATTTATAGAAGGCGTCGAATGAACTGGTTTGGAATCCTTGTCCTGGGAGCGGCTGTCGGGCTGTTCGGCCGGTGGCTGCATCCGATGCGGCGCACGGGCCGGCCGGCATGGTGGATCGTGGTGCTGGTCGGCATCGCAGGCGCCGCCGCCGCGCGCATGGCCGGCAATCTCTCTGGACTGTTTTACGACGGCGAAACGCTCGAATGGCCGGTCTGCACCGGTGTCGCGTTCCTCGCCGTAGCCGTGACGGTCGCCGTGTCGGCCCGTCGCTGAACGCTCTCAGGTGAAATCATGAATGCCCGTCTCCCCGAAGTCTCGTCGGTGCCGGCCCGCCTCGCGCTGCTGCGCGGCGCGATGGTCCGCGAGGACCTGGCCGCCTATCTCGTGCCGTCCGCCGATCCTCACCTGTCCGAGTATCTGCCCGAACGCTGGCAGGCGCGACGCTGGCTGTCCGGTTTCACGGGCTCGGTCGGCACGCTGGTCGTGACCGCGGATTTCGCGGGCTTGTGGGTCGATAGCCGCTACTGGGTGCAGGCCGAGGCCGAACTCGCCGGCACGGGCGTCCAGCTGATGAAGATGACGGGCGGGCAGCAGAGCGCGCCGCACGTCGACTGGCTCGCGCAGAACGTGCCGGCCGGGATGACGGTCGGCGTCGATGGCGCCGTGCTCGGCGTCGCGGCGGCACGCGCGCTGACGGCCGCGCTGAGCGCGCGCGGCATCGCGCTGCGCACCGATCTCGACCTGCTCGACGCGATCTGGCCGGAGCGCCCGGGGCTGCCGGGCGACGCGGTGTTCGAGCACGTGGCGCCGCAGGCCGACGCGACGCGCGCGAGCAAGCTCGCCGAAGTGCGCCGCGCGATGCACGCGCAGGGCGCGCAATGGCATTTCGTGTCGACGCTCGACGATCTCGCGTGGCTGTTCAACCTGCGCGGCGCCGACGTCAACTTCAACCCCGTGTTTGTCGCGCACGCGATGATCGGCGCCGATCGCGCGACGCTGTTCGTCGCCGACGGCAAGGTGTCGCCGGCGCTGGCCGCGTCGCTCGCGCAGGACGGCGTCGAGGTCCGCGCGTACGACGCCGCGCGCGCGGCGCTCGCGACGCTGCCCGACGGCGCGACGCTGCTGATCGATCCGCGCCGCGTGACGTTCGGCACGCTCGAGGCCGTGCCGGCCGGCGTGAAGCTGATCGAGGCCGTGAACCCGTCGACGTTCGCGAAGTCGCGCAAGACGTCCGCCGAGATCGAGCACGTGCGCGTGACGATGGAGCACGACGGCGCCGCGCTTGCCGAATTCTTTGCGTGGTTCGAGCAGGCGGTGAACCGCGAGACGATCACCGAGCTGACGATCGACGAGCAACTCACGGCGGCGCGCGCCCGCCGCCCCGGCTACGTGTCGCCGAGCTTCGCGACGATCGCCGGCTTCAACGCGAACGGTGCGATGCCGCACTATCGCGCGACGCCCGAGTCGCACGCGACGATCGCCGGCGACGGCCTGCTGCTCGTCGATTCGGGCGGCCAGTACACGACCGGCACCACCGACATCACGCGCGTCGTGCCGGTCGGCACGGTCAGCGACCTGCAGCGCCGCGATTTCACGATCGTGCTGAAGTCGATGATGGCGCTGTCGCGCGCACGCTTCCCGCGCGGCATCCGCTCGCCGATGCTCGACGCGATCGCGCGCGCGCCGATGTGGGCGGCCGGGCTCGACTACGGCCACGGCACCGGTCACGGCGTCGGCTACTTCCTGAACGTGCACGAGGGCCCGCAGGTCATCTCGCACTACGCGCCGGCCGAGCCGTACACGGCGATGGAAGAGGGGATGATCACGTCGATCGAGCCGGGCGTGTACCGGCCCGGCAAATGGGGCATCCGGATCGAAAACCTGGTCGTGAACCGCGCGGGCGGGCAGACCGAGTTCGGCGACTTCCTCGCGTTCGAGACGCTGACGCTGTGCCCGATCGACACGCGCTGCGTGCTGATCGAGATGCTGCATGAGGAAGAACGCGCGTGGCTGAACGCGTATCACGCGACCGTGCGCGAGCGCGTCGGCCGGCACGTGAGCGGCGACGCGAAGGCGTGGCTCGACGCGCGCACGCAGCCGATCTGACGCGACGCGCCATACACGATAGATACCGGCCGCGCGACGGCCGGACCACGACGGAGAGGGCAATCGATGGCAGATACCGCAGTGATCGTGATCGACATGCAGCGCGGGCTGGTGCAGCGGGCGCGGCCCGCGTACCGGCTCGACGACGTCGTGTCGGGCATCAACCGGCTGACGGCGGCGGCACGTGCGTCAAACGCGCCCGTGTGCTTCGTGCAGCACGACGGCGATGCGGACGACGACATCGTGCCCGGCACGCCCGGCTGGGAACTGCATGAGGAACTGATCGTCGGTCGCACCGACTGGCGCATCCGCAAGCAGGTGAGCGATTCGTTCCACGACACGCCGCTCGCCGCGCAGCTCCACGGCCACAGCATCCGTTCGGTGCTGATCTGCGGCTATGCGACCGAGTTCTGCGTCGATTCGGCTGCGCGCCGCGCGGCACTGCTCGGCTACCGGACGACCGTCGTGTCCGACCTGCACACGACGAACGAGCGCGCGCACCTGTCGGCCGCGCAGATCGTCGCGCATCATCACTTCGTGTGGGAAAACAATACGCTGTCGGGCAATGCGGTGACGCCGCGTCCGCTCGCCGACGTGCTCGCCACGGAGTTCGCATGACGATCAAGGCGGTGGTGTTCGATTTCGGCGGCGTGCTGATCGACTGGAGCCCCGAGTACCTGTACCGGCAGCTGATTCCAGACGAAGCCGAGCGCCGTTGGTTCCTCACCCACGTTTGCGCGATGGACTGGGTGATCCGTCAGGACGGCGGGCAGACGATCGACGAAGGCACGAGCGAGCTCGTCGCGAAGTTTCCGGCGCACGAGACGCTGATCCGCGCGTTCTACGCGCGCTGGCACGAGATGATCGGCGGCGTGCTCGACGAAGGCGCCGCGCTCGTCGACCGGCTCGATGCGCAGGGGATGCCGCTCTTCGGGCTGACCAACTGGTCCGCGCAGACCTTTCCGTATGCGTGGGACAACTTCCCGGTCCTGCGGCGCTTCAAGGACATCGTCGTGTCGGGCCGCGTGAAGCTCGTGAAACCCGATCCGGCGATCTACCGCGAGATGCATGCGCGGATCGAGCCGCACTTGCCGGGCATCGCGCCGCATGAGCTCGTGTTCATCGACGACAACGCGAAGAATGCCGCGGCCGCGACGGCACTCGGCTGGCACGGCATTCATCACACGAGCGCGGCCGCGACCGAGGCGCGTTTGCGCGAGCTGGGCGCGCTCGCGTAGGCGTCGCGCCGGACGCCGCAGCCGAATGCAGACAGGCGGATGAAAAAAAAGCGGGCCATGAGCCCGCTTTGTCGTTCTGCCGATCCGGAAGCGGCCGCGTTCGGCACCCGGCGTCGCGTTGCCGGGTGCACGGGCCGCATCGTTCAGCGGCTGATCGGCTTGTAGCGCAGGCGCTTCGGCTTCGCGGCTTCCTCGCCGAGGCGCGCACGCTTGTCGGCTTCGTATTCCTGGTAGTTGCCGTCGAAGAACGTGACCTGCGAATCGCCTTCGAACGCGAGGATGTGCGTCGCGATCCGGTCGAGGAACCAGCGATCGTGCGAGATCACCATCACCGAGCCCGCGAATTCGAGCAACGCGTCTTCCAGCGCGCGCAGCGTTTCGACGTCGAGGTCGTTCGACGGTTCGTCGAGCAGCAGCACGTTGCCGCCGGAGATCAGCGTCTTCGCGAGGTGCAGGCGGCCGCGTTCCCCGCCCGACAGGTTGCCGACGATCTTCTGCTGGTCGCCGCCCTTGAAGTTGAAGCGGCCGATGTACGCACGCGACGGCGTTTCGTACTTGCCGACCGTCAGCACGTCGGCGCCGCCCGAGATTTCCTCGAACACCGTCTTCGAGCCGTCGAGCGCATCGCGGCTCTGGTCGACGTACGCGAGCTTCACGGTCGGGCCCATCACGACTTCGCCCGAATCCGGCTGTTCCTTGCCGGTCAGCATCTTGAACAGCGTCGACTTGCCGGCGCCGTTCGGGCCGATGATGCCGACGATCGCGCCGGCCGGAATCTTGAAGTTCAGGTTGTCGATCAGCAGGCGGTCGCCGAACGACTTGCTGACGTTCTTGAACTCGATCACTTCATTGCCGAGGCGGTCGCCGACCGGAATGAAGATTTCCTGCGTTTCGTTGCGCTTCTGGTATTCCTGGCTGTTCAGCTCCTCGAAGCGCGCGATACGCGCCTTCGACTTCGCCTGGCGGCCCTTCGGGTTCTGGCGCACCCACTCCAGTTCCTTCTTGATCGCCTTCTGGCGCGCCGATTCCGACGCTTCTTCCTGCTTCAGGCGCTCTTCCTTCTGATCGAGCCAGCTGCTGTAGTTGCCCTTCCACGGAATGCCGTGGCCGCGGTCGAGTTCGAGAATCCACTCGGCCGCGTTGTCGAGGAAGTAGCGATCGTGCGTGACGGCGACGACGGTGCCCGGGAAGCGCACCAGGAACTGCTCGAGCCAGTCGACCGATTCCGCGTCGAGGTGGTTGGTCGGTTCGTCGAGTAGCAGCATGTCCGGCTTCTCGAGCAGCAGCTTGCACAGCGCGACGCGGCGCTTTTCACCGCCCGACAGGTGCTCGATTTTCGCGTCCCACGCCGGCAGGCGCAGCGCGTCGGCGGCCACTTCGAGCTGCTGCTCGGGGCTGCCGCCGTCGCTCGATGCGAGGATCGCTTCGTATTTCGCCTGCTCGGCCGCGAGCGCGTCGAAGTCGGCGTCCGGTTCCGCATAGGCCGCGTAGATTTCCTCGAGCTTCTTGTTCGCCTGGAACAGGTCGCCGAGGCCTTCCTCGACGGCTTCGCGCACCGTCTTCGTCGGATCGAGCTGCGGTTCCTGCGGCAGGTAGCCGATGTTCAGGTTCGGCATCGGCGTCGCTTCGCCTTCGATGTCCTTGTCGACGCCCGCCATGATGCGGATCAGCGTCGACTTGCCCGAGCCGTTCAGGCCGAGCACGCCGATCTTCGCGCCGGGAAAGAACGACAGCGAGATGTCCTTCAGGATCTGGCGCTTGGGCGGCACGATCTTGCCGACCCGGTTCATCGTGAAAACGTATTGGGCCATTTGGGTGTGAAACTCAGAAAGGGTTGAGACTGCCGCGCAGCGCATCGGCGTGCGTGGCGTCGGGTGATTCGGTACGGAGCGCGCCGCGCGGGGCGCGGCGATGTCGCCGCGGGTTGGCGGCGCGAGCGCGTATTGTACTTCGGCGCCGGCTGCCGCTGGCACCGCGCTGGCCATTCGGCCGACCCGCGTTCACAGCCATCCGGCGACGCCGCCGTGCCCCGAGCAGGTGCCGCGCCGATGGCGGCTGAAGCTGTACGTGCCGTCGCGGCAGCGCGCGCTCGCGCCCTCGGGCACGCGGCCCGATTTCGAATGCGCCGGTGCATGGACGGTGTCGCCGTCGCGATTGCGGTACGTGTCGTGCCGGTCGAGGTCGGCTTCGCTGCCGTAGCCGGGCGACGCGCGATAGGCGTGCGCCGCGGGCGGCAGGGCGGCGCACGCGCCGAACAGCGCGGCCGACAGGGTCGCGATGCGGGTCGCGCGGCGGAGCAGGGCGGGCATGGTCTCTCTGCGGATGTCGTGGTCCGTTGCCGGTGGCTGGCGGGCCGACGGCCCGGGCCGCATGTTAGCCGATCGGCTCGAGATCGTTGCCGCCGCCCCGCGGTGCTGCGATGCTACGCCGTGCCCGTCATCGATGCCGCGCCGTCGGCCTGGGCGGCCTCGAGAATCCACCGACGGAACGCGGCGACTTTCGCGCGCTCCGCATGATGCGGCGGATAGACGAGGTAGTACGCGAAGTCGTCGAGCCACGCGACGTCGGCAAGCTGCACGAGCCGGCCGCTCGCGAGCTCGCCGCGCACCATCGCCGCCGGCAGCAGGCCGGCGCCCTGGCCGGCGAGGATCGCCTGCAGCAACAGACTGGAATCGTCGAACGCGGGGCCGCGCGGCGGGCCGAAATCGGCGATTCGCTGCGCGTCGAACCAGATGTGCCAGCCCTTGCGTTCGGCGTCGTGCAGATGCGGCCATCCGGCCAGGTCGGCGGGCGTGGCCGGCATGCCCAGCCGCGCGACGAGTTCCGGCGCCGCGAGCGCGACGATCTCCACGGTCAGCAGCCGTTCGCTGCACAGCCCGATGTAGCGGCCGAGACCGTGGCGGATCGCGACGTCGACGCCGTCGCGGGAGAAATCGGCGAGCGCATGGCTCGCGACGATCTGCAGGTCGACGTCCGGGCATGCGTCGCGGAACTGCGCGAGGCGCGGCACGAGCCATGCGGATGCGAAAAACGGCGTGACGCTCACCGTCAGCACGCCGCTGTCGGCAGCGCCCGACACGCGCTGCGACGCGTCGGCGATTTGCCGGAACGCGTTGCGCACGGGCGGCAGATAGTCGCGGCCCGCGGCGGTCAGCAGGATGCCGCGGTTCACGCGCTCGAACAGTTGCACGCCGAGATGGGTCTCGAGCGTGCGGATCAGCTGGCTCACCGCGCCGGGCGTGACCGACAGCTCTTGCGCTGCCGATTTCACCGACAGGTGGCGGGCCGCCGCCTCGAACGCGCGCAACGCGTTGAGCGGTGGCAGACGGGAACGGTTCATTGAGTTTTTCTAAAGCGAAAGGCTGACGAAATATCGTTTGAGGCAATGCATGCGCGCGAGTACCGTTGTCGCATCGGATCCGATTCGTCACGGCTGACTTGCGGCGGTCGATGCGACCAACATAGTTCAACTATATCCATGAGGCAATCCGGGCGCCGCGCGGTGTCCGGCGGAACCTGAGAGGAGCATCGTCATGAGCGGCCCGCGCGCGTCGCGCGTCTTCTACGGCTGGTATGTGGTGGCGGCCGCGTTCGCCGTCACGTTCGTCGGCTTCGGCAGTGCGTACACGTTCAGCGCGTTCGTCGAAGCACTGCAGCGGGATTTCGCCGCATCGCGCGGGCAGATCTCGCTCGTGTTCTCGCTGGCCGGCTTCCTGTATTTCGGCTTCGGCATCGTCAGCGGCCCGCTTGCCGATCGTTTCGGCTCACGGCGGCTCGCCGTCACCGGCATGTTGCTGACGGCGGCGGGTCTCGCGGCGGCCGGCGCCGCGCATACGCTGCTGCAGGTCTATGTCGCGTACGGGCTCGGTGTCGGTCTCGGCGTCGGCTGCGCGTATGTGCCGGCCGTCGGCGCCGTGCAGCGCTGGTTCGTGCGGCGGCGCGGCTTCGCGTCGGGGCTCGCGGTCGCGGGGATCGGCGTCGGCACGCTCGTGATGCCGCCGCTCGCCGCCGCGCTGATCGCGCACGTCGGCTGGCGCGGCGCCTATTTCACGCTTGCGGCGCTCGCCGTCGCGATCGGCGCCGGGATGTCGCTGCTGATCGAGAACGACCCGCGCGGGCGCGGGCTGTTGCCGGACGGGGAGGCCGTGCATCCGGCCACCGGCGGAGGCTTGCCGGAAGCGGGCGGGCACACGGCAGGGGCCCCGGGCGCCGTGAGCGCTGCGGATCGCGCGCGGGCTGCCGCATCGGTGCCGGCTGGTGCGACCCTGCGCGAGGCCGTCACGTCGCGACCGTTCGCGAGCCTCTACGCGGCGTGTCTCGTGTGCTCGTTCGGCGTCTTCGTGCCGTTCGTGCACCTCGTGCCATATGCGCTCGATCATGGCGTCGCACCGTCGACGGCTGTGCTGCTGCTCGGCGCGATCGGCGTCGGCAGCACGGCTGGGCGCTTCTTTCTCGGCGGCCTCGCCGACCGCTTCGGCCGCCGCGCATCGCTGCTTGCGATGTTCGCAGGCATGGCCGTCGCGCTCGTCGCGTGGGCCGGCGCCGGCAGCGTCGCGACGCTGGCCGCGTTCGCACTCGTGTTCGGCGTGTTCTACGGCGGCTGGGTCGCCGTGCTGCCCGCCGTCGTGATGGATTACTTCGGCGGCCGCAACGTGAGCGCGATCATCGGCGTGTTGTACACGAGCATCGCGTTCGGCACGCTGATCGGGCCGGCTGCGGCCGGTTTCATCTACGACGCGGGTGGCGGTTATCTCGTGCCGATCCTGGCCAGCGCGGCCGCCAATGCGATCGCGTTCGCGATCGTCGCCACCACCGGACGCGCGCAGATGGCCGTGCGTGCGGCCGGCCGCTAGACGCGCGTCGCCTGGTGCGTGGCACGGCGCCTTCCAGCTAGGCGCGGTCCACGATTTCCGTTACGGTGGCCGGATCTCGATCATCCACGGCTGGAGGCGCATCGTGACATTCGACGAAGTGCGGCAGATCGCGCTCGCATGGCGCGGCGTCGAGGAGGGGACGTCGTACGGCACGCCCGCACTCAAGGTGAAGGGCAAGATGCTCGCGCGCCTGCGCGAGGACGGCGATACGCTCGTCGTGAAGGGCGTCGGCCCCGACGAGCGCGCGTGGCTGATCGAAGCGGAACCCGACGTGTATTACCTGACCGACCACTATGCGGGCTGGCCGATCGTGCTGGTGCGCCTGTCGGCCGCGCATCCCGACGCCGTGAGAAACCTGCTTCTGCGCGAATGGCGCGCAATCGTGCCGGCCAAATGGCGCGACGCAGGGCCGGACGACGCCAACTGAGCCGCGCCGGCGCGGCACGCGATCCGCTTCGACGGAACGTGTTCACCGTGATGCCGAGCGGGCACGCGCCGTCATCACTTGCCCGATCCGGCGGCTGGCAGGCGGATGTCGAACCGGATCATGCGTTGCATCGGTTCGCATCGATGCAACAAGTGGATCCATCGAAATTCTTCAATTGGTTCTTAGTGAAGAACCGTTTGATGCTTACACTCCTTCGCTTCGAAGGCGGCTGACCGACAGCCGACGGAAAGGGCGCACGCGATGCGCGGGCACCTCGTGCGCCGCATCGCACCCGCGGCTTCGCAGACTGCGTCGCGCACCGACCGGAACGGCTCGACCCGGCTTCCTGCCCGTATGCGCGCATGCGCGGCGGGCTGCCGGGTTCAACAACGACAACTCCCCGCCGCCTTCACGCGACACCCGGTCATACCGGAACCGTTTTTTGGAGAGAGACACATGAGTGGAAGCAAGACAGGCCTCGGCACGGGTCTGAAGCAGCGGCACGTGACGATGATGTCGATTGCCGGCGTCATCGGCGCGGGCTTGTTCGTCGGCTCCGGCCACGCAATCGCGGAAGCCGGCCCGGCTTCGATCCTCGCGTATGCGATCGCGGGCGTCCTGGTCGTGCTGGTGATGCGCATGCTCGGCGAGATGGCCGTCGCGCATCCGGACAGTGGTTCGTTCTCGACCTATGCCGATCGCGCGATCGGCCACTGGGCGGGCTTCTCCATCGGCTGGTTGTACTGGTGGTTCTGGGTGCTCGTGATCCCGATCGAGGCAACCGCAGCGGCTACCATCCTCAACGCGTGGTTCCCCGGCGTCGCGACCTGGATCTTCGCGCTCGGCATCACGCTGCTGCTGACGATCACCAACCTCTTCTCGGTCAAGAACTACGGCGAATTCGAATTCTGGTTCGCGCTGATCAAGGTTGTCGCGATAGTCGTGTTCCTGTGCATCGGCGGTGCGGCGATCGTCGGCATCGTGCCCGCGCCGGCCGTATCGGGCGTGTCGAACCTCTTCGCGCACCAGGGCTTCATGCCGAATGGCGCCGGCGCGGTGCTCGCGGCGATGCTGACGACGATGTTCTCGTTCCTCGGTACCGAGATCGTGACGATCGCGGCCGCCGAGTCGGACAACCCGCAACGCCAGATCGTGCGTGCGACCAATTCCGTCATCTGGCGTATCACGCTGTTCTATCTCGGCTCGATCCTCGTCGTCGCGGCGATCGTGCCGTGGAACGATCCGCTGCTGCCGAAGCACGGCTCGTATCAGCGTGCGATGGAGCTGATCGGCATTCCGAACGCGAAGGCGATCATCGACGTGATCGTGCTCGTGTCGGTCGCGAGCTGCCTGAATTCCGCGCTGTACACCGCATCGCGAATGCTGTTCTCGCTGTCCAAGCGCAAGGACGCACCTGCGTTCCTGCACAGCACGGATTCGACCGGTACGCCGCGTGCGGCCGTGCTGGCATCGACCGCATTCGGTTTCCTGACCGTGATCGCGAACTACCTGATGCCGGAGCAGGTGTTCGGCTTCCTGCTGGCGACGTCGGGTGCGATCGCGCTGCTCGTGTATCTCGTGATCGCGATCTCGCAGCTGCGGATGCGCCGGACGCTCGAATTGGGCGGTGCCGACCTGGCGCTGCGGATGTGGCTGTTCCCGTGGCTCACGTGGGCGGTGATCCTGTTCATCTGCGGCACGCTGACCGTGATGTTCGTCAGCGAGGAACACCGGATGGAAGTCGGTGCGACGGCCGTGCTCGCGCTGCTCGTGCTGTTTGCGTCTTGGCTGAACAAGCGTGGTCGCGATGCGCGAGCGGGGGCGGGGCGGCGGGTGTCGGCGATGTGATGAAGTGACGATGCGGCAGCGGGTCTGAGCGTTCGCTGTCGGTTGGCGGAGAGGTTCCCGTCGTAACAAATGGCCTGATCGGCAAAAGCCGGTCCGGCCATTTGTCTTTCAGAACAAGCGGATGCCGTTTCCCGTGTCGACATGGATTTTTCGGCGACAGCGGCGGCATCGACATTTGTGGTCAAAAATCGAACTTGTCTGATTTCATTGGCGGCAGTGACTTAATACATTGATCACTTCGATAACCGGGGTGAATCGATGGGCGAATCGATTTGGAGTCCTTTGTTATACGGCTGGATTCAGAAACCAGGCCGTAGGTTCGTTACCGAATACGGGGCGCATCTTCGCGTGTTCACCCTATCGAGCCCAGAGCGATGATCGGGCGGCCGATACCCCGTGTACGCGCTGCATTTCATGCACGCGACGGTTTTCCCTTGGGGGGCACGTATTTTCCTGCGGCCGGTGCCACTTGTTTACCGGTACTCATTTGCCCTGCAACGGGCCTTCGCCAGTCGTTTTATTTTCCATTCGCGGATTGGCTGCGCGCAACGGGATATTCGGTATTCGTATTCGATTATCGGGGGATGGGGGCGTCGCTCGACGTGCGTCACGTTCGCCAGTCGCGTGCCCGCAAACAAGACTGGGGGCAGCTTGACATGCCCGCAGCGCTTGACTGGCTTCTTCGAGAAACCGGCGCGAGCGAAGCGCATCTGATCGGTCATAGTGCCGGCGCACAACTGGTCGGACTGATGCCGAATCACGCGTCGGTACGCTCGCTGTGTGCGATATCCGCTTCATCCGGATACGTCGGCAACATCCGGTGGCCGAATCGAATTGCCACATTGTCGCTGGCAAATGTCTACGTCCCGGTTACCGCACGTCTGCTCGGCTATGTGCCTGCCCGGGTGCTCGGCTGGGGCGACGATCTGCCTGCACGCGTCGGGCTTCAGTGGGCCCGATGGTGTCGCCGCCCCGGATACGTAGCGAACGAGTTCGGGGTCGGCATTGCGCGTCATTACTACAACGAATTCTCCGCTCCCGTCACCGTAGTCGCAGCGACTGACGATCCGCTCGCGACGCCGGCCAATATCGAAGACTGGCTGCGATGGTTGCCGCGAGCCAGATGTCACGTCCATTTCATCAGCCCGGAAAAATGCGATGGCCGAGCAATCGGTCACGTCGGCATGTTCCGCCGCCAGCATGCGTCGCTGTGGCCGGAACTCACCAGAGGATTGCTGAGTTGACGCTCAGGCCCGCTTGCGTCCTCAAATCAGGAGACCACGATGGACGATTCAATCGACATGAAGATGCGCTTCAAAGCAGTCAGAAACGAAGCGAGGGAGACGCGCGCGTCGCTTTACCATCTCACCAATCGATGCAATTTGCGCTGCAAGGGGTGCTGGTTCTTCGAAAACGAATTCGACGTCGCGTCGGATGAGTTGAACGATACGTTGCATCTCGAGGCACGCGTGAAGGATGAGGCGGCGCGCGGGATCAACGCGCCATTGCTGATAGGCGGCGAGCCCGCGCTTTATCTGGACCGGATAAGCGTGTTCAGGAAATACATGCCGAAGGTGTCCGTTTCGACAAACGGGCTTCGACGAATTCCTTACGAGGGTTTCGAAGATGTCACCATTGCGGTCTCGGTGTTCGGTGGCGGCCCGCTCGATGACGAACTACGCGCGATCGGCCCGAACGGGAAGCGTTTCACTGGCTTGTTCGACAAGGCGTTGGCTAATTATCGCGACGACGAACGGGCAGGTTTCGTCTTTGCCGTGTCGATCGATGGAATGGCTTATATCGAAGAAACGGTGCGCAGGATCCGGGATAACGGAAATCGACTGCTGTTCAATTACTACAGTCCATACGATGTTGCCGGGCCGCTTCGCCGACGTGGTGAGGAGCAACTCCTGAACGTATTGCTCGAATTGAAGGCCAAATACCCTGAAACCGTGGCGAGCCATCCGTACTACCTGGCAGCACTCATGCGTGGGGAAACCGCCTGGGGAACATTCGGCTATGCCAGTTGCCCGAGTGTCAGCGAAGGTCATCCGCAGAATGCGGAACGGTTCGCCTCGGGGTGGCCCGCGTTGCCGAAATTCAACGCGTATCGGACAGACCTGCATACGCTGGCGCGCTGCTGTACTTCAGGAGAATGCGCGAAGTGTCGCGACAGCCAGGCCGTGATGTCGTGGTTGCTCGTTAACGCCAAGCATGTGCTGCAGGAAGCCGATGGACTTAGGACATGGACGGAGGTCGCGGAGAGCTATTTCAGTCAGTTCGTCTGGTCAAGTTACCATCCGCGCAACCGCGTTGGGCGCACGTCGGATTGCACGGTGCAGTAATGCGATGCAGTTGCCGGAATCGAAAATCAAAAAGCCCGCAAAATGCGGGCTTTGCATGGGTATCGGAGCAAGGTTCAGACGTTGAACAGGAAGTTCATCACATCCCCGTCGTGCACGACGTATTCCTTCCCTTCCGCACGCATCTTCCCGGCTTCCTTCGCACCTTGTTCGCCCTTGTACGCGACGAAGTCGTCAAATGCGATCGTCTGCGCGCGAATGAAGCCGCGCTCGAAGTCCGTATGAATCACGCCGGCCGCTTGCGGCGCCGTGTCGCCGATATGGATCGTCCACGCGCGCACTTCCTTCACGCCCGCGGTGAAGTAGGTCTGCAGGCCGAGCAGCTTGAAGCCCGCGCGGATCACGCGGTCGAGGCCCGGCTCTTCCATGCCCATGTCGGCGAGGAACGCTTCCTTGTCCGCATCGTCGAGATCGGCGATTTCCGCCTCGATCGCCGCGCACACCGCGACCACCGGCGAGTTCTCGCTTTCCGCGTACTTGCGCACCGCTTCGAGGTGCGGGTTGTTCTCGAAGCCGTCGTCCTTCACGTTCGCGACGTACATCGCGGGCTTCGCGGTGATCAGGCAGAACGGCTTGAGCAGCGCCTGCTCGTCGTCCGACAGATCGAGGCCGCGCACGGCCTTGCCCTGGTCGAGGTGCGCGCGCACCTTCTCGAGCACCGCGGCGAGCTTCACCGCTTCCTTGTCGTTGCCCGACTTCGCGGCCTTCGAGTAGCGCGTGAGCGCCTTCTCGACGGTGCCGAGGTCGGCGAGCGCGAGTTCGGTGTTGATCACCTCGATGTCGTCGATCGGGCTGACCTTGCCGGCGACGTGGATGACGTTGTCGTCCTCGAAGCAGCGCACGACGTGCGTGATCGCATCGGTTTCGCGGATGTTCGCGAGGAACTGGTTGCCGAGGCCTTCACCCTTGCTCGCGCCCGCGACGAGGCCCGCGATGTCGACGAATTCGACGACGGCCGGCACGATGCGCTCGGGGTTGATGATCTCGGCGAGCGCCTTCAGGCGCGTGTCAGGCACTTCGACGATGCCGACGTTCGGCTCGATCGTGCAGAACGGGTAGTTCTCGGCGGCGATGCCGGCCTTGGTCAGCGCATTGAACAGGGTGGACTTGCCGACGTTGGGCAAGCCGACGATGCCGCATTTGAGACTCATGGAATCCTTCGGACGGGTGGAGCAGCGCGGCCGGACAAGGCACGGCGGCGCGGGAAAATAGGGACGGCCGGCGCGCGGGGCGCGGCGGGCCGACGTTCAAAGGCGCTATTGTACCGTGCCGACGCCCCGGTTTCCGGCCTTCACCCGAACGCCCGATGCGACGGGCCGCCGCGCTGCCGGACCCGCCTGCGATTCTGCTGATTTCCCGCAAGGTCCGGCCGCGTAGGGGTTTGGCCCCACGGCTATAATGCCCGCCATGACTGCCCACCACACCTTCGACGTCGCCGTGGTCGGCGGCGGGCTCGTCGGCAAGACGGCCGCGCTCGCACTGACCCAGTCCGGCTACAAGACCGCCTTGCTCGCCCAGCCGGCCACGCCGCGCCCCGCCGATCTCGCGTTCGACACCCGCATCTACGCGCTGTCGTCCAGCTCGCAGGCATTGCTGGAGCGGCTGCGGGTCTGGCAGGCGCTCGACCATGGCCGGCTCGCGCCGGTCTACGACATGCGCGTGTACGGCGACGCGCACGCGGAGCTGCATTTCTCCGCGTACCAGGCCTCCGTGCCGCAACTGGCCTGGATCGCCGAATCGTCGCTGATCGAGACGTCGCTCGACGCGGCGCTGCGGTTCCAGCCGAACCTCACGTGGTTCGACGCGCGTGCGCAGGGCTTCGACGTGCGCGACGACGCGGCCGTGCTGACGCTGTCGTCGGGCCAGGTGCTCGAAGCGGACCTCGTGGTCGGCGCGGACGGCGCGCATTCGTGGGTGCGTTCCCAAATGGGGGCCAGGGTCGAGCGGCGCGATTACCGGCAGACGGGTGTCGTCGCGAACTTGAAGGCGTCGCTGCCGCACCGCGAGACGGCCTGTCAGTGGTTTCACGAAGGCGAGATCATTGCGTTGCTGCCGCTGCCGGACGGTCACGTGTCGCTCGTATGGTCCGCGCACACCGCGCATGCGGACGAACTGCTCGCGCTCGATCCCGCGCAGCTCGCGGCGGAAGTCGAGCGCGTGTCGCACGGCCAGGTCGGCACGCTTGAATGCGTGACGCCGGCGGCCGGTTTCCCGCTCGCGCTGCAGACCGTCGACAAGCTGATCGCCCCGCGCGTCGCGCTGGTCGGCGATGCCGCGCACCTGATCCATCCGCTCGCGGGGCAGGGGATGAACCTCGGGCTGCGCGACGTCGCGGCACTCGCCGATGCGATCGCGAACAAGGAGAGCTTCCGCAACCTCGGCGATACGGTGCTGCTGCGCCGCTACGAGCGCTCGCGCCGCGAGGACATCCGCGCACTGATGGTCGCGACCGACGGGCTGCAGCGGCTGTTCGCGGTTCCGGGCTCGTTCGCGAAGGCGGTCCGCAACGCGGGCATGGCGTTCGTCGGCGCGCAACCGCTCGTGAAGCGCTGGCTCGTGTCGGCCGCGCTCGGCTGAGCGAACCTTCGTGCCTCCGGCCTGTCGGACTCGGTTCCGTTACGGCGTACACTGTGACGTGCACTCCGATTGAGCTGAAGGAACGACAGGATGAAAAAAACGATCCGCATCGCATCGCTGGCGCTGGCCGTCACGATGGCGACGCTCGGCTGTACCGCGCAGGCCGACCAGACCACCGACAAGCTGAAAGCCACGCTGCAAGCGCGTCTCGGCAACGACGCGCCGATCAAGAGCGTGTCGAAGTCGCCCGTCGCGGGCCTGTACGAAGTGAACCTCGGCACGCAGATCATCTATAGCGATGCAGCCGGCGATTACGTGCTGCTCGGCGATCTCGTCGACACCAAGACGCACAAGAACCTGACCGACGCGCGCCTGTCCGACCTCAACAAGATCGATTTCGCGAGCCTGCCGCTCGCGAACGCGATCAAGGTCGTCAAGGGCAACGGCGCCCGCAAGATCGCGGTGTTCTCCGATCCGAACTGCCCGTACTGCAAGCGCCTCGAGACGACGCTGCAGTCGGTCGACAACGTGACCGTCTACACGTTCCTGTATCCGGTGCTGTCGCCCGATTCGACCACGAAGTCGAAGGCGATCTGGTGCGCGACCGACCGCGCGAAATCCTGGGAGGGCTGGATGCTCGACCATCGCGTGCCGACCGGCGCCGGCGCCTGCGATACGACCGCGCTCGACAAGAACCTCGCGCTCGGCCGCGGGATGAACGTCACCGGCACGCCGACGATCTTCCTGCCCGACGGCCGCCGCCTGCCGGGCGCGGTGTCGGCCGACCAGCTGAACCAGGCGCTCGCGTCGAGCAAGTAACCGGCGACACGCCGGGCCGCATGGCCCGGCCAGCGAGGGGCGCCCGCGATCTCTGCCGGCGCCTCTCTTCGTTTCCGCCGCCGTATTCCGTCTGATTTCCCGTCCGATTTTCGACCGATTGCCACGATGACCCAGCCGATCCGCTATTCGATTGCCCCGAAAGATCTTGCCGCGCACCTGTTCGAAGTGACGGTGACGGTCGCCGATCCCGATCCCGAAGGCCAGCGCTTCTCGCTGCCGGTATGGATTCCGGGCAGCTACCTCGTGCGCGAGTTCGCGCGCAACATCGTGACGCTCGCCGCGTTCAACGACGCGGGCCGCAAGGTGCGGATCGCGAAAACCGACAAGAACACGTGGCAGGCCGCGCCGGTGAACGGCGCGCTGACGTTGCGCTATGACGTGTACGCATGGGACCTGTCGGTCCGCTCCGCGTATCTCGACGACTCGGGCGGCTTCTTCAACGCCACGGCCGTGTTCCTGAGCGCCGCCGGCCGCGAGGATGCGCCATGCGAGGTCGACATCGCGAAACCGGCGGGCCCGGCGTTTCGCACGTGGCGCGTCGGCACGTCGTTGCCCGAGGCACGCGGGACCAGGCGCTACGGGTTCGGCGCGTATCGCGCAGCGAACTACGACGAGCTCGCCGACCATCCGGTGACGATCGGCGAATTCGCGCTGGCGACGTTCGACGCGCACGGTGTGCCGCACGACATCGTGATCGCCGGGCGCGTGACGCAGCTCGACATGGAGCGGCTGCGCACCGACCTGAAGCGCGTGTGCGAAGCGCAGATCGCGCTGTTCGAACCGAAATCGAAACAGGCGCCGATGGACCGCTACGTGTTCATGACGCTCGCGGTCAGCGACGGCTACGGCGGCCTCGAGCACCGTGCGTCGACCGCGCTGATCTGCAACCGCACCGACCTGCCGGTGAAGGGCCGGCCGGAAACGACGGAAGGCTATCGCACGTACCTCGGCCTTTGCAGCCACGAGTATTTCCATACGTGGAACGTGAAGCGCATCAAGCCGGCCGCGTTCGTGCCGTACGACCTCGCGCGCGAAAACTACACGTCGCTGCTGTGGCTGTTCGAAGGCTTTACGTCGTATTACGACGACCTGATGCTGGTGCGCAGCGGGCTGATGTCGCAGGACGAATATTTCGCGGCGCTCGGCCGTACCGTCGGCGGCGTGCTGCGCGGCACGGGGCGCCTGAAGCAGAGCGTCGCGGACAGCTCGTTCGACGCGTGGATCAAGTACTACCGTCAGGACGAGAACGCGACCAACGCGATCGTCAGCTATTACACGAAGGGTTCGCTCGTCGCGCTTGCGTTCGATCTCGCGATCCGCGCGCAGACGCGCAACCGCAAGTCGCTCGACGACGTGATGCGTCTGCTGTGGCAACGCTACGGCCGCGAGTTCTATCGCGGCAAGCAGGCGGGTGTCGAAGAAAACGAGGTCGAGACGCTGATCGAGGAAGCGACGGGCGTCGCGCTCGGCCGGCTGTTCGCCGACGCCGTGCATGGCACGCGCGACCTGCCGCTCGCCGACCTGCTCGCGCCGTTCGGCGTGACGCTCACGCCCGAAGTTGCAGCGGGTGCGAACGCGAAGCCGACCATCGGCGCGCGCCTGCGCGGCGGCGCGGACTGCACGCTGGCGGCGGTCTACGAAGGCGGCGGCGCGCATCGCGCGGGGCTGTCGGCGGGCGACACGCTGATCGCGCTCGACGGGCTGCGCGTCACCGGCACGAACCTCGACACGCTGCTCGCACGTTACCGGCCGGGCGACAAGGTCGAGGTGCACGCGTTCCGCCGCGACGAGCTGCGGACCGCGAAACTGAAACTGGACGGGCCGGAAATCGCGCGCTACCGGCTCGCGGCCGCCGCGAAACCGGCTGCCGCGCAGAAGGCCCGCGAAGCCTGGCTGAAGGGCTGAGCATGCACGGGCAGGTTTCGGGGCGCGATCATGGATTGTTCTGTTGCTGCAACAATCCGTCGCCCTGAACCCGCTTTTTCGCGGCCATGCGGCCACGCACAATGGCGTCACTCGCGCTACCGAAGCGCAACCAAACCGGAGCCTGACATGACGACCATTCTGCAAATCAATTCCGCGGCGCGCTCGCAAGGTGCGCAATCCACGCTGCTGGCCAACGAACTGACGGCAAAGCTGCAACAATCGAACCCCGGTTCGAAGGTCGTGGTTCGCGACCTGCTGGCCGACGCGCTGCCGCACCTCGATGAATCGGTGCTCGGCGCATTCTTCACGCCGGCCGACCAGCGCAGCGCGGAACAGAATGCGATCGTCGCGAAGAGCGATGCGCTGATCGCCGAACTGCAGGCGGCCGACATCGTCGTGATCGGCGCACCGATGTACAACTTCGGCGTGTCGTCGCAACTGAAGACGTATTTCGACTGGATCGCCCGCGCAGGCGTCACGTTCCGCTACACCGAGAACGGTCCGGAAGGCCTGATCAAGGGCAAGAAGGTTCACGTGGTGACGGCGCGCGGCGGCAAGTACCTGGGTACGCCGAACGACAGCCAGACGCCGTACCTGCGCTCGTTCCTCGGCTTCATCGGCCTGACCGACGTGAACTTCATCCACGCTGAAGGCCTGAACCTCGGGCCGGATGCGCAGAGCGCCGCGCTCGCCAGCGCACGCGAAGCGATCGCTGCCGTCTGAGGCCGACGCGGGTGCGTCGCACCCGCTGCGTCCGACGGATGAAAAAAACGCCGCGTCCCGAAAGGGGCGCGGCGTTTTTGCTTGGTGCGGACGAAAGCGAAACGTGAAGCGCTAAATGCGCAACGCGGTTATGCAAGCGTTTCGGCCACCTCCGGCAGGCGCCAGTCGATCGGCGCGCGTCCCGCGTCGACCAGATAGTCGTTCGCGAGCGCGAAGTGGCGGCAACCGAGGAAACCGCGGTGAGCGGACAGCGGCGACGGATGCGGCGCCTCGAGCACGCAGTGCGCGTTCGCGTCGAACAGCGCGCGCTTGGCCTGCGCATGCGCGCCCCAGAGCATGAACACGAGGCCGCGATGGCGGCTGGCGAGTTCGCGGATCAGCGTGTCCGTGCATTGCTCCCAGCCGCGCTTCGCGTGGCTCGCGGCCGCACCGCGCTCGACCGTCAGCACGGTGTTGAGCAGCAGCACGCCCTGGCGCGCCCAGGTATCGAGGCAGCCGTGACGCGGCGTGTCGTGGCCGAAGTTCGCCGCGATTTCCTTGAAGATGTTGCGCAGCGACGGCGGCGTGCGCACGGCCGGCGGCACCGAGAACGCGAGGCCGTGCGCCTGCGGCGTGCCGCGGTCGTCGCCGTGGTACGGGTCCTGGCCGAGGATCACGATCTTCACGTCGTCCGGGCTCGTCAGGCGCAGCGCGCGGAACACGTCGGTCGGGTAGACCGTCTTGCCGGCCGCGCGTTCGTCGTCGACGAAGCGGCACAGCGGCGCATACGCGTCGCTGTCGGTGAAGGGTTTCAGCACGTCGCGCCAGACGGCCGGCAGCGCGTCGAATTGCGCGGCGAGGTGCGGGACATCCGCGACAACAGGGACGGCGGGAGTGCCGGGAGCGTCGGCGGCAGCGGGCTGCGGCGCGGCGGAAACCGGCGCGGCGGCCGCGGCCTTCTTTGCGGGCTTGCGCCCGGCTGCGGCCGGCGCAGGCGCCGGGGCGGGAACATCGTCCTGCGCCGTTTCCGGCACGGGATCATCGAACAGCGACGCCTGCTGCGGCGTGCGGAGAGTCTTGCGGGTTGCCATGCGTGATGCGGGTTTATTGCGCGCGCAGCCGGTAGCCGCGTTGCGCCTTGCTGATGTTTTCGGGGGCGAGGCCCGGCAGCGCTTGCTGCAGTTCGGCGGCGAGTGTCGCGAGCGCCGCTTCCGGGCCGTCGATCAGTTCGAGTTCGATTTCGCTGATCGGTTCGCGGCGCGTATCGCGTTCCGTCTGGACGACGATCTCGCCGACGTCCACCGCGGCCTCGACGGTTGCGCCGCCGATTGCGATGCGCCACAGCGTACGCGAAAAATCCGTCCGGAACAGTGCGTGCAGCGCGGGCGCCGCATCGCGCAGCGCGCCGGCAGCCTCCGGCACGTCGCACGCGGTGACGAGCGCGTCGATTTCGAGCGCATCGCCGGCGACGGGCAATTCCCATTCATGGCGGCGATGCAGGCCGGCTTCCGCGCTGCCGACCGTCTTGAAGGTCTGCAGCCAGCCGTGCGGCGTGCGGCGCACGCGCACCGCGCTCTTCGAGCGCGCCAGCGCGAGGTCGGGCGTGTCGTAGTAGACGTTCGCGAGCGCGATCACATTACCGGTTTCGCCGGTCAGCGTCTCGAAAAAGCGCCGCGCCGCATCGGCCTGGCCGGCCGGCAGCGCGAGCTTGATTTCCTTTTCGATCGCCATCAGAAAAACATCCGCGCCAGTTCCTCGCCCGGCTGGTCGGCGCGCATGAACGCTTCGCCGACGAGGAACGCGTTCACGTTCGCCGCGCGCATCGTGTCGACGTCGGTGCGCGACAGGATGCCCGACTCGGTCACGACCATGCGATCCGGCGGAATCATGTCGAGCATGTCGAGCGTGGTCTGGATCGTCGTCTCGAACGTGCGCAGGTTGCGGTTGTTGATGCCGAGCAGCGGCGTCTTCAGCGTCAGCGCCTGTTCCATCTCGTCGCGGTCGTGAACTTCGACCAGCACCGCGAGGCCGAGCGAGTGCGCGTACGCCTCGAGGTCCTGCATCAGCGGCGTGTCGAGCGCGGCCGCGATCAGCAGGATCGCGTCGGCACCCATCGCGCGCGCCTCGAGGATCTGGTACGCGTCGACGATGAAGTCCTTGCGCAGCACCGGCAGCGTGCACGCCGCACGCGCTTCCTCGAGATAGCGGACGCTGCCCTGGAAGAATTGCTCGTCGGTCAGCACCGACAGGCACGCGGCGCCGTGGGCCGCATACGAGCGCGCGATGTCGGCCGGTACGAAATGCTCGCGCAGCACGCCCTTCGACGGGCTCGCCTTCTTCACTTCGGCGATTACCGCCGCCTGGCCGGCTGCCTGCTTCGCGCGCAGCGCGCCGACGAAGTCGCGCAGGTCGCGCGCCGATGCGTCCAGTTTCAGTGCCTCGAGCGGCGTGCTGCGCATGGCCGCCGCGACTTCTTCGCGCTTGACGGCGATGATTCGGTCGAGAATGTCGCTCATGTGGGTTCCTGCTTGATTCGTAAAGGGAGTCAGCGCTTGAACTGCTGCGTGAAGCGCACGAGTTCGTCGACCTTCGCGCGTGCCTTGCCGCTCGCGATCGCTTCGCGGGCGAGCTGGATGCCGTCGGCGATCGATTCGGCGATATTGGCGGCATAGAGCGCGGTGCCCGCGTTCAGCGTGACGATCTCGCGTGCGACACCCGGCTGGTTGTCCAGCGCGCCGAGCAGCATCGTGCGCGATTCCTCGGCATTTTCCACCTTCAGCGTGCGGTTCGACACCATCTGCAGGCCGAAGTCCTCCGGATGGATCTCGTATTCGTGCACCTTGCCGTCGCGCAATTCGCCGACGAGCGTCGCGGCGCCCAGCGACACTTCATCCATCCCGTCCTTGCCGTACACGACCAGCACGTGCTGCGCGCCGAGGCGCTGCATCACGCGCACCTGGATGCCGACGAGGTCGGGGTGGAACACGCCCATCAGCTGGTTCGGCGCGCCGGCCGGATTGGTCAGCGGGCCGAGAATGTTGAAGATCGTCCGCACGCCGAGCTCGCGGCGCACGGCTGCAATGTTCTTCATCGCCGGATGATGGTTCGGCGCGAACATGAAGCCCATGCCGGTTTCGGCGATCGATGCGGCAACCTGGTCGGGCTGCAGGTCGATGTTCACGCCGAGCGCCTCGAGCACGTCGGCGCTGCCGGACTTGCTCGACACGCCGCGGTTGCCGTGCTTCGCGACCTTCGCGCCGGCCGCCGCCGTGATGAACATCGACGCGGTCGAGATGTTGAACGTGTGCGCGCCGTCGCCGCCCGTGCCGACGATGTCGACGAAGTTCGAGTTGTCCTGCACTTCGACGTGGTTCGCGAATTCGCGCATCACGGTCGCGGCGGCGGCGATCTCGCCGATCGTCTCCTTCTTCACGCGCAGCCCGGTGATGATCGCGGCCGCCATCACGGGCGACATGTCGCCGCGCATGATGAGCCGCATCAGGTGCAGCATTTCGTCGTGGAAGATCTCGCGGTGCTCGATCGTGCGTTGCAGCGCTTCCTGCGGGGTAATCGTCATCGTGCGTCTCCCGTCAGGCTGCCGGCGCGGCCGCGCGGGCCGCTGCGCGATTCTGCTTCAGGAAATTCTCGAGCAGCGCATGGCCGTGCTCGGAGAGGATCGATTCCGGGTGGAACTGCACGCCTTCGACCGGCAGCGTCTTGTGGCGCACGCCCATGATCTCGCCGTCGTCGGTCCACGCGGACACCTCGAGGCAGTCGGGCAGCGATTCGCGTTCGATCGCGAGCGAGTGGTAGCGCGTGACGTCGAAATGCTTCGGCAGGTCGGCGAACACGCCGCGGCAGTCGGTTTCGATCCGGCTCACCTTGCCGTGCATGATGGTCTTCGCGCGCACGACGCGGCCGCCGAATGCTTCGCCGATCGCCTGGTGGCCGAGGCAGACGCCGAGGATCGGCTTCTTGCCCGCGAATTCGCGCAGCACGTCGAGCGTGATGCCCGCGTGCTGCGGATTGCTCGGGCCGGGCGACAGGCAGATGGCGGCGGGATTCAGGCGCGCGATGTCGTCGAGCGTGATTTCGTCGTTGCGATAGGTGTGCACGTCCTCGCCCAGTTCGCCGAAGTACTGGACCAGGTTGTAGGTGAACGAGTCGTAGTTGTCGATCATGAGCAGCATGGTCAGTCTCCGGTCAGAAGTCGCTATCGAGGCCGTCCTGGACCTGTTCGGCCGCACGCAGCACCGCGCGCGCCTTGTTCTCGGTCTCTTGCCATTCGGATTCGGGCACCGAGTCCGCGACGACGCCGGCCGCCGCTTGCACGTACAGGTTGCCGTTGTGGATCAGGCCCGTGCGGATCGCGATCGCGAGATCCATCTCGCCCGAGAACGACAGGTAGCCGACGGCGCCGCCGTACAGCCCGCGCTTGATCGGCTCGAGCTCGTCGATCAGCTCCATCGCGCGCACCTTCGGCGCGCCGGACAGCGTGCCGGCCGGGAACGTTGCGCGCAGCACGTCGTAGTTCGTCATGCCGGGCTTCAGCTTGCCTTCGACCGAGCTGACGATGTGCTGCACGTGCGAGTACTTCTCGATCACCATCTTGTCGGTCACCTGCACCGAGCCGATTTCCGCGATGCGGCCGACGTCGTTGCGCGCGAGGTCGATCAGCATCACGTGCTCGGCGATTTCCTTCGGGTCGTTCAGCAGTTCGGTCGCGAGTTCCGCATCGCGCTCGGGCGTGTTGCCGCGCGGACGCGTGCCGGCGAGCGGACGGATCGTGACGATCTGGTCTTCGCCGCGCTTTTCCTGGCGCACCAGGATTTCCGGCGACGCGCCGACCACGTGGAAATCGCCGAAGTTGTAGTAGTACATGTACGGCGAAGGATTCAGCGAACGCAGCGCGCGATACAGCGACAGCGGATTGTCGCGATACGGCTTCGTCAGACGCTGGCCGACCTGGATCTGCATCAGTTCGCCGGCCGCGATGTATTCCTTCGCCTGGCGCACGGCGGCCAGATAGTCTTCCTTCTTGAACTCGCGGAACGTCTCGGTGCGCACACTCGCCGACGTGACGGGCGGCTGCACGGTCGTGCGCAGGCGCTGCTTCAGCTCGCGCAGGCGCTGCTTGGCCTTCGTATAGGCTTCCGGCTGGGCCGGATCCGCATAGATGATCAGATAGAGCTTGCCGGCGAGGTTGTCGATCACCGCGACTTCTTCGGTGAGCAGCAGCTGGATGTCGGGCAGGCCGAGATCGTCGCGCGGCGCGGTGTTCGCAAGTTTCTTCTCGATGTAGCGCACCGCGTCGTAACCGAAATAGCCGGCGAGGCCGCCGCAGAAGCGCGGCAGGCCCGGGCGCTGCGCCACCTTGAAGCGCGCCTGGAACGACTCGATGAATTCGAACGGGTCGCCGTCGTGCGTCTCGACGACCTGGCCGTCGCGCACCACTTCGGACACGCCGTTGCGGGTGCGCACCAGCGTGCGGGCCGGCAGGCCGATGAACGAATAGCGGCCGAAGCGTTCGCCGCCGACTACCGACTCGAGCAGGAACGAGTTGGCGCCCGCGCGTTCAGGCTGGGCCAGCTTCAGGTAGAGGGACAGCGGCGTTTCGAGGTCGGCGAGCGCTTCCGCGATCAGCGGGATGCGGTTGTAGCCTTCGTTCGCAAGCGATTGGAATTCGAGTTCGGTCATGTTCCGGTCCTGTTCGGGACGAGCGGCGGCGTGCGCCAGGGATCACTTGACGCTGCGCGGGCTGCCGTCGGCGAAAGGGCGGTCGATCGAGAAGTGCCTGTTGCCGGCCGGCACGCCGGGCGTGAACGTCGCGAGCCTGCGGCCGGTCCTGAACGCAAGCGTTCGGACGCGGTAGAACTCGAGGTGGTGCGACGATCGGCGCGCGGCTGCGCAGCGAGATAAAAAACGGCGCTGAAGACGTGCCTCAGCGTACCTCATCGAAGAGGTTAGCGCGACCAGCGACGCCAGGGCCAGGCTCCCCGGTCGATGCTGCTCAGACTCCGTTTTTTATTCAGAAACATGCGGATGGAAGAAATAATCAGAGGGTTGGCCGGCCGGCGTTGTGCGCGGTGATCGCGCGGGCCGCGACCAGCAACGAATCGACTATACCATCCGAATTTATCGTTTGTATAGCTTTGCCGTGGTTGTAGCCGTATGGCACCGTCAGCGTCGCCATGCCGGCCGCGCGGCCCGCCAGCGCGTCGTTTTCCGAGTCGCCGATCGCAACCGCCGCGTCCGGCGCGACGCCGAGCGCTTCGCACGCCGTCAGCATCGGCAGCGGATCGGGCTTCTTGCGCGCGACGCTGTCGCCGCCGAGCACGATGCCGAAGCGATCGATCAGCCCGTATTGCTCGAGCAGCTCGACCGCGAAGCGGTGCGGCTTGTTCGTCACGCATGCGAGCCGGATGCCGGCCGTGCGCAACGCATCGAGGCCGGTTGCGACGTCCGGATAGAGACGCGTGTGGCGGCCGTTGATCTTCGCGTACTCGGTCTGGTAGATCGCGAGCGCGTCGTCGAAGCGCGCGTGCGCTTCGTCGGGCGTGAAGCGCGGCTTCAGCACGCTCTGGATCAGATGCTCGGAGCCCTTGCCGACGTAGCCGATCACCTCATCGCGCGACGTGGCCGGCGCGCCGAGCTGCGCGAGCATTCCGTTCAGCCCGGCCGTGAAATCGTCGGCCGTGTCGACCATCGTGCCGTCGAGGTCGATCAGCGCCGCGTCGATGCGCGGCGTCGCGAAACGGACCGTGCCGTTAGCTGCGGGCCCGGCCAGCGAGGAATCGGCCACGGCGTCAGCTCCGCGCGACGGTGGCGAGCGCGGCACGCATCTCGTCGATCACCGTGCGGTAGTCGGGCTTGCCGAAGATCGCCGAACCCGCGACGAAGGTGTCCGCGCCGGCCGCCGCGATTTCCGCGATGTTGTCGGCCTTCACGCCGCCGTCGACCTCGAGCAGGATCTCGCGGCCGGTGCGCTCGGTGTACGCGTCGATGCGGGCGCGCGCTTCGCGCAGCTTGTTCAGCGTTTCCGGAATGAACGACTGGCCGCCGAAGCCGGGGTTCACCGACATCAGCAGCACGAAGTCGAGGCGGTCCATCACGTGGTCGAGATAGTTCAACGGCGTGGCCGGGTTGAACACGAGGCCGGCCTTGCAGCCGTGATCGCGGATCAGCGACAGCGTACGATCGATGTGGTCCGAGCCTTCCGGGTGGAAGCTGATCAGGTTCGCGCCGGCTTTCGCGAAATCGGGCACGATCCGGTCGACCGGGCGCACCATCAGGTGCACGTCGATCGGCACCTGCACGTGCGGGCGGATCGCCTCGCAGACGAGCGGGCCGATCGTGAGGTTCGGCACATAATGGTTGTCCATCACGTCGAAGTGAATCCAGTCGGCGCCGGCGGCGACCACGTTGCGGACTTCTTCGCCGAGCCGTGCAAAGTCGGCCGACAGGATGCTGGGAGCGATGCGGAATTGAGTCATGACAGGGGAGCGGGGACGCAGCGGCGCAAAACCGCCATTCTACCGTCCGGCGACCCGGTGCGCGGCGACGGGCCGTGCGGATGCGGCACGATTCCGCATAGAATGCCGAACCAGTGCGGCGCGCCCGCGGCCCGGCCGCTCGAGTCGGCGCGGGCGGTTACCTACAGCGGAAACATCATGAGTCAGTATCAGTTCACCGTTTCGGTGAAAACCAGCTACTTGCCGGAACAATCCGACCCCGATCGGCGTCAATACGCATTCGCGTACACGCTGACCATCCGCAATACCGGGCAGGTCGCGGCGCAGCTGATCGCGCGTCACTGGATCATCACGGACAGCGAAAACCACGTGCAGGAAGTGAAGGGGCTCGGCGTCGTCGGGCACCAGCCGCTGCTGCAGCCGGGCGAACAGTTCGAATACACGAGCTGGGCCGTGATCGCGACGCCGGTCGGCACGATGCGCGGCGCGTACTTCTGCGTGGCGGAGGACGGCGAGCGGTTCGACGCGCCGGTCGACGAGTTTGCGCTGCACATGCCGCGCACGCTGCATTGAGCGTGCGGGCGCTGGTCAGCGCGGCTGGCGGTCGTTGCCGCGGGCGTGCTTCTTCCTGCCCGACGACGTCCACACGACGATGAAGATTAGCAGGGCAAGCGCTACGAAGGCTTCGAGCGCGAAGATGAGCATCGGATATTGGTCGAGAAAATCTGACATGGCGGTTTCCATCAAGAACGGACATTGTATGTGGTTTGGGCCGCGGGCGGCCGGCTGGGTTGCGGCGGTCGCGACGGCGGCGCTGCTTGCCGCGTGCGGCGGCGCACCGACGCGCACGTCGACGCTCAAGCCGCCGACCGGTGCGGCGATCGTGCCGGGGCAGGTCGCCGCGAAGCGGCTGACGCCGGTTGCCTGGCAACAGGTGCCGGGCTGGCAGGACGATTCGCTGATCGGCGCGACGGCCGCGCTGCGGCAGAACTGTGTGCGGCTCGCGCGCCAGCCGGCATGGCAGCGCGCCTGCGCGGCCGCCGATCGCCTCGACGAACTCGACGTCAGCAGTGCGCGCGCATTCTTCGAAACGTATTTCACGCCGTTCCAGCTGGCGAACACCGACGGCACGCTCGACGGGCTCGTGACCGGCTATTACGAGCCGCTGCTGCACGGCTCCCGAGTACGTCGCGGTCCTTATCAATATGCGCTGTACCGCTGGCCGGCCGGCTATCGCGCCGGTGCCGCGCTGCCCGCTCGCGCGCAGCTCGAGCGCGCCGGCATCCTGAACGGCAACGAACTCGTGTGGGTCGACGATCCGATCGAGGCGTTCTTCCTGCAGGTGCAGGGCTCGGGACGCGTGCTGCTCGACGACGGTTCGGTGATGCGGGTGGGTTTCGGCGGCACCAACAACCAGCCGTATCGCTCGATCGGCAAGTGGCTGCTCGATCGCGGCGAGCTGACGCCCGCCCAGGCGACGATGCAGGGCATCAAGGCATGGGCGAAGGCGAACCCGACTCGCGTGGATGCGTTGCTCGACACGAATCCGCGATTCGTGTTCTTCCGCGACATGCCGACGAAGGAAGATGCACCGCACGGCGGCGCGGACGGCCCGATCGGTGCGCTCGGCGTGCCGCTCACGGCGGAGCGTTCGATCGCGGTCGATCCGTCGTCGATCCCGCTCGGCACGCCGGTGTTCCTGCAGACCACGCGTCCGCTGACGAATACGCCGATGAACCGGCTCGTGTTCGCGCAGGACACGGGTTCCGCGATCAAGGGCGGCGTGCGGGCCGACTATTTCTGGGGGCTCGGCGACGACGCCGGCGACCAGGCCGGACGGATGAAGCAGATCGGCCGGATGTGGCTGCTGTTCCCGAATTCTTGATCCGCGGTGACGCCGGCACGCACGTGTAGCCGGCGCATCGAGACGAGGCAGCCCGACCGGTTTTGGCCGGTCGGGCTGTTTTTTCGAGAGCCGCGCATGATCGCCGTTCCGGAGCGCCCTCGTGCCGTAGCCGGTATCAGCCCTTGCGCTTGTCGATGACGCGTCGCGCCTTGCCGACGGAGCGCTCGATTCCGTTCACGGGCAGCACGTTGATCACGGCCGTCACGCCGATCAGCGACTTGATGTCGTGTGCGAGCGCCTGCCTGGCCGCATGGATCGCCGCCGTGTCGGGCGCGGTTTCGGGGCACGGCTCGACATTGAGCGTCAGCACGTCGAGCGGACCTTCCTTCGTCAGCACGATCTGATAGTGCGGTGCCAGCGCCCGCTGCTTCAGCAGCTGTTCCTCGATCTGCGTCGGGAAGACGTTGACGCCCCGCACGATCATCATGTCGTCCGAGCGCCCGGTGATCTTTTCCATCCGGCGCATCGTGCGCGCGGTGCCGGGCAGCAGGCGCGTGAGGTCGCGCGTGCGGTAGCGGATGATCGGCAGCGCTTCCTTCGTCAGCGACGTGAAGACCAGCTCGCCGAGTTCGCCGTCCGGCAGCACTTCGCCGGTTTCGGGGTCGATGATTTCCGGGTAGAAGTAGTCTTCCCAGATGGTCGGGCCGTCCTTGGTCTCGACGCATTCCGACGCGACGCCCGGGCCCATCACTTCGGACAGACCGTAGATGTCGACCGCGTCGATGCCCATCCGCTGCTCGATGGCCACGCGCATGTCGTTGGTCCACGGTTCCGCGCCGAAGATGCCGATGCGCAGCGAACTCTGCGCGGGATCGAGGCCCTGGCGCTCGATCTCGTCGGCGATCGACAGCATGTAGCTCGGCGTCACCATGATGATGTCGGGCCGGAAATCCTGGATCAGCTGCACCTGCTTCTCGGTCTGGCCGCCGCCGAACGGGATCACGGTGAGCCCTGCGCGCTCGGCGCCGTAGTGTGCGCCGAGCCCACCGGTGAACAGACCGTAGCCGTAGCTGACATGAACCTTGTCGCCGCGCCGCGCGCCGGCCGCGCGGATCGAGCGCGCGACGAGATTCGCCCACGTATCGATGTCGCGCGCCGTATAGCCGACGACGGTCGGCTTGCCGGTCGTGCCCGACGACGCGTGAATGCGCGAGATCTGGTCCTGCGGCACCGCGAACATGCCGAACGGGTAGCTGTCGCGCAGGTCGCTCTTGGTCGTGAACGGGAAGCGCGACAGATCCGTGAGTGTCTTCAGGTCGTCGGGATGCACGCCCGCTTCGTCGAATTTGCGGCGATAGACGGGGGAGTGCTCATACGCATGCCGGAGCGACCATTTCAGGCGTTCGAGCTGTAACGCGGTCAGCTCGTCGCGTGAAGCGGTCTCGATCGGCTCGAGCGGTAGCGGGGTAGTCATGCCTGTCTCCAGTGATTGTTATGAGCGAGCCGTGGACGTCAGCGGTCTTCCGGGAGGACCGTGCCCTTGATCTGGGCCGATTTGCCGCGAAACATCGCGACCGTTTCGCCTGTCTGGTTCGTGACGCGGATGTCGTAGACGCCATGCCGGCCGTTGCGTGTCTGCTCGATCGCCTCGGCCGTCAGCAGGTCGTTGCCGTAGACGGGGCGCAGGTATTCGATCGAGCAGCCCGCGGCAACGGTATTCAGGTTGTACGAGTTGCACGCGAACGCGAACGTCGAATCGGCGAGCGTGAAGATGATGCCGCCGTGGCAGGTCTGGTGCCCGTTCAGGAATTCCGGCCGTACGCGCATCTGCAGGCGTGCGTAGCCGGCGCGCACTTCGGCGATTTCCATGCCGAACGCGCGGCTGCAGGCGTCCGCGTCGTACATGGCCCGTGCTGTCGCACGGGCGAGCGTATCGGGGTCGAGCGTGTCGGTGGAGGTGGTCATGTCAACGCCCCTCGAACCGCGGCGCGCGCTTCTCGATGAACGCCTTCACGCCTTCCGCGTAGTCGTACGACTGGCCGAGCTTGCGCTGCAGGTCACGCTCGAGGTCGAGCTGCTGGTCGAGCGTATTCGTGACGCTGTCGCGCATCGACTGCTTGATCGACGCGATCGCGAGCGTCGGTTGCTGCGCGAGCTGGTTGGCGACCTGACGGGCCGACGCGGTGAGCGCATCGTCGTCGACCGCGCGCCAGATCAAGCCCCATTGCTCGGCCTGTTCGGCGCCGAGCTTGTCGCCGGTCAGGGCGAGCCCCAGCGCGCGTGCCATGCCGACGCGTTGCGGCAGGAACCATGTGCCGCCCGAATCGGGCACGAGCCCGATCTTGACGAAGGCCTGGATGAAACTGCTCGAGCGCGCGGCGAACACGATGTCGCAGGCGAGCGCGAGATTCGCGCCGGCGCCGGCCGCCGTGCCGTTGACGGCGGCGATCACCGGAATCGGCATGCGTTGCAGGCGGCGGATCAGTGGATTGAAATGTTCGTCGATCAGCGTGCCGAGGTCGGTGGACGCGCCCGGCGTGAAGTCGAGGTCGGCCAGGTCCTGGCCTGCGCAGAAGCCGCGCCCCCCACCCGTCAGGATCAGCGCACGCGCGCCGGCCGTCTCGACTTCATCGAGTGCCGACTGCAGTTCGCGGTGCATTGCCCGCGTGAAGCTGTTCAGCTTGTCCGGACGGTTGAGGGTGATCGTGGCCACGTGGGCAGCCTGATCGATATCCAGCTGGATCGCCTGATATGACATGCAGTGTCTCCTTCATGACTTCGTTATAGGCGCGCGGTGCGTCGGTTACACGCGTTCGATGGCGATCGCGATGCCCTGGCCGACGCCGATGCACATCGTACAGAGCGCAAAGCGGCCGCCCGTACGCTCGAGTTGATGAAGTGCCGTGGTCACGAGCCGGGCGCCCGATGCGCCGAGCGGGTGGCCGAGCGCGATCGCGCCGCCGTTCGGGTTCACGCGCGGATCGTCGTCGGCGACGCCGAGCATGCGCAGCACCGCGAGACCCTGCGACGCGAATGCCTCGTTCAGCTCGATCACGTCGAACTGATCGATCGTCATCCCGAGCTGGCGCAACAGTTTCTGCGTGGCCGGCGCCGGGCCGATGCCCATCACGCGCGGCTCGACGCCGGCGGTCGCCATGCCGACGACGCGCGCACGGCAGCGCAGCCCGTATTGATCGGCGGCTTCCGCGTTGGCGAGCAGCAGTGCGCATGCGCCGTCGTTGACGCCCGACGCGTTGCCGGCCGTCACCGAGCCGTCCGGGCGCACGACGCCCTTCAGCTTCGCGAGCGCTTCGAGCGACGTTTCGCGCGGATGCTCGTCGACGGATACGACGAGCGCGTCGCCTTTCTTCTGCGGAATCGTCACCGGGACGATTTCCTCGGCGAGCGTGCCGTCCCGCTGCGCGCGCGCGGCTTTCTGCTGGCTGCGCAGCGCGAACAGATCCTGGTCGGCGCGGCTGATGTCGTAGTCGACCGCGACGTTCTCGGCCGTCTCCGGCATCGAATCGACGCCGTATTGCTGTTTCATCAGCGGATTGACGAAACGCCAGCCGATCGTCGTGTCGAAAATGGCGGCCTGGCGCGCGAACGCGCTGGCGGCCTTGCCCATCACGAACGGCGCACGCGTCATGCTTTCGACGCCGCCCGCGATCATCAAGCGTGCCTCGCCCGCCTTGATCGCGCGCGCGGCGGTGCCGACGGCGTCCATGCCTGAGCCGCACAGCCGGTTCAGCGTCGTGCCCGGCACGGCGGTCGGTAGGCCCGCGAGCAGCGCGGACATGCGCGCGACGTTGCGATTGTCCTCGCCGGCCTGGTTCGCGCAGCCGTAGATCACGTCGTCGATTGCCGACCAGTCGACGTTGCGGTTGCGTTCGATCAGCGCCTTGAGCGGCACCGCGCCGAGATCGTCGGCACGAACGTCTTTCAGGGCGCCGCCGTAGCGGCCGATGGGGGTGCGAATCGCGTCGCAGATGTAGGCGTCGGTCATGGGTGTGTCGATGTGCAACGAACCCGCCGGTTGACGGATTCGTTCATGGTAGAGAACGTGGCGGCGTTTGCACGTCGGCCATTCGGGTTATGCCGTCTGGCCGGCTTCCGCGGGCGCTGCCTTCGGCGCAACATGGACGCGGCTTTGCACCACGCGGAACCGGTTGGCGACGAACGCCGGGTCTGCCAGCGCCGCGTTGGCGGCCGGGTTCGCGCCGGTGCCGTGGAAGTCGGAGAAGGCGGCCGACTGGTTGACGAACACGCCGCCCGTCAGGTTGATCGACAGCGCGACGCCGCCACGCACCGCCGCATCGTGCGCAGCGTCGAGCACCTTGTCGTCGTTGCTGTAGACGGAGAGCGTCAGCGCGCCATGTTCCGCCGCGATTTCGCCGGCGAGATCGAGCGACTGCGCGGTCGAATCGGTCGCGATCACGAACGAGATCGGGCCGAACCATTCCTGCGTGAACTTCGCGCGGTCGGCCACGTCGAGTTGCAGCACGAGCGGCGTGCGCACGCGAGCGTCGGCGAACGTCGGGTGCTGGAGCGTCTGGCTGTCGGCGAGTACGCGGCCGAGCTTGCGCGCGTCGTCGATGCGCGCGGTCACGCCGTCGTTCTGGATCGCGCCGATCAGTTCGACCGAGCGCGCCGGGTCGCCGGTCAGCTTCTGCACGGAGACGGCGATGGCCTGCGCGACTTCGTCGAAGCTCGCATGACCGTCTGCCGTCCGGATGCCGTCGCGCGGCACGTAGATGTTCTGCGGTGCCGTGCACATCTGGCCGGAGTACAGCGCCAGCGAGAACGCGATGTTCTTGGCCGCGGCCTTCAGGTCGTCGGTCGAGTCGATCACGATCTGGTTGACGCCCGCCTTCTCGGTATACACCTGTGCCTGGTGCGCATTGCGTTCGAGCCACGTGCCGTTTTGCGTGCTGCCCGTGAAGTCGATCAGCTTGATTTCAGGACGCAGCGCGAGGTCCTGCACGAGGGCGCCGTCGTTCGGCTCGGTCGCGAGGAGCGTGACGACGTTCGGATCGAAGCCGGCTTCGCGCAGCACGTCGCGGGCGATGCGGACCGTGATCGCGAGCGGCAGGATCGCGCCCGGATGGGGTTTGACGATCACCGTGTTGCCGGTCGCCAGATCGGCGAACAGGCCTGGGTAGCCGTTCCAGGTCGGGAACGTGCAGCAGCCGAGCACGAGGCCGGTGCCGCGCGGGACGATCGTATAGCGCTTGTGCATCGCGAGCGGCGGGTTCTTGCCTTGCGGCTTCTCCCAGTGCGCATCGGCGGGGATGCGACGCAACTCGTCCCATGCATAGGCGACCGCTTCGAGTGCTCGATCTTGCGCGTGCGGGCCGCCGGCCTGGAACGCCATCATGAACGCCTGGCCCGTCGTGTGCATCACGCTGTAGGCAATCTCGAAGCTCGCGCGATTCAGTCGCGCGAGGATTTCCAGGCTGACGCCGATCCAGGCGCTCGGGCCGGCTTCGCGCCATGCACGCTGAGCCGCGGCGGCTGCGGCAATCAGTTCGTCGGGCGTCGATTTCGGGTAGCGGATGCCCAGCGCGACCCCGTACGGCGACTGCTCCGCGCCGACGGTTCCGCCGGACGCCGGCTGGTCGAGCACGAACGTGTTGCCGAGGTGTGCCTTGAACGCCGCTTCGCCATCGGCGTTCGCGCTTTCCCCGTACACTTTGGGACTCGGCATTTCCGCGAACGGGCTCCAGTACCCGCGGCTCTCGATGGCGGCGAGGGCGTGTTTCAGCGTGTCTTCGTGCTTCGTGAACAGTGCATGGGTCATGACGGCGGCCTGATGGACGTTGAGAAGGGTTGGATCGATTAATTAACCGACCGGTTGGTCGGAGAATGGTAGCATCAAACTATTCGCATGTGCGAGGCGTTTCTCATTTCATTGATCGAGGAGAAATAGATGTCTTACGAGAACATCCTGGTGGAGACCCGGGGGCGAGTCGGGCTGGTCACGCTGAATCGTCCGAAGGCGCTGAATGCGCTGAACGATGCATTGATGGATGAATTGGGCGCTGCGCTGAAAGCGTTCGACGCGGACGACGAGATCGGCGCAATCGTCGTGACGGGGAGCGAGAAGGCGTTCGCGGCCGGGGCCGACATCGGCATGATGGCGACCTATTCCTATATGGATGTTTACCGCGGCGACTACATCACCCGTAACTGGGAGACCGTCCGCGAGATCCGCAAGCCGATCATTGCTGCCGTCGCGGGCTTCGCGCTGGGCGGGGGCTGCGAGCTCGCGATGATGTGCGACATCATCTTCGCGGCGGAAACGGCCAAGTTCGGTCAACCCGAGATCAAGCTGGGCGTGATGCCGGGCGCTGGCGGCACGCAGCGCCTGCCGCGCGCTGTCTCGAAGGCGAAGGCCATGGACATGTGCCTGACCGCACGTTTCATGGATGCAGCCGAGGCGGAGCGGGCCGGGCTGGTGTCGCGTGTGCTGCCTGCCGACAAGCTGCTCGACGAGGCGATTGCCGCTGCGACGACGATCGCCGAGTTTTCTCTGCCGGCGGTCATGATGGTCAAGGAGTCGGTGAACCGCGCATACGAGACGACGCTGGCCGAGGGTGTCCATTTCGAGCGTCGACTGTTCCATTCGCTGTTCGCGACCGAAGATCAGAAGGAAGGGATGGCGGCATTCGTCGAGAAGCGGAAACCGGTATTCAAGAACCGTTGATTCGCCGGCGGCCGGGTGGAGCTTGGCGAGCGACGGGTGTCGGTCGCCGCCATGATCGCCTGGTGCAACGAACCCCGAGCCCCCGTGCGCGGCAGCGCACGGGGGCTTTTCAAAATATTTTCACAAAGGGGTTGCGCAGACGAGGGCAGGTGCTTAGAATCACGCCTCTTTCGCGCTAACGGAAACGCAGCGCGGGGGAAGAAGGGAAGCGGTGCGGTTGAGGGCGGGTTGTACGAGCCCCGGCGCACACGAAGTTGAACCCCAGC